>VFZW01000020.1 GCA_016871055.1 Acidobacteriota bacterium
ACCCGGCGACGCCGGACCGCCATAAGGCATAATGATTGAACATGCTCAGTGATGTCCGGCTGGCTGTTCGCGGCCTCGCGCGCAGTTCTGGCTTCACCGCGGTTGCGGTGATAATCCTGGGTCTCGGAATCGGCGGCGCCACCGCGGTGTTTAGCATCGTCAACGCGGTACTTCTGCGCGCATTGCCGTACGATCAACCCGATCGCATCGTCGCCGTCACTACCGGCGCGAGTGGGACGGTATCCGGCGGCGATTACCTCGATCTCGTTTCCGGTGTTTCCGCGTTCGAACACATCGCTTACTACTACGGCGGCCAGATCAACGTCCGTACCAAGAACGGCGCCGAATTCGCGAACGCACAATTCGCCTCTCCTCAGTTCTTCTCCGTATTCGGGCCCGGCGCCATTCTCGCCGGACGCGCCTTCGATCCCAACGACAGCGCTCCCGCCGCGGTCGTCACCGCCGATTTCGCCGAGCGAACTTTCGGCTCTGCCGCCGCCGCAATCGGACAGAACGTCATTGTCTACGAGAAGCAGTTCGCCATAGCCGGCGTGCTTGCAACCGCCACGGCGTTTCCGCCGAAAGCCAATGTTTGGCTGCGCGCCAATGCGACGCCCGAACTGCTGGAACGTACGGCGCACAACTATCGCGTCGTGGCGCGCCTGCGCGCCGGGCAATCGTTGGAAGCCGCACAAGCGCAGCTCGAAACAATCGGCCGGCGCCTGCGCGCGCAGTTCCCTGCGACCCACGAGCGCAAGTCCTTCCAGGCCACCGACCTAGCCGAGTTTCTCTCGCTTGGATCGAAGTCCACGCTTCAAGCGCTTCTGGCCGCCGTGCTGGTGCTCCTACTGATCGCATGCGCCAACGTTGCCAACTTGCTGCTAGCACGCGGGGCCGCACGCACGCGTGAGCTCGCCGTGCGCTCGGCCCTCGGCGCCAGCGCGTGGGCCATCGTCCGCTACCTTCTCGCCGAGTCTTTTGTCCTGGCAGCGATCGCCGGTGCGGCCGGGCTACTGCTGGCCCGCATCGCGATTGGGGCGATGGTGGCTGTCGCCCCGCCCGGCACGCCGCGACTGGACGAGGTCTCGATTGATGCCCACGTGCTCCTGTTTACCGGCGCTCTTGCCCTTGGCGCGACGATTCTATTCGGCCTCATGCCCGCCTGGCAGTCCGCACGCATCGATGTCCAGAGCGCGCTCAAGCAAGGCGGCGGACTCCGCGGCACAGTGTCCGGCTCCAACCGCATGCGCCAGTTCGTCGTCGTAGTGGAGATCGCGCTCGCACTTGCGCTCGCCGTGTCCGCCGCTCTGATATTCCGCAGCTTCTTGCGCCTCAACGAAGTCGAACTCGGCTTCCGAAAGGACGATGTCCTGGTCGCCTACGCCGCCGTGCCGGCAAACAGTTCCGACGCAGCTCAGCTTTCGGCTGCACGATGGTTCGCGGCGCTCCCTGAAAAGCTGGCGGCGATACCGGGAGTCGCCTCCAGTTCCGCCGCCATGGGCGTGCCCTCCGGCGTATACTCCTCGGGCGGCTACTTTGCCGTCGAGGGCCGGAGCGATCTGAAAACTTCGCGCCGGAGCACACTTCCGTCCGCGCGTTTCCGCCTCACCGGCGAGCGCTACTTCGAGACCATCGGCATTCCACGCATCGCCGGCCGCGACTTCACAATTCGCGACACGCATGACGCGCCGCCGGTCGCCATCGTCTCAAAGTCTCTGGCCGATCGCATCTTTGGTGGCAACGATGCGCTCGGCAAACGGATCGCATGCGGCTTCGATCGCCCGGATGAATGGATGACCATCGTCGGCATCGTCGGCGACGTCCGCAGCAGTTCGCCTTTGATCGAACCCGCCTCCGAGTTGTACATGCCTTATCAACAGCACCTCCGATACGCCGATGAGTTGCAGGTCGTTATCCGCGCTTCCCTCGATCCCGCTTCCATCACTGAGTCGGTTCGCCGCACGATTCTCGCCGATAAGCCAAACGTCGCCCTGCGGTTTCAAACCCTCAACTCGATGGTGTCGGAATCGATCGCCCTGCCTCGTTTCCGCACAGTTTTGCTTGGCAGCTTTTCGCTGCTCGCCGCGCTGCTCGCCTTGATCGGCGTTTACGGCGTCATGAGTTACGTTGTCGAGCAACGGCGCGGCGAGTTCGGCGTGCGTCTCGCGCTCGGCGCGACGGGCGCCGACCTGGCGCGGCTCACGCTAACGGGAGCATTGAAGCTGGCCGCCATCGGAATTGTCCTCGGTCTTGGCATTGCGTTCACGGCGCAGTTCGCGCTCGTCGCATTCCTGTTTGGGGTCGATCCGGTGGATGAAGTCTCCTGGTTCGGCAGCATCTCCGGTCTCGGCTTAATCGCGCTCGTCGCCGCTTGGATTCCCTCTCGCCGCGCCGCCTCGCTCAACCCCGCGGATGTGCTGCGAGGGGAGTAGGATGGAAGCATCATGCTCACTCGCCGGTCCGTTGTCGCACTCGCTCCCGCACTCGCCGCCGCCGGAAAGCCACGCTACAAAGTCGGCGTCACCAATAACACGCGCGGTGGCTGGGAGACCGACTTCTGGCTCGCCACGCGCGAGTCACACGAAGTTGGCTATCGTAACGTCGAGACGTTCTTCAGTTATCTGAAGGACTCGATCGACAAGCCCGGCGAGGTTCTCGCCAAAGCGAAAGCAATCGGCGTCGGCATCATCACCGTGTCGAACTCCGGTCCGATGGAGATGGCATTCAACGATCGCGCCAAGCAGCCGAAACTCCTCGACGAGCACACGCGGCTGGCGCGCTTTGTTCGCGCACTCGGCGGAAATCATCTCAAGATCAATCTCGGCCCGCGCCGCCCCACCGGCACCACGGACGAAGATCTGAAGGTGCTCTCAGACACGGTCGAGAAACTTGGCAAGCGCACAGCCGCCGAAGGCGTGCGCCTCGCAATCCACGCGCACATGTGGAGTCAGTTCGAAAATCGCCGCGAGGTCGACTATGTGCTCAGCCACACCGATCCGAAGACCGTGGCCTTCGTACTCGACACCGGTCACATTACACTGGCGGGCATCGATCCGGTCGAGCTGACCAAGACCCTCGGCCATCGAATTGTTGAGTTTCACTTGAAAGACACCAAGCCCGACACACGCGGCGGCGCGCGCGCCCGACTCGATTGGCCCGACATGATGACGGACCCGCCTTTCCTGCCGCTTGGCTCAGGTGGTGTTGATTTTGTTTCGATCAAAAATCATCTCGATTCGATCGGCTGGCAAGGCTGGCTGACGACGGAACTCGACTCATCGCCGTTCCGCCCGCCGAAGGAAAGCGCGGCGATCAGCCTGCGGTACGCGCGCGACAAGATGAAGGTGAATGGCTGAGCCGTACCGCGGCCGCTTCGCACCGTCGCCAACCGGCCCCTTACACTTTGGCTCACTGGTCGCCGCGGTTGGCTCGTGGCTTGACGCGCGCCGCGCGCGGGGGCGATGGCTGGTCCGGATCGAAGACATCGACGAACTACGCTGCGTACCGGGCGCCGACGGCGAGATTTTGCGAACACTCGAAGCCTACGCGCTCGAATGGGATGAGGAGGTGGTCTGGCAAACGCAACGCCACGGTCTCTATCGCGCGGCGCTGGAGTCGCTCGGCTCCAAGGTGTTCCCTTGCTCTTGCGCTCGAAAGCCGCGATACGACGGCGCCTGCCGCAACGGGACCAACCTTCCGCCTCGAACGATACGCCTTCGCGTGCCCGATGCAATGATCCGTTTCGAAGACCGGCGTCTGGGCGCGTTCGAAGAGAACCTCGAGGCAACCTGTGGCGATTTCATTCTCAAGCGCGCCGACGGACTGTACTCGTATCAGTTCGCGGTCGTCGTCGACGATGCCGACCAACGCATCACCGACGTCGTTCGCGGCGCGGACCTACTTGATTCGACCGCCCGTCAGATTTGGCTGCAGCGTCAACTCGGCGTTCCGACTCCTCGCTATTTACACCTGCCCGTCGCACTCGGATCGGGCGGCGAAAAGCTGAGCAAGCAGACCGGCGCGCCGCCGATTCCGCCGGACGGCGACGTCGAAACTCTACGTATGGCGCTGGCGTTCCTCGGTGTCCAAAACATCGAAGGCGCGACCTGCCGCGAGCTTCTCGCCGGAGCCTTGGCAAAATAGGAATAGATGAAATCGTTGATCGCCCTCGCCGGGCTGGCGGTTGCAACCGCGCAGCAGACGGCGCCTCTTATCCATCTCCATCGGGAAGGCCCAGCCTCCATAGCAATTTTTGTCTCCAACGCCGATGGTACCGGCGAGCGCCGCCTCGACACCACTTCCGATCTCGCCTACAGCCCGACCTTTTCGCCCGACGGCAAGTGGATCGCCTTCGCCAGCGAACGCAGCGGCTCGACCGATCTCTACCGCATCCGCAACAATGGCACCGGCCTCGAACGCCTAACCCGCCAAGCCGCCTTCGAGGATCAACCCGCCTACTCGCCCGACGGCACACAAATCGCCTACGTGTCCAACCGCGGCGCCGACATCACAGACATTTGGATCTACGATATCGCGTCAAAGAACTCACGCAATCTCACTTCGGCGCCCGGCGGCGATTTCCGACCGAGCTGGTCTCCCGATGGAAAGTGGATCGCGTTCTCTTCCGACCGCGGCACGAAGCCGCGTTACACACCCACTGGCTTGGAGCCGTTGCATGAAACGTCAATCTACATCGTGAAGCCCGATGCGAGCGAGGCGCGTCGAATCACGGAGGCGGGGCTGTTCGCCGGCTCGCCAAAGTGGTCGCCGGATAGCAAACGCGTTGTTTTTTACGAGATGACAGCGGAGGCGACGGCGCCCGCGCGGCGCACGCTCGCCGATCAGAAGGGCGTGATTTCGCAGATCGTGTCGATCGATATCGACTCCGGCGAGCGCTTGGAACACTCAAAGGGCCCAGGTTTGAAGGTCTCTCCGCAGTACATCAATGCGAAAAAGGTGGTGTGGCTCGATAAGGCGGCGCGCGCGATGCGAAATCCTGTTTGGTCGCCCGATGGCAAATTCGTCGTCTATGAAAAAGTCACCCCGCGCGCCCGCAGGCAGGGCGAGTCGTTGCTGAGCGCGGAGCCCGGCTATCGATTGACCTACACGAGCGGGGAGACCTCCGCCGCCAATGACGGCAATCGCATCGTGGTAACCGAAGGAGGTTCGCTGGTTGCCTACGATCCCGTGCGCCGCGTGATTCTGCCCGCCGGGAAGAACAAGGTGCTCGGAGCATCATGGTCGCCCGATGGCGCTTGGATCGCCGTCGGTTACGGCGCCTCGTTCGACGCCGATTGGGGCACATCGCAAATCGCGATCGTGAAACCGGACGGCACGGGGTTACAAATCATGACGAAGGAACCGGCAGGCGCGGCGTACCCGAGTTGGTCGCCCGACGGGAAGAAAATCGTCTACCGCGTGCAGGGCCGCATGCATCGCGGATTACGTGTGCTTGATATCGAAAAAGGCGAGGCGACGATTCTTACCGATGGGCGCGACGATCATCCGGTATGGTCGCCCGATGGCGGGCTGATTGCCTACACCGGTTTTTTCGAAGACGACTTCGATGTCTTTACCATCAAGCCCGACGGTGCGGAGAAGAAACGGATTACGCCCACCATTGGCATCGATCGCCTGCCGGCTTGGACCGCGGACGGCAAGGGCATTCTGTTCACCAGCGACAGGCATGGTTTCCACGACGAAGCGCCGCTCTACGACGGCCTCACCGCGCCGAACGCCGAGCTATTCATCATGGATTTCGACGGTAAGAAGCAGACGAGGCTCACCGCGAACAAGTGGCAAGAGGGCACCTCGGCGTGGCAGCCGGGGGCGCGTCAGTAATAGCCCGCACACCAGCCGGCGCGACACCGCAGTTCGCGCGGTTCGCCGAATAGTTCCGCTACTTCGCCGCACTGCTCCGGCAAGAAACCGCTCAATAAAAGAACACCGCCGAGCCGCCGCAGATCTGCCGCGATTTCACGCAACACTCCCAGGTGGATGTTGGCGATGACAACATCGAACGCCCCGCTTCGCAATGCGTCCGCTGAACCGACAAAGTCCACCGAAGCCGCCTGGTCGATATCGCAGCCGACTGCTTGTGCGCGGAGCGCCCGCGCGGCGCGGGTAAGTATCCCAGTGCCCGCTCCGATGTCGACAACCCTTGCGCCTTCGAAGACAACTTCTTCCAGTAGCTCCAAACAGAGTTGCGTCGTCGGATGATCACCGCCGCCGAACACGTTGCCCGGCACCATTTCGAGTCTGATGCGGCCTTCTGGCGTGGCACCGTGCCACGCGGCGGGTGCTAACCAGAAGCGCCTGCCGATTGGGACCGGCACCCATTCGGCCTGCAGCGCGGCGGACCAGTTCTCATCGGCCACAACTTCGACAACGGAGTCGAAGCGCAGCGCGCACGTCTCCGCTTCCGCGAAGGTATCGAAGAACACGTGCCACTCGGCGGCGTATTCCTGCGCGCCCGCGCAGTCGAAATCCAATTCGACCGCCTGAGGAATCCGAACCAGAAACGACTCCGCCACGCTTAGCGGTTCAACGCCTTAACGCGGAAGTACGGTTTCGTTTTCTCGGCCGGATCCATTGTGAAGGACTCCGAGGTCTTCGCGGGGTCGTAGCCACGCCACAACCACTCCAGCGCTTCGGGCAACTCCGCATTGCCGTGCTGCGTGTTGTGCTGCGCGGTGCCGAAGACGAAGTGGAAATCGTACTCTTTCATCTTCAGCGAGTTCGCCAACGCGATATTCTGCAGCGGCCACGAGCCGTGATTGTTCTCCAGATCGTTGGCGCCATCGGACATCCACACGCGGATGTTCTTGCGCTCGGACTTTCTGACGAGGAACGGGAAGATGTTTCCGCCCTCTTTTTTCCACGGATCCCATTGAATGCTCGTGTAGCTGCCGATGCGCGACAACACACGCGTGAAGTGTTCGTTGTGCTGCCACGCGACGTTGAATGCACAGATCGCGCCCGACGACTCGCCGGCGATGAAACGCGAGTAGCCATCCTTGCGGACGTTGTACTTCGCCTCGACGTCCTTCAGCACTTCGTCGCGCAGGTAGCGCGCGTACACGTCGTCGACCGAGTCGTACTGTACGGAGCGCAGACGGCGCTGTCCCACCATGCCAGGCGAGATGAAGACTTGGATCGCCACGGGGATTTTCTTTTCGTGCATCAGATTGTCCAGGACGATCAACAACCGCGAATTTCCCGGCCGCGTGATGTAGTTCTGCCCGTCCTGCCACACCATCAGCGCGGCGGGCGTCGAGGCGTTGTACTGCGCGGGGACGTAAACCCAGTAATCATTGGTCATGCCCGGATAGATCTTGCTCTGGTGCACAATCTTCTCCGAAACCTTGCCTTGCGGTACGCCTGACTTTTCGTAGCTACCGGGACCGAACGCCGCGATGTCGTTCGGCAGCAGCAGCGGCGCGGCCAGCAGCGGCTTGCCGTCGACGACCCAGTAGTAATTGTGGGAGCGACCGGTCTTACCCGAAGTTAACGCAACCCACAGATCGGTTCCCTTCAAGCGCACCGCCTTGCCTTGAGGCCCTTCGTTCCATACGATCGCCGCGGGCTTGGACGACTCCAACGCGAGCACGAACTCACCCATGTATCCGACGGCGGCGCGCCCGGCCTTACGCGCTTCGGGCTGCGTCATCGCTTCCAACTGCTTGCGAAACTCCGCCGATTGCGGCGACTTCTTCGCCAGCTTCGTCAATTCCTCGGCCGGCTCGGCCGCTAACGCCGCGATCGCGGCAAAAACAAAAAGTCGCATTATTGTTTCCTCTGCAAAAAGTAGGGATCCGGCTCGGGAATCGCCGCGCCGTCTTTCCGTGGTGACGACGCCCCATAGTGCATCTTTGCCGCCGTATCGAGCATCACGGCCTGGCCGCCACCCATCTGGCCGGAGTACTCCGCGCGCAGGTCAACGATGTGTCCCATGCCGCGCAGCTTCTCCAGCGCGCCTTCATTCAACCGATTTTCAATCATCACACCGCAGCCTTCCACCGATCGCCGCGTGAACCGCGTTGCTTCCAGCGCGGCTTGAATGTTCATGTTGTGATCGACGACGTTTGACACAAACTGCGCGTGCGCCTGCGCCTGATTGCCGCCGCGCATGATTCCAAACGCGATCTTCTGGCTACCCTTTTCCATGAACCCTGGAATGATGGTGTGGAACGGCCGCTTGCGCGCGGCCAGCACGTTCGGATGCGCGGGATCGGACGAGAAGCCGCCGGCGCGGTCGTGCAAATGAAATGCGTAGTCGTCGACTGCGACTCCGGATCCCCACATGTCCGAAATGCTCTGAATCCAGCTCAGGGTGTTGCCTTCTTTATCGATGACACTGAGATAGATCGTGTGACCCTTCTCCGGTTCGCCGGGCCGCGTGTCGCAGGTCGCGCGGCCGGCCTGAATGCCTTTCGCACGCTCTGTGGCATAGGCCTTCGACAACATCCCCGCAATCGGGACCTTCGAGACTTTCGGATCGGCGACGTAGGCGTAGAGGTCGCGATACGCCAACTTTTGGGCTTCGATTTTTAGGTGCATCGCCTCGGCGGAGCGCGGGTCCATCTGCGGCAGCGAGAACATCTCCATCAGATTCAACATCATCAACGCCGCGATTCCTTGCCCGTTCGGCGGCATCTCGTAAACCTTCCAGCCGCGGTAATCGGTCGAGATCGGATCAATCCACTCGGACCGGAACAGCGTGAAATCTTCCTGCACCAACGTGCCGCCGAGCCTTCTTGACGTCTTCAAAATCGACTGCGCGATCGGCCCGTTGTAAAACGCATCGCGGCCGCCCTTCGCAATGATCGAAAGCGCTGTTGCAAGTGCGGGGACCTTGAAGACTTCTCCAAGGCGCGGCGCCCGGCCATCGATCAGCCAGTATTTTCGGGCGTTCTCGTCTCGCTCCAACTTCGACGAGGTGCCAGCCCAATCTTCCTGAATGATCTCGGTGACGGGAAAGCCTTCGCGTGCGTAGTAGATCGCCGGCTGGAATAGATCCGCCCACGGCAGCTTGCCGAACTTCTGGTGCAACTGCCACCAGCCGTCGACCGCGCCGGGCACCGTCGCCGTGTGAATTCCAGAGTATGGAACGCCGCTCAGGCCTTTGGCGCGATAGGCTTCGAGCGTTTGTCCTTTTCCGCTCCAGCCGCTGGCGTTTATGCCGGACAGCTTCGCCGACTTCGCGTCGTAGTGAATGGCGAACAGGTCTCCTCCGATGCCACACATCATCGGTTCGACCACGGATAGGACGGCGTTGGCGGCGATGGCGGCGTCGACGGCCGACCCGCCTCGCGCCAGAATCTGCGCACCGGCCTGGGAGGCAAGCGACTGACTTGTCGCCGCGATCCCGCGCGACGAGATCACCATGGACCGCGCCTGCCAGCGCTCTTGCGCAACCAGGGGCGCCGCGATGAGGAAGAGAATGAGATAATACACGTTTGCCGTGATATCGTACCAAGTGGAATCGGCAAATTGAAACTACAAGGGAGACCAACACGATGAAATTCACAATCGTAGCGCTGGCCGCGGCCGGCATGATGTTCGCGCAAGAAGCGAAGAAAGACACCAAGAAAGCCGGCGGCCCCGGCGTGCTCGCTCCGGCTTGGGCGCCGATCGGCGATGCAACCTACAAGAAGCCCATGGGCACCATGGGCGCCAAAGGAGACGCCTGGTCACAGACCACCGTTTCGGCCGGCATCGACGGCAAACCGCGCGATGGAAAGGTCACGACAGTCGTCGGCGAACTCGTCGAATTTTCCTGCTACTTGCAGCTTGGCAAGCACGGCGAGAAGCACCGCGCCTGTGGACAGAAGTGCGCAGCCTCCGGCCAGCCGATCGGCCTGCTCACCGCCGATGGCACGTTGTACATGCTGATGGAAGAAGAACACGATCCGCGCCGCGACGGCCAGACGATGAGCGACTTCCGCAAAGCCGCATCGGATCACATGGCGCACGTGATGGAAGTGACCGGCACGCTCGCCTCGCACGCGGGCTACCGCGCTCTTTACGTTGCCGGATACGTGAAGAAATAACGGAAAGTCATGGTTTCCAAAACTTCACTGTGGATTGGTACGGCGGCACTAGTCGCCGTGCCAGCGTTCCTGCTTCACGCTCAAAAGGCGGCCGGCGTCAAAACTCCGCTGGGCCTAACGACGATCATTTGGCCAAAGGACAACGCGTATTCCGCCGCGAAGGCCGATCTCGGCCGATTGCTCTATTACGACAAGCGGATCTCGGGCGACGGCACGTTGTCGTGCGCGACTTGCCACGATCCGAAGAAGGGCTTCACCGATCAAGCTCCGGTCTCGACCGGCATCCGCGGCCAGAAGGGCCCGATCTCAGCGCCTACGGTAATCAATCGCGCCTACGGCCTCTTGCAATTCTGGAACGGCCGCGCGGCGACGCTGGAAGCGCAAGCAGTTGGCCCAATGGCGAATCCGATCGAGATGGGGAACACGCACGCGAATGTCGTAAAGACACTGCGGGGCATCGCGGGTTATCGCGCGAAGTTCAAGGCCGTGTTCGGCGCCGAAGAGTTCACACTCGACCACATCGCCAAGGCGATCGCGACGTTTGAACGCACGGTGTTGAGCGG
Source organism: Acidobacteriota bacterium (assembly GCA_016871055.1). GTDB lineage: Bacteria > Acidobacteriota > Terriglobia > Bryobacterales > Bryobacteraceae. The sequence goes on from VFZW01000020.1 coordinate 10,616, forward strand.
CGACGCACCGTACGACCGCTACAAGGCCGGCAACAAAGCCGCCATGACTCCAGCGCAAGTCCGGGGCATGGATGTCTACTTCAACAAAGCCAAGTGCGACAAGTGCCACGAGGGTCCGAACTTCACATTGAACGCGTTCCACAATCTCGGCATCGGCCAGGACAAGGCGACTCCGGAAGAGGGGCGCTTCGCAGTGACGAAGGATCCTTCGCACTTCGGCCAATTCAAGACGCCGACTCTGCGCGAGATCGAACATACGTTCCCGTACATGCACGACGGAAGGTTGAAGACGCTCGAAGAGGTCGTCGAGTTCTACGACAAAGGCGGCATCAAAAACAAGAACCTGGACGAAGAGATGAAGCCACTCAAACTCACGCCCGCGCAGAAAGCCGATCTGGTGGCTTTCATGAAGGCGCTGAGCGGACGCGGGTGGCAGCACCTTACCGAGCCGAAGGAATTTCCACAGTAAGATGAAACGCAACACCTTTATGCGCGGCGCCCTAGCGGCTGCCGCGCTTTCTTTTGCGGGCTGCGCCAAGTCGAGCAAGCGCCGCATCGCGGTCGTTCCAAAGGGGCGCGCGCATCTTTTTTGGCAGTCCGTCCACGCGGGCGCGGTCAAGGCCTCGCGCGAGTTGAACGTCGATATCATTTGGAATGGCCCGGCGACGGAAACCGACTATAACGGCCAGATTCAGATCGTCGAAGCGATGATCAACCAGCGTGTGGACGCGATCGTTCTGGCCCCAATCGACAAGAAGGTGATGGTGGGCGTGGTTGACCGCGCGCACAACGCAAAGATCCCCGTTGTAATTTTCGACAGCGGCATCGACACCGAGAACTACGTCTCGCTCGTAGCAACCGACAACTACGCTGCCGGCCAACTCGCAGCCGATCGGATGGGCGAAATCCTCGGTGGCAAAGGCAAGGTAATCGTTGTCGCCGTGCAGCCTGGCGGCGCGTCCACGATGGCGCGCGAGTCCGGCTTCGAAGATCAAGTGAAGAAGAAGTTTCCTGAGATCCAGATCGTCGATAAGCGCTACGGAATGGCGGACTTCGCCAAGTCGCTGCAAGTGGCCGAGAACATGCTCACGGCGATTCCGGATGCCAACGGGCTGTTCGCTTCGAACGAATCGAGCGCCGTGGGCGCGGCGCAGGCGCTGAAAGGCCGCAAAGACTCAAAGGTGAAGATGGTCGGCTTCGACTGGAGCCAGACGTTGCTGGCCGATGTGCGCGCCGGGGCGATCGATTCGCTGGTGATCCAGAACCCGATGCAGATGGGTTACAACTCCGTGATCGCCGCGGTTGAGAAGTTGGACGGCAAGGAAGTGAAGAAGGATCAGCCGCTGCCGCCCAAGCTTGTCACGAAAGAGAATATCGACTCAGCCGAGGTGAAAGCGCAAGTCGAACCGGACTTGAAGAAGTATCTCGAATAGAGTACGCGCGATCGCGATTATGATTTCATAGAAGGGTGCGTCCCCTTGCAGCATTTGCGTTCGCCGGAGTGTTAGCCGGCCAACAAGTCGAATTCAACCGAGACATTCGCCCGATACTAAGCGACCGCTGCTTTGCGTGTCATGGGCCGGATGCGGCGAATCGCAAGAGCCCGCTGCGGCTCGACGTGCCGAGCGCGGCGGGCAAAGGGTCCGAGATCTACGCGCGGGTTACCGAAACCAACATCGCTAAACGCATGCCTCCCGCCTATGCAGGCCACGCAGCGTTGGCGAAGTCCGACATCGAGACGATCAAACGCTGGATCGATCAAGGCGCGCCGTGGCAAAATCACTGGTCATTGGTTGCCCCTACGCGGCCGAACGGCGGCGGAATCGACGAATTCGTTCGCCGCCGGCTGCAGCGAGACGGCTTGAAGACGTCGGCGCAGGCGCCGGCGCACACGCTGTTGCGACGTGTCTATCTGGATCTGACCGGCCTACCGCCGTCGCCCGAACTCGCGGCGAAGTTCACGATAGCCGACTACGAGAGGGTCGTCGATCAGCTACTCGCTTCGCCCGAACACGCCGAACGCATGGCGCAGCGGTGGCTGGAGTGGGCGCGGTATGCCGACACCAATGGATATCAAAGCGACGGTGTGCGCGATATGTGGCGGTGGCGAGACTGGGTCATCGACGCGTACAAGACGAACATGCCGTTTGACAAATTCACCATTGAACAAATCGCGGGCGATTTGTTGCCGAACGCAACGCTGCCGCAGAAGATCGCGACGGGCTTTCATCGCAACCATCGCACGAACGCCGAGGGCGGCATTGTCGAAGAAGAGTTCCGCGTCGAATATGTCGCCGACCGTGTGGAAACGACGGCGACCGTGTGGCTGGGACTCACGCTCGGCTGCGCTCGGTGTCACGATCACAAGTACGATCCGCTGACACAGAAAGACTTCTACTCGATGTTCGCGTTCTACAACAATGTGCCCGAACGCGGGCTGGTCTACAACTTCGGCAACGAAGAGCCGACGATCAAAGCGCCGACGCCGGAGATGGCGGCAAAGCTCGCGGAATACGACGCAAAGCTGCGGAGCGCGGAGGCGAACTGGAACGCGCTCTCGGCGCAATCGGGCAAAGAGCGGAAGATTTGGGAGCGGCGGATCAAAGACCGAAAGGAATACGACTGGAGAGTCGAGAAGGGCCTCATCATTTACGATGATCTTGAGTCGTGCGATACGCCCTGCACGGTTACCGAAGGAAAGCGGGGCAAGGCGGCACAGTTTAACGGGGCCGCTCAGGTCAGTGCGGGCGACAAGGCAAATTTCAACTACATGTCGCCGTACAGTTTCGCCGCGTGGGTAAAGCCGGAGAGCGAGAACGGAACGATCCTGTCGAGAATTGAGGATTATTGGGAAGGCGAAGGGTATGGCCTCTACGTCAAGCAGGGGAACCTGCATTTCGTTGCGACAAGGCGATACACGGACATCAGCTTGCGATTGGAGACCGAAGAGAAACTCGCGCAGGGAAAGTGGCAGCATCTCGCGTTCACCTACGACGGAACGCGCAAAGGCGCGGGTGTGCGGATTTGGATCGACGGCAGACCAGCGAAAATCAAGATCACGTTCGACGAGTTGACGTACCCATTCGGACCGAAGGTACCGTTTCTGATCGGCTCCGGCGGCGGGATGAAATTCACTGGCGCGATCGACGACGTTCGCGTGTTCGATCGAGCGCTAACGGAAGAGGAAGCGTTGTCGACGGCTGTTTTGGAGACGATCGATCAGATCGCGGCGATCCCTGAAAAGCGCCGCACGGCGCAGCAACGGGCGAAGTTGCAGTTAGCGTTTCTGGATCAGGGAGCATCGGCGCCGATCAAAGATACGTTGGCCGCCCGCGATGCGGCGCGCATCGAACGCGACAAATACAACGAGACGCTTCCTACGGTAATGGTCATGGTGGAAGGCCCGAAGCGGCAGGCGTACCTGCTGAAGCGAGGAGCGTATGACGCGCGAGGCGAAGCCGTTGAGTCGGCGACACCGCACGCTCTGCCAGCGATGAAACCGGAGTGGCCGCGCAACCGGTTGGGCCTCGCGCAGTGGCTGGTCGACCGTCACAATCCGCTGACCGCGCGTGTGCAGATGAACCGGATGTGGCAGATGTTCTTCGGAACGGGTCTGGTCAAAACCGTGGAAGATCTCGGTTCGCAAGGCGAGTGGCCATCGCATCTCGCTCTACTTGATTATTTGGCGGTGGAGTTCATGGACCGCGGCTGGGATTTGCGTGCAATGGAAAAACTGATCGTGATGAGTGAAGCGTATCGGCAGACGTCGGCGGCATCACCGGAGCAGTGGCAGCGAGATCCGGAGAATCGTTTGATTTCGCGCGGTCCCCGTGTGCGTTTGCCGGCGGCGTTTGTACGCGATCAGGCGCTGGCGGTCTCGGGGCTGCTCGTCAACAAAACCGGAGGGCCTAGCGTGAAGCCGTATCAACCACCGGGACTCTGGCAGGAGCTATCGGGCGGCGCGTATCGAGAGGACAAGGGCGACGGGCTGTATCGACGGTCGCTGTACACCTATTGGAAGCGCACCGTCGCGCCGCCGATGATGATCAACTTCGATTCGCCGACACGAGAAGGCTGCGTAGTGCGCGAGACTCGCACGAATACTCCGCTGCAAGCCCTCAACTTGATGAACGACGTGACGTTCGTCGAAGCGGCGCGCAAGTTCGCTGAACGCATGATCCGCGAGGGCGGGGCGTCGGTTGACGACCGAGTGGCCTACGCGTGGCGTGTTGCGCTTGCGCGGGCGCCATCGGCAAAAGAGGCCTCGGCGGCGCGCCTCACGTATGATCGGTTCGTGAAGAAATTCGACGCGGATCCAAAGGCTGCGGAGCGGTCGCTGAACGCGGGTGCATCCGAGCGCGACAAGTCGCTCAACATCACGGAACTGGCGGCATACACGATGGTCGCGAGCCTCATCCTCAATCTCGATGAAACGGTGACGAAAGAATGAAACGCCGCACGTTCCTTACAACCGCCGCGCTGCATAGTCTTCTGAACGCACAGGCGACCCATCACGCACCGAAGGCCAAGCGAATCATCTATCTGTTCCAATCGGGCGGGCCTTCGCAGTTAGAACTCTTCGACTACAAGCCGCGCTTGAGGGACAAATACAAAGAAGAGCTGCCCGACTCGATTCGCATGGGCCAACGGCTGACTGGGATGTCATCGACGCAGTCGACATTTCCCGTAGTCCCCGCGCGATTTTCATTTCAGCAACACGGACAGAGTGGAGCGTGGATCAGCGAGTTGCTGCCGCACACGGCAAAGATCGCGGACAAACTGACGGTCGTGCGATCGATTCATACCGAAGCGATCAACCACGATCCGGCGGTGACGTTTCTGCAAACCGGCTCGCAGATCGCCGGGCGGCCGAGCATGGGTTCGTGGGTGTCGTATGGACTCGGCAGCGAAGCAAAGGATCTGCCGGGATTCGTTGTCATGATTTCAGTCGGCAGTGGCGGCCAGCCGCTGTATGACCGGCTTTGGGGCAGCGGTTTCTTGCCAACGCAGTATCAGGGCGTGAAGTTTCGAAGCGTCGGCGATCCGGTGTTGTTTCTGCGCGATCCCGAAGGCGTGTCGCGGGAAGACCGGCGCGCGTATCTCGATTCGCTGGCCGCAATCAATCAATCGAAGTTCAATGAAACGGGCGATCCGGAAATCGCCACGCGCATCGCGCAGTATGAGATGGCTTTTCAGATGCAGGCGTCGGTGCCGGAGCTGACGGACCTATCGAAGGAGTCCGCGAGCGTTGTTGAGAGCTACGGCGCCGATGCGCGCAAACCCGGCACATTCGCGTACAACTGCCTGATGGCCCGCCGGCTGGCCGAGCGCGGCGTGCGGTTTATTCAGCTCTATCATCGCGATTGGGATCATCACGGCGGCTTGCAAAAGGGCCTGCCCGCGCGATGCCGCGAGACCGATCAACCGGCCGCGGCGCTGGTGCGCGATCTGGAACAACGTGGAATGCTGCAAGACACGCTGGTGGTCTGGGGCGGCGAATTTGGACGCACGGTATATTGCCAGGGACGCCTGACGGATCAAGACTACGGGCGCGATCACCACCCGCGCTGCTTCACGATGTGGATGGCCGGCGGCGGTATGAAACCAGGGCTCGTGTATGGCGAAACGGACGACTACAGTTACAACATCGTTGCCGATCCGGTGCACGTTCACGATCTGCAGGCAACGCTGCTGCACTGTCTCGGCATCGATCACACCAAGTTGACCTACCGCTACGCTGGCCGCTACTTCCGACTCACCGACGTACACGGCAACGTCGTAAAGAAGATCCTGCAATCGTGACGATTCGAAGGGCCACACCGGAAGACGCCGAGGCGATCGCACGCATAATGGCGGGCATCGCAGCCGAGCGCGTACATTCGGCGATCACAACGGCATGGACCGCCGAAGAGCAGCGCACCTACATAGAGCGCCTGAACGCTCGCGAGGCGATTCATGTTGCCGTCGAAAGCGAGATCGTCGGGCTGCAAACCCTCGAGAAAGGAACGTTCGTGTCTATGATGCACGTTGCGCAGATCGGAACGTTCTTAACGCCAGCCGCGCGCGGGAGAGGAATCGGCCGGCAATTGTTCGAGCACACCAAATCGTTCGCGATTGCGAATCACTACGCGAAGATATTCATTCAGGTTCGTGCCTCGAACATTCATGCGCAGGGGTACTACATGTCGCTTGGATTCACCGAGTGCGGCCTTTTGCGAAGGCACGTATGCATCGATGGTGTGTTCGACGATGGGCTGTTGATGGAACTGCCGCTACAATAGTCGAAATGTCTCAACCACTGGAACTCGGCATCATCGGCGTTGGCCGGATGGGATGGGTGCACGCGCTCAACATCCTCGATATTGAACGGCGCGACGGCGCTTGCAGGCTTGCGGCGGTCGTCGATATCGACCTCGACAAGGCGAAGCGTTTCATCGCCGAGCATGGCTCGTCGGCGCAGGCGTTCGGCTCGATTGAGGAGTACCGGGAATCTGGCGGGTGCAACGCCACGATGATCGTAACCCCCACCGAGAAGCATCGCGAACACACTTCGCTTCTGGTGAAAGCCGGGCAACGCGTCCTTCTGGAAAAACCGCTGACGGGTTCGTTGAGAGGCGATACCGAGTTCTGCGCCGAACTCGATCGGGATGCGCCGAACGCCGTAATGCTTGCGTTCCAGCGGCGCTTCGATCCGGCGCTGGCTTATGGCCGCGAATTGGCGCATTCGGGCGCGGTCGGCAAGGTATTCAAGATCTACTCGGCGCTGGAAGACTCAGGCCCCGCGCCGAACGGCTATCAGAGCGACGGCATCTTGCCGGATATGTCGGTGCACAATGTTGATGAGATTTTGTGGCTCACCGGCAAGATGCCGGACCGCGCGCTGGCGATCGGTTCGCGCATCTATAGCCATGCGTTGACGACATGCCAGGAAGACTTCGACGACGCCGCTCTCTACATGTGGTTCGGCGAAGATCTGCACGCACAGGTGCAGGTTTCGCGCAATCACGTTTCGGGGTACCGAGTGGAGACGATCATCTTCGGCGAGCAAGGGCAAATTCAGATCGGACGCTTCGATCAACGGCCGCATGAAATCGTGGTGGAAGCGTATGGCCAGCGCGGCGCCGCCGAACCGACCGCGCGCAAGGCGTTTGCGGGCGGAACAGCCGGATTGACGGCGCCTGAGTTTGTCGACCGCTTCGGCGCGGCATATCGCGCGGAAGTCGCTGCGTTCATCGACTGCGTGCGGAGCGGCGCGGCGTTTCCCGCGAATCACAACGACGGACTGTGCGCGCAGCGAGTAATATCGGCAGGCATGTCGGCGATGTTCGGCAAGGCGAACGCCGCGCGGCTGGACTAGCGGCTACGCTTTCGAATCCGCGACCGCCTGGAACAGCGCGTCGATATCACCAGGCCGCGTGTGGATGTGAGCCGACACGCGGAAGCGCTCGGCGGCAAGCGTCCACATGCGCCGCTCCTTGACGAGCGCCGCGAAGCGCTTCGCGTGTTCGGGTTGCAACTGCAGCGTTACCATGCAGCCGAAGAGCCGGTCGTCGTCCGGAGTCAAAATTCGGAGCGACGGCTCTTTCGCGGCGCGGTCGCGAACCATCCGGGCAAGCTGATGCATGCGCTTCATGATTCGTTCGGGGCCGATGTCTTTGGCGAATTGCAAACCCGCCATCATGCCTTCAAAGATCGAACGATTATTTGTCCCGACGAGCATGAAGCGCGCGGCGGCAAGCGAAGAGTTCACCCAGCCGTCGGTAGTGATGGAGGGAAACACGCGATCCTGGTGTTCGCGACGGATGTAGAGAAAGCCGCAACCGGCAGGCGCGAATAGCCACTTGTGAGGACTGGCGGCCATGAAATCGCAGTCCATTTCATCGATGCGAAACGGAATCTGGCCGTGCATATGCGCGCCGTCGACAAGTGTCAGCACGCCCTTGGCGCGGGCGGCGCGGCAGATCTCGCGTACCGGCATGATGAGGCCGGTCGTCGTTGTGATGCCGCTAAAACAGAGCACTCGCGTGCGGGGACCAATGGCACCGACCATCAACTCAGCCAACTGTTCGGGGCTCTTCGGCGGCAGTGGGATCGGCACTTGCCGAACCACGATGCCGTGGCGCGCGGCGCGCACGGTCCACGCGCCTCGGCCGCTGGGATGTTCCTGATCGGTCATCAGTACCTCGTCGCCGGTTTTCAAGTCGAGTCCTTGCGCGACGAGGCTGATCGCTTCGGTGGCGTTGTGCGTCAGCGCGAGTTCGTCGGGATCGCAACCGACAAAGGCGGCGAGCGCCTTCCGATGCTCGTCCATGCGTTCGTAGCCCCAGCGCGGATACTCTTCGATGTCGAGCGCGGCCGATCGATCGATGAAGGCCTTCATCGCGGCAACGACCGGCTTAGGCGTGATGCCAAGACTGCCGTTGTTCAGGAACACGCGCCAGTGTGGCAGCGAGAACTGCTCCTCGCGAATACGCCGCCAATACATCTCCGGATCGGTTTCGGCCAGGGCAGCCGATGGCAGGGCCGCGAGACCAGTCAACAACGCACGACGGTTCATTGCAACATTGTAGTTAAACTGGAGATTCATGTCCTTTCGTTTCCGCCACGCCATCTGCAACGAGGTTTACAAAGGATGGGACTTCCGCGACGCCTGCAAGTCCATCCGTAGCGCCGGCTACACCGGCATCGAGATCGCACCGTTCACGCTCGCCGACGATCCGTCAACGATCACGCCCGAACGGCGGCGCGAATGCGTTGCGATCATGGCCGATGAGGGACTCGAGTTCGTCGGTCTCCATTGGTTAATGGTCGCGCCGAATGGGCTGCACGTGACCACACCGGACCACGCGCTGCGAGCGCGCAGTTGGGAGCACATCCGCACCTCGATCGATCTCTGCGCCGATCTGATGCAAAGCGGCGGGGTAATGATATTTGGCTCCCCGAAACAGCGCAGTTCGGTGGGCGGCTTGTCCGCTCAGGAAGCTACGCGGAACTACGTCAACGGATTGCGCAGTGTCGCGAAACACGCCGAGATGCGCGGAGTCACGTTGTTAATCGAAGCGTTACCGCCGACCGATACCGATGTCGTGACGACGCTTGACGAAGCCGCGGCCTGGGTCAAGGAGACCGACAGTCCTTCGATTCAAACGATGTTCGACTCGCATAACGCGGTAATGGAAGCCGAACCACACGCGACGCTGGTGGCGCGCCACTTCCCGCTGATTCGCCACGTGCACGTCAACGAAATGGACGGTAAACATCCGAGCAAGGGCAACTACGATTTCAAGCCCGTGCTGCGCGCTCTCCGCGACCGCAATTACACGGGCTGGATTTCGATGGAAGCATTCGATTTCACGTTCGGTTCGGAAGCGATCGCCAACGAATCGTTGCGCCACATGGAAGCGGAGATCGCGGCACTCTAATGTCTACACGTTACTTGATCACGGGCGGCGCCGGTTTTATTGGTTCGGCACTGGTGCGCGAGCTCTTGCAGTCGGGCCAAGCGCGCGTCGCGGTCATCGACAACATGCTGAGCGGCAAGCCGGCGAACCTCGAAGAGGTGAAAGAACGAGTCGACGTGCACGTCACCGACATCCGCGAGTTCGCCGCGATTCGGCCATTGTTTGCTGGTATCGACACGGTTTTTCATCTCGCCGCGATACCCTCGGTGCCAAGATCGATTAAGGACCCGGTGCCTTCGCACGACGTCAATTGCAACGGCACGTTCAACGTCTATCGCGCGGCGAAGGAGGCCGGCGTGCGTCGCGTGGTCTACGCCGCGTCGAGCTCAGCGTACGGAGATACGCTGGTACTGCCGAAGGTGGAGACGATGGCGCCGAAGCCGAAGTCGCCGTATGCTTTACAAAAACTCCTAGGCGAGTATTACGGTTCGGTGTTTCACTCCTGCTACGGGCTGGAGGCGGTGTCGCTACGCTTCTTCAACGTGTTCGGACCGCGCCAGGATCCGGGCAGCCCGTATTCGGGCGTATTGAGTTTGTTCATGAAGGCGGCCCTTGAAAACACCGCGCCGCCGATCTTCGGCGATGGCGAGCAGACACGCGATTTCACCTACGTCGAAGACGTGGCGGCGCTGGTACACAAGGCCGCGCACGCGCCAGGTGTTTCCGGTAACGTCTACAACGCTGGCAATGGGAATCGCTACTCGTTGAACTTCCTTTGGAGCGAAGTGCAGAAGCTGGCAGGCGTTTCCATTCCCGCGAAGTACGGCCCGCCGCGGGAAGGCGACGTCCGTGATTCGCAGGCCGATACCACGGCGGCGCGACGCGATCTTGGTCACGATCCGCAGTTTCCGATTGAAGAGGGATTGCGGCGTACGTTCGAGTGGTATCGGGCGTCGTGCTGACCTCCGAGATATTAGAGCGCGAAACATGGCTGGAACATGGCTTCGGCACGCGGCATGACGGCGCTTGGACGCCCTATGAATTGACGGCGCGGCTGAAGCAGACGCATTCGGCGACTTTCGTTTCGACTTTCGCGCCCGGACACCGCGGCGAAGGCGATGCGTTGCTGTCCACGCAGCAAGGGCTGTGGCTTGAGATTCGCACGGCCGACTGCGTGCCGGTGCTAATTGCCGACCCTGGGCGCCGCGCCGTCGCGGCTGTGCATGCTGGATGGCGAGGCACGGCGGCGCGAATTATTGGCGAAGTGGTTGAGCGGATGGTGTCTGATGGATCCCGGCGCGAGGCTCTGTTGGCGGCGATTGGGCCGGCAATCGGCGCGTGTTGTTTTGAAGTAGGCGAGGATGTGGCAACACACTTTCCCATCGAACGAATAGAGCGTGATCCGCGGCCATTTGTCGACTTGATCGCGGCGAACCGCCGGCAACTTGTAGGCGCAGGCCTTCAACGCATCGACGCACTCGGACTTTGCACCCACTGCGATGCGGAACTGTTTCATTCGTTCCGGCGCGACAAGGGCGACGGACGAATGGTCAGCGCAATTCGGGTGCGATAGATCGCCGCAGCCAGTCCAGGCAATTGATCACGGCCAAGCCCCTAACACGCTGGCGGTCGCCGAAGAGACTCAAACGCCGCGCGTGTGTGTGCTTGGGCGTGGCGAGTCCGATATAGACTAACCCGGCCCGATCACCGTCGGCGTAACCGGTTACGCTGAGGGCGTACGTTGCGTTTGTCTTAGCGCGGGCGCCAGAAGCCATCGCTATGGAGACTTCTTCACTCACTTCCGTATGCTTCTCGATCAGAGCCGGAGGCACGTCCAGCAATGCCGTCTTCATTTCGTTCGTATACGTCAGGAATCCGCCCGCGAAGTACTTGCTCGAGCCGCTCACTTCGGTGATCGTGGCGCCTAACAGGCCACCTGTACAGCTTTCCGCAACGGCTACGGTTTGGCCATGCGCGCGCAGCATGTCACCCACTGTTTTCGATAGCGAGTCGCCGTTGTTTGAGTAGATGCGATCGCCGATCAAACTCTCGATATGGGAGCCCAGTTCTTCGAGAAGGGTCTCCGCTTCTTCGGCGTTCACAGAACGCGCGCGCAGGTGTATATCGATATCACCGGCGGCGGCCAGAATCGTCGTCACAGGGTTCGCGTACTTGGTGTAGACCGGCGCGATCAGCGAGTCAAGATCGCTCTCGCCCATCAACGCGACGCGATACCAACGGGCGCGAATCGCCATCGGCGGAAGAATTTGGCTGAGTTTTGGAACGATTTCCGAGGCGACCATTGGCTTCAACTCACGCGGCGGCCCCGGTAGCATGACAAGTATCTTTCCGGACCGGCTGAACCACTGGCCAGGCGCGGTGCCGTTTGGATTCGGAAGCACCTCTGCACCATTCAGGATGTCGGCCTGGCGCCGGTTGTTCGCGCTCGGAGTGCGGTTGAATTTCTTGAAGCGTTCTTCGATTCGATGCCAGACCGATTCGTCGTAATGTTGGCCGACGCCCAATGCCGCGGCCGCGGCGTCGCGCGTCACGTCGTCCTCGGTCGGACCGAGACCGCCGGTCAGAATGACGAGTTCCGACGAAGCGAGCGCGGCTGCAATCGCGGCGGTCAACTTCGCGCGATCGTCGCCGATGATCGACTTCGCAACAACTTCGATACCAAGCGTATTGAGCTCCTGCGTGAGGTACAGCGAGTTCGTGTCGATCTTGTCTGGCGTCAGCATCTCCGAGCCGACGGCGATGATCTCGGCGTTCATAGCGGACGCGGCGCAATGCCGCAATCGACGCGATACAGCGTGTTGCTGGTCGCGACGATCGCGTGGCGCGAAGGCGAGAACGCAAGGCCGACGATGCCGGGGCCGGAAAGAAACAGCTCCGCGTCGCGATCCGGCGAAATCCGCACAACGCCGCGGCGGCCGCCCAGCGACGCAGCGACATAAAGATTATCGTTTTCGTCGAATGCAAGGCCCTGCGGGCGGCCGAGACCGCGATAGAAGACTTCGACTTCGCCCTTGTTCGATATGCGGTAGACACAGTCGAAACTCGATGTTGTTGGGCCTGTCACGTAGAGGTAGCCTTCCGGCCCAAACGCGAGATGGTAAGCGGCGATCGACGGTTCGACCGTTGCGTAGACATAGATCTGGCGGTCACGGCTGATCTTGAAAATCGTGCCGCTACGATCGCCGACGTAGAGGAAACCCTCGTGATCGAACGCGATGCCGGTGGCGACGCCCATGCCTTCAACGAACACCGCCATCTCGCCATTCGGCGTGACTTCGTAAATAATGCCGTCGAAGCGGCTCGATACGTAGAGAATGCCATCCTGATCGAACGCGAGTCCCGTGGCGTTCATGATGTCGGTCAGGAACGGCGTCGCGCCTTCGCGCGGATCGATGCGATAAACCGACACCTGCGTCTTCTGTCCGCGGCTTCCCGAAAACGTGGAGAACACGATACCTTTACGATCCACGGCCGGGTTGGCGACCGGATGCAAATTGTCCGCAATCGGTATGCCGACCTCGCAGGTCCACTGCGAACTCGACAAATCTCCGCTTGCGACACGCAACGAGCTATCGGTCGCGTTGTCGGGCACACGCGCGATGCAGTAAGAATCCGAACCGATGATCAGCGGCGCCGACACTTCTCCGAGCAGAACGCGAGGACGGTCGGCGGTCGCGAATCCGCGGCCGTGAATGCGTATCTCGCCTCCAGGTATCGCAGCCTCCGGAGAAATCTGTTCTATGTTCGGATTCTTATCAACTACTTTGCGTGGCATACCTAATAAAGATTGTTCCACCCGAGGACGCGCATGACAACCGCGCCATACACGCCGGCCATCACGTCGTCCATCACAATGCCGGTTCCTCCGGGCAGTTTTTCAAGTTGCCTGACCGGCGGCGGCTTGTAGATATCGAAGAGACGAAATAGCGCAAACGCCAATATCCATGGGGTCGCCGACGACAGATGCGTCGCGCCGGCCAGTGCGATCCACTGGCCGATTACTTCGTCGACAACAACCTCCTGCGGGTCCTTGCCGCCACGCGAGGCGGCGTATGCGTTCGCCGCCCAAATTGACGGAATGATCATCACGGCGATCATCCACCACAGGTACGCCGGCGCAAGCAGCGCGCACACGATACCGCCGACAGCGCCCGCGGTGCCCGGACCCTTCGGCACGTAGCCGCAGCCAAACCACGTCGCGATCCACACCGCCAACCGCGTCATTAATTTGGTTTTCCGTCGAAGGGCATCTCGTCGAGATCTTCCGGGCGAAGCGGCGTGGAAATCACATATTTCTCCGACGCCCAGTTGCCGAGGTCGATCTCCTTGCAACGCGCGCTGCAGAACGGCATGAACGGATCGGTGAACGCAACTTGCGCTTTGCAGATTGGACATTTCATCGGTGTGGAAGTGGATTGGTTACACTGTGCCCGGCAAGGATCGGAAACATTGGCTTCGGCGGTTGCGGCATCGCCACACCCGCGTCGACCAACTCTCCTTCCAAATCATAATCGTGCGCTTTCGTAATGCGCATGCGGCGGAACTGACCTTGGGCGAGTGGGCCCGCGCCGGGATCGGTGATGTAGCAGACACCATCAATGTCAGGCGCTTGCGTCGACAGTCGCGCTTCCCAAAGCAACTCGGATTCCTTCGACGGCCCCTCGACGAGCACGGTGAATTCGCGGCCGACCAGTTCGCGATTGCGGACCTTGCTGATCTTGCGCTGCACCGCCATCAAGCCGCGCTTGCGGTTGTAGATCGTACGGCCATCGACCTTGCCGTCGAGCTTGAAACTCTCGCTGGTATCTTCGTCGGAGTAGGTGAACACACCCAGGCGATCGAACTTCGCCACCGCCACGAACTGCTTAAGTTCTTCGAAATCGGCGTCGGTCTCCCCGGGGAACCCAACAATCATCGAGGTTCGTATGGCGACACCCGGTATGGTCTCGCGAATCCGTTCGATCAGTTTCAAGAACGCATCGCCATGCGAACCGCGCTTCATCCTTTTCAGCACGTTGCGCGAAGCGTGTTGCAGCGGCATGTCGATGTACTTCACAAGCGATGCATAGGCCGCAATCGTGTCGAGCAGCTTCTGCGTGACTCGATTGGGATAGCAGTAGAGGAATCGCACCCACTTCTCGTGCGCAGTTTCGATCTGAGAAAGCCGCTCCAACAATCGCGCCAAGCCGTCTTTCAGACCGAGGTCTTCGCCATAACAAGTCGTGTCCTGCCCAATCAAGTTGATTTCGCGCACGCCATCGGCGAAAAGGTTTTTCGCTTCGTTGACGACGCTCTCGAAACGGCGGCTGCGAAATGCGCCGCGGTAGTGGGGGATCACGCAGAACGTGCACGGATGGTCGCAGCCTTCGGCGATCTTCATGTACGCGAAATGCCGCGGCGTAGTACGGACGCGCGGCGTGAGGTCGTGATAGAGATACGGGGCGGCGCCGTCTTCGCGCGGGGTTAGTCCTTCACACATCGCCACGACTTTGTCGAGCTCGTTAGTACCGATGACCGCATCGACCTCCGGCAACTGCGCCGCGATTTCACCGCGATACCGCTCAACCAAGCAACCCGCGACTACCAGTCGCTGCGCGCGGCCGGTCTTCTTGTATTCCGCCATTTCGAGAATCGTGTCGATCGACTCTTTCTTAGCGGGATCGATGAAGCTGCAAGTGTTGACGACAATGACATCGGCTTCTTCCGGCGAGGGCGTGAGCGTGTGACCGGCCATTGAGATATTGCCCATCATTACCTCGGTGTCGACGAGATTTTTCGGGCAGCCGAGGCTGACAAATCCAATTTTCAAGCGTGGGAGTTCCTACTTCCCTAGGATACCAGCCACTTCGCTATGCCCTCGACGCAACGCCCATTCCAGCGGCGTGGCCCAAGGTGGATCGTCGACCGCTTCCAACTGCGCGCCCCGCGTGAGCAGAAACTCGACCATCGCGAGTTGCCCAAACTTGGCGGCCCACGCCAGAGGCCGCGAGCAAATATCCTCGTCGCGCGCTTCGAGATTGGCGCCGAGATCGAGAAGTAGTGCGGCGCGCTCCACGTTGCCCCGGCGCGCGCATTCGTGCAATGGTGTGATACCAAGCCAATCGGCTCGGTTGGGATCCCAACCGTGCGCCTGCAATAGCCGCGCCATCTCCGGAGTCTTGCCGCCGTTCATGCTGAGCCGCTCCGCCAACCTCGGCCGATACCGCAACATCAACCGAACGAACGATTCGCGGCCGCAGCCCGCGGCATTGGATAACGCTTCGACGTCATCGGCAAGCTCGGACTTGGCCGCGAGCATAGCCGCGGCGGTCTGGACGTCACCATAGTAGGCGAGCAGATGGAGGCGGCGCGCCGCGCCGTGCGAACAGAGCAGTTCGACCATCTCGGCGTCATTATTGCTGATAGCGATGCTGAGAGTATCCGCCGAACTCTCCACTTCGACGTTCGGAATCGCACCGTGCGCCAGCAAGAGCCGCGCAATGTCGTGATGCCCGCTATAGACGGCCGAATAGAGCGCGTGCCCGTGCGGGGCGATGTACTCTTCCGGCAGATTCGGATCCGCGCCGCGATCAAGCAGCAGACGCACGAGAGCAATGTGCCCCTTCGCGGCCGCGTTGCGTAGCGCCGAACCGGAACCGAGGTAGTAGGAGCGGTAGTCGCTATTGCGGTTCGCAAGCGAAGGCTCCTCGTCTAGAAGCTGACGCAAACGTTCGACATCGCCGCGATGCGAAGCCGTCCAGATGTCGACGTACGCGCCTTTTGCGATCAGGTGATCGAGCACTTCCGCGGGAGTCGTATCAACATCCTTCGGAACGTCGCGCCAGCCGCGATAGTTGTAGTCGCCGTTGGAAAGATGAATCGGCCGCGCACCGTCCTTGCGCCGCGCGTTGATGTCAGCGCCGCGCGCGAGCATCGCGTCGATAGCGTCGATGTTGCGTGTCATCACCGCCCAATGGATGGGCTGGTTTGAGGTGCGATCGCCGGTATGTAGAAGTGCAGGCGATTCATCCACCAGCGCGCCGGCCCGCTCAAGATCTCGCTCGCGCAGAGCATCGCAAACCGGGTTGCCTTCCGGCGTTGCACCACAAAGCCGCCGGCTTGCGTCGTCGATGAGCGCTTCCAATTCCATATAGCCGCGGTCGCGCGCGATCTCCAACAGGGAATCGTTCACCGCCAAACCGAACGGATCCGGATCGCGCTCCAGCAGGAACCGCGCGACTGCAACGCTATTCTCTCGCACGGCGAAATAGAGAGGCTTCCGGTAGCCGTAATGCGAACGGACCAGCGAAGGATCGCGCTCGACCAGCTCACGAATCGCGTCAAGATCGCCCGCGATGGCGGCGCTGATCATCGCCCAGACGTCGATGCCTCGCCCCGGCGACCACTGCAACGGCTCGGCGCTTTTCAGTTGGTCAGGTTGCGTCATGTCGCTCCAGGTATTCCGCGATTTCCGTCTTGCCACCATACCGCGCCCAACCGAGCGGCGTACTTTCGTAGACCATGTCGCGAGTGTCGAGACACGCGCCGCGTTCAACCAGCAAACGCACAACATCGAGATGCCCCGCCCACACCGCCTGATGAATGGGGGCCGAGTGGGCATGTGTGCCCGGCGGATTGTAACGGTTCGGGTCTTCACCGGCGTCGAGTAGCATTCGCACGGCCTCCACTTGGCCGGTTTGTGCGGCGATCGCCAGCGCGCGATGGCGCGCCTCGGCTGAAGAAACGTGTAAAATCTTCGCAACTTCGTCGACTCGCCCAAGCCCGGCGGCCGCCGCGATTGTGGCAATTGGAGCGCCGCGCATGACGAGAACTTCCGCTGTCGCGCGATAACCAAACACCAGCGCCGTTTCAAGCGGAGACACCCAGTTACCGAAACCGGCGCCGGTCAGCGACGCACCGTAGTCGATCAAAAGTTCCGCCAGTTGCGCCTGCAATCCGGCGTTGGCCGGATGACAACTCGACACAAGCAAGCTCAATGTCGTGCACTCGCCGCCGTATAGATCGGCTAGCGAATCGACGTCGGCGCCCGCGTCGAGAAGTGTCTTCGCGATCACCATGGCATTCGCCGGAGTCTTCTGGCGGTATCCCTCGACACCATTGGCGGCAATGTAGTGCAGCAACGTCGCGCGATGCACCGGAGGATCGAAGTGCGTAACACGCGTGGACCGGGCGTGAACAAGACCTAGCGTTTCGCGCAAAAATTTTTCCAACGATTCCACATCGCCATCCACAACCGCGTCGACGGCCCGTTCGAACGGGTAGACCTCCGGATCGCGACCGGCAATCGCCGCGACGAATTCGCTGAGCGCGGACCAATTGGCGAAGTCGTAACGCCGGGCTACGAAGTCGAAAGCACCCGCGCTTGGCGCGGGCCCGGCTTGGCTCTCATACTCGCTGAGTGGCGCGTCTAATGGCAATACTGGCAGGGGCATCGCTTCCCGATAATACCCTGGAACACGTTTCGACAAAACGCCGGGCCGCAGCGTTCGGTCTCGCACCGGAGGCCAGCAGTAGCGTCGTTTGAACTCCAGCAAGCGGCAGAACGACACTCCCCCGCCCCGCCAACCGCGCTATCGACGCGGGACCAATCGTTACACCGATTCCGGTTTCCACCAGCGCCACAATGGTCGACCACTGTGTGGCTTCCTGCACAACGCGTGGGACGAAGCCGATGGTATCGACGAGTTCATCGAAGAAACCGGCCCCCAGGCGGCGGGGGAAAAACACGAACGGCTCATTGGCCAGTTGTTCGGCTCGCAGTTTACGGTTCGACACCAAGCGGTGTTTCTTCGGCAGTACGGCCACAACGCCTTCGGTGTAGCGCGCTAGTTCGCCCGCCGCGCAAGGGCATCGCAAAAAGCCAAGATCGACTTCCCCGCGTGAAAGCGCCTCCGCGATCGCGGCGGTCGACATCTCCCGGAGGCGCAGTTCAACCGCGGGCGTCGTCCGGCGGAAATCGCGGATGACTTTCGGCAGGCGAGTGAGCATCACCGATGGCGGCGTGGCCAGTACCAATTCGCCCGATTCGCCCCTGCCGGCCCGGCGGGCGGCCTCCACCGCACGAGCGGCCGTTTCGATCGCGGCGCGCGCAATGGGCAGCATCGCCGCGCCCGCGCTTGTCAATGCCGTGTGGCGGGTTGAACGCTCGAACAGGGCGAAACCGATTCGCTCTTCAAGCCGCTGAATCTGCTGGGTCAACGGCGGCTGCGAAATATGCAAACGCGCAGCCGCCCGGCCAAAGTGCAGTTCCTCGGCGACCGCGACGAAGTATCGAAGATGACTGAGCTCATATTCGTTCATATCACTGTCATATTAATCGATCTAATCTTTATATTGGACGGAATCACGGATCCGCCGTACGGTAGGACATGATCTTACCCGTTTACTCGCGGCCACCCATGACAATCACCCACGGCGACGGCTGTAATCTGTTCGATACCAATGGCAAACGCTACCTGGATTTCATAAGCGGTATCGGCGTCAACGCGCTTGGGCATAACCACCCGTCGATCACGAGAGCGATCACCGCGCAAGCAGGCCGGCTGATTCACTCTTCGAATCTCTTTCACAACGAGTATCAGCAGGCAGTGGCGAAGAGGCTTGCATCGATGGCTGGCCTGACGCACGTCTTCTTCACCAACAGTGGCGCGGAAGCGATTGAAGTCGCATTGAAGACCGCCAAGGCGAGCGGCCGGCACGAATTGGTAGCGATTGAGAACGGCTTCCACGGCCGGACGTCCGGCGCACTCTCAATAACCAGTGATCGAAAGTACCGAGCGCCGTTCGAGCCGCTACTACCCGGCGTAAGGTTCGTAGCCGCCAATGAGAAGAAGGCGCTGCGCGCGGCGGTCTCCGAAAAGACCGCCGCGATCGTTGTCGAATCGATTCAAGGCGAGGGTGGCGTTGTACCGATGACCGAACCGTACTTGCGCGAGGTTCGCCGCCTGGCCACTGATTCCGCGGCGATGTGGATCGCCGACGAGACACAATGCGGGCTAGGACGCACCGGCCACCACTTCGCGTACCAGCGATTCGAAGGACTTGTGCCCGACATCGTAACAACAGCGAAGCCTCTCGCCGCCGGAATCCCTCTCGGCGCGACGATTTTTGGCGAACGTGCGGCAGCCCTGATAAATTTGGGCGAACACGGATCGACGTTCGGCGGCGGGCCGTTTGCATGCCGCGTCGCGCTTGCCGTGCTGGATGAAATCGACACCCTGCTTCCAAACATTCGCTCCACCGGTGCGTATTTGCACAAGAGGCTTAGCGAATTCGGACTTCCGATACGCGGGGAAGGCATGATGGCTGGGGTGCAACTCGACACGCCGGGCGGTGCAATCGTCGAAGCCGCGCGCGAAAAAGGCCTGCTCATCAACTGCACGCACGACACCGTACTGCGCCTGTTGCCTCCTTACATCGCAACAAAAGCCCACGTCGACGAGGCGATCGAAATCTTACGAGGACTGAGCGAGTTTCTTCAGCGCCTCTCCGGTCAAGCGGAAGATCGTCCACTCGTCCTGAGTCTCGGCGCCTAGCGACTTGTAGAAGCCGATGGCCGGCTCATTCCAATCCAGCACCGACCACTCCAGCCTCCCGCAATCGCGTTCGACGGCGAGGCGCGCGAGTTCGATCAGCAACGCCTTGCCAATTCCCGCGCCGCGATGAGCCGGAAGCACGAATAGGTCTTCAAGATAGATGCCTGGCTTCGCTAAAAACGTCGAATAGTTATGGAAGAAGAGCGCGAAACCGGCGGAAACGCCGTGGTGGTCGGCGATGATGATTTCGGCGTAACGGCGCTCGCCATACAGTGTCCGCCGGAGCGCGTCTTCCGTCGCTACACAAGCATGGCGCAACTTCTCGTAATCGGCAAGGCCTTCGATAAAAGAAAGAATGACGGGCAAGTCGGATTCGGCGGCGATGCGCAGCGTAACGCTCATGCACCAGCCAGAATAACGCGGATGTCCTTGACACCTTGCGCAAGCGCGTTCCGATAGACGCCGTAGTCCATCATCCAACTGATGACGTTGAATCCAACGGCGCGCCATTCCTTCGCTTGATCCAAGCTGTTCGGCTGAATGCCCGCTTGTTTGCCGTGCTTGCGCGCGGCGGCGACTACGGCATTGATGGCCGCGTGAAAATCGGGATGCTGAAACTGCGCGGGAATCCCCATGGCTTGCGTAAGGTCGAAGTGTCCAACCCACAGAACATCGACGCCGGGCGTGGCCGCAATGGCATCGACGTTGGCGACGCCAATCGGCGACTCGATCATGCAGACGACGGTCGTGTTCTCATTCGCGTAACGAAAATACTCAGCAGGATTCGGCATCACGAAATCGTTATGTGCTCCTCCGAGCGCGACTCCGCGTTTACCGAGAGGGGCATATTTACAGGCGTCGACGATCTCTTTGGCTTGCGCGGCAGTTTCGACATTCGCAACCATAATGCCGAGCGCGCCTGCGTCCAGCGTCCGCGCGCAGAAGTGATAAAGCCCCTGCGGAATACGGACCATCGGAGCAACATCGACGGCCCGGAACCATGAGCAAAGATCGGCGATTCGTTCCGTGTCGTAGCCGGTGTGCTCCATGTCGATCATCACGAAATCGACACCGGTGCCAGCGACGATGCGCGCGATGCCGCGCGTTCCGAATTCGCTGATCATGTGTCCCGCGGCCGTGCCATTGGCGGCCAGCGCTTGTTGCATTTTGTTGGGTTTCATTTCCACCTCGCGAGTTTGGCTTGGAACGCCGCATTATCGGCGACCGCCTTGTTAACCAGTCCCGGCGGCAGTTGGCCGCGCGCTACCGCAAGAATGTTGTCGCACGCCTCCAGACCGTTGTCGCGCGCGATCTCTTCGGTCCAGGGCAGTCCGTGCGGCGTGACGATGACGTTGTCTAGATGCAACAACGGCAGATCGGGTGGTGGCGGTTCGACTTCAAATACATCAAGTCCAGCGCCGGCGATCGCCCGATCCTCGAGCAATCGCGTCAACGCGGCTTGATCGACAATCGGCCCACGCGCGGTGTTGATAAAATACGCGCCCGGCTTCATCAACCGCAGCGCGCGTTCATCGATGAGTCCGGTGGTCGCCGCATTCAGGAGAGCATTCACGGTCACGAAATCGCTTTCGCGCATCACCGTATCCAGATCGACGAGTTCGACGCCAAGATCGCCCATCTGCTTCTGTGTAAGAAATGGATCGTAGGCGATCATCCGCGAAAAGCCGAACGGCTTCGCAAGCCGGAACATCTCTTTGCCGATATTGCCGCAGCCGATGGAGCCAAGCACCTGGCCACGCAGGTTCCGGCCGAGCCGCGGCAGATCGCCCCGCCATTTTCCCGCACGCGTAATTTCGTTCTGTGTGAACAGATTCTTCGCCAGCGCCAGCATCAGCGTGATGATCGCTTCGGCAACGGGCGTGCGAACGGCATTGGGCGTGATCGCCAATGCGATTCCGTTTTCGGTGAGTGCCCTGGTGTCGACGCGGTCGTAACCGACGCCCCATCGCGCGACGATGGCCAGTCGCGAACAACCGCCCACACTCTCAGCCTTGAACCAGGAGGCGAGCGCGAAGATGGCGTCGTAACGGTCCAGCACATCTGGCGTGCAGACATTGCCCTCAAAGTCCGGCATGAGTTCGTACTCGACGTTCGGAAGCGACAGCTTCTGTTCGAGCGCCGCTTCATAGCGGCCTTTTGCTTCGGTGGCGAAGTCGGCCGTGACGCCGACGCGGAACTTGCTCATAATCGACAAGGAGGCTAGTTTAACATGCGAGGAGCGAAACCATGAGCGGACTTCCCGAGTATCTGCGCGGCGCGGCGGACCTTCATGTGCACAGTGCGCCAGACGTCGTCGCGCGCCGCTATGACGACATCGATCTCGCTCGCGAAATGGCGGCGGCTGGATTCGGAGCAATCCTGCTGAAGTCCCATTCCGCGCCCACGTCCGCGCGTGCCTATCTCACTCGCAAAGTCGTGCCGGAGATCAAAGTTTTTGGCGGGCTCGTGCTCAACGACACCATCGGCGGCTTCAACGTCAGCGCCGTTCGCGCGGCCTTAGCCGTAGGCGCAAAAGAGATATGGATGCCAACCCACTCCGCGCATAATCACAAGGTGCATCACAAGGAGCATGGCGTGCTGTCGGTGTTCGACGGTCACGGCGAGTTGCGGCACGATGTCCAATCGATCGTGCGCCTCATCGCGAACGCGGACGCGATTCTTGGCACGGGGCACATCAGCCCGGAAGAAGCCTCAGCGCTCATCCGTTTCGCACACACCGAGGGCGTATCGAAAATTCTCGTCACGCACCCGGAATGGGGAGCGACCTACTACACGCCCGCGCTCCAACGCGAGCTCACGGTCTTCGGCGCGATCTTCGAACGGTGTTTCGTGTCGACGACCCACCGTTGCGGACACGTGCCGTTCGCGACGATTGAAAATGCCATCGCCGATGTCGGTGTGAACTCGACGATTCTCACCTCCGATCTCGGTCAACCGGATACGCCTCCACCAGCCGAAGGAATGATCGAATACGCGGAGAGGATGCGTGCCGCGGGCTTCACGCAAGATGATGTGCGCCGGATGATGGTGACACACCCGCGGCACTTACTGGAATAGCGGGCGGTATTTCTCCAGCCGCAAGTTCTTCGCCCGCTGACCGCCGATGCGTGCATTGTTTCCTTCCGCGCCGAAATAGACTCCAACCGTACCCGCATTGGTACCAGGAACTGGAAGTTCTTCCCATGCACGATCGAGCACGACGTTCGAAGTCATCGCGCCGCCTTGATCGAACACCACGAGTCTTCGATCCAGTGCGACTTGCAACACGGCGCCACTAGCGGAAACTTCAAGATGGTGGAAGGCGCTCGCGTTGAAAATCCCGGTAGGTGCGGCGAACGCAATGATCGCCGACGGATTCAGCCGGCGCACGCTGACAGCGCCGGTCGAATGAAGCCGGACCCAAAAACCGGCGGATGTCCCGCCGATAATTCCATCGCCCGGCGCTGCGCGGCGGCTGCGGAAATACGGCCCCGCTTGGGTTTCCATGTGGTCCTCGTTTGTCGGCGCGAGCACGTCCATCGCAAAGTAGAGGTCCTGGCCGGCGTCGGCGGCGCGGATGCTTCGCAATCCGCAATCGGCGGTGCGTCGCACGAGATGAACTCCGGCAAAGCTCGTGCCAGTGTGCTGAATCTCGGAGTCGATGCGCAAATGCACCGGCCCTTCGGGGCTGGGCGAATTCGCGGCGATAAAGTAGAAGCCGTCTTGCAGGTCGTTCACACCGGAAACGCAACGATGGATTGCGGCAATGCCGGCTTGATTCAGCGCACGTTCAAAGACACGAACGTCATCGATATCGCCGCGAAAAGATGTTCCGCGAACAACCCCGTTGCCCGCGGCGAATCGGCCAGGGCCCGGCATGAACGGTGAAACCAACGGCATGATGGCCGGATCACTTTCGACGCCATCGACAAAGACGCTGGCGCTATTGGAAGGCGCTCCCTCGAACCGCCCCGCGATAAAGTGCCACTCGCCGTCATCGACCCGGCTCTTGCTAACCGCGACCTCTCTGCGGAGGTACACATCGGCTCGCCCGTGCCGGCTCCATGCCACATGACCGGACTTCAACAGCATGAGCGAAAAGTTGTCGGGCGAAAACTCCGAACCGCCGTTACTGTTGAAATTAACAATGACGCTCGAGTCCCCGTTGGTCGAAGTCGTTCGAATCCAAGCTGTGACCGTTCGCGGAGAATCGCCGCTTGGAAGGCGGCCGCGCGGATCGTCGCCGTCGAGAGCCGCCGACACGCCATCCAAACGAACCGCGCCGCCGAGCGCTCCGGCGACGAACTTCGCCGGACCGGAGATGCGCAGTGCCGGAAGATTCCCACCCGCATCGGCCGCCTCGCCACCGTCCAACTTAAACCAGGCAACTTCCGATAGCGACCGATCCACCGGCGTCCGCTGCCGGAGGTTTGCAAAAACGATCACGCCCGCGACCGAGGCGACGGCAGCGAGTACGTAAGGCCAAATTCGGGGACGACGCTGCGGCGGCACGTGGGGTTCGATGACTTCCGTCTCGGCAGCCGCCGATGCCACTGGCGCTATGAATTGGTACCCGCGCCTGGGCACAGTACGTACATAACGCGGCGACTTTGAGTCGTCATTCAGTGCCTTTCGAATCTCCTGGATGCATCCGACCAGCGTTGCATCGGATACTGTGGCGTCCTTCCAAACAACCAAAGAAGATCTCGTTTTTTTCAACCAGCCGGTGGCGGTTCTCAATTAGGAATTCAAGCAACTGAAACGTTCGCGGCCGGAGGTGGATCGGCTCGCCGTATAGGTGCGCCAAGCCTTGCGCCGTGTCTACCACCAAGTCCAACGCTCGAAAAACCTTTAATTCGTCGCCTTTCGCTCGAATCTCGTCGAACTCTTGTTCTTCTCTCATGACTTCGGGATCAAGTGCAGTGTATACGAGAGTGAAGGACGGACCCTAGCGGGAGTTTACTGCGAAGAGCGCTTACCTCGTGCGGGAGCGCGAGGTAAGCGGTTCATTGTGAATCACTTAGCGGGCATGCGCTCGGGCG
>VFZW01000021.1 GCA_016871055.1 Acidobacteriota bacterium
ACTCGCGGTTGAACTTTCTTCGTGACACGGACATGACTCAAATTCTCCTTTGGGAATTTTTGTGTGTCTAGACTCGTGTCTCAGATTTGGGGACAACTCCAAATCGTCATTAGTACGGCACTGCTTGGCGACACCTGCACCGCCATTGAATAGCTACCCGGTGTGACGTCACCGATCGTAATCGAGTCGTAGAACATCCCAGCGCCATAGCTGCCAAAGCTAACCGTGACGTAAAATCCCGGCGCCGACTGCGAAACTGGCTGCCCGTTGTATTTCAAGTTGATCTGTACGCTGCCGCGCGACAGATCGATCTGCGAAAACGCACTCAGCGAGAAAATCGAAAGAAGAAGTAAGCGCATAGGATCTCCTCTCCCTTATTACGCAACTCCCCAGAAACCGGGGTCAAATTCGTTTCTTCGTCACCACCCACCAGGCCCCGTAGCCCGCCATCCCGGCCATTGCCCAGCGTATTGCCAGCAATGCCAACTCGGGCATCCACTGGACCGGATATTTCGCCAACACCGCCCAGCGCTCATACAGCCACAGGAGCGAAACGTGTGTGATCAACGCCGAAAGCACAATCACGCCTATCGGCTCGTCAATCCGCCCGAACAGCCACGCCAGCACCGGAACCATCACGGCGATCGCCGCCACCTGGCCGATCTCGACACCCACGTTGAACGCCAGCAGCGACGATACCAAGTGCGATCCCGCGAATTGCAGCGACTCCCGCAGCGCGAACGAAAATCCAAATCCGTGCACCAAACCAAAGCCGAACGCCAATCGCGCCTCTCCGTGCCCGCCCGGCTTTAGGATGTTGAGCAAAGCCGCGGCGATGATCGATATCGCGATTAGCACCTCCACAAGTGGAGGAAACCACAAGCCACCCGGCGCCAGTTCAAACGCCGACGCGATCAGCGTTATCGAGTGCGCCGCGGTAAACGCCGTCACCACCCAAATCAGTTCGCGAAACTTGCGGACCGGGATCACCAGACACAGCAGGAACAGCAGATGGTCCGCGCCGCTCAGGATGTGTTCGACGCCCATCTTGACGAATCGCCAGGCCGCCTGATGCCAACGGGGGTCCAGAGCAAACGCGTCCTCACCGCCATTCAGCAAGAACGTTCGGCCGCCGTAGCGAAGCACGATCGAAACTTTCTCGGCCAAGACCGTGTAGGCAGCCTTCATTCCCAGAGCCGTCTCCCCAGCGGGAAGCGGGTACTCCAGCTGCGTATCGAGAAAGACCTGTTTCCAGAACAGATTCTCGGTATTCGCGTGCGGCGGCCCCTGCACGTGCAGCAGCGCCGATTCGAAGTCGCCAAACGAGCGGTCCGACTCGATCGATATCCGCGCCGCGACCACGCGCACAGCGCCAAGCTTTTCGGAACCAGTCGTGAGTTCGATTGGATCCGCAGTCCACGTCTTTGCGATGCCCAGTAGCCGTGGCGTTAGCTTCTCGATATCGAGGTAACCGCCCGGCAGTGCCGGGAAGTCGATGTCGCGAACCGTCTCCAGGGGAATTCGCACGAGCACTGTCGCCTTGCCTGGTTCGCTGCGTAGGTGCATGTGCACCGTTGCGTCGGGCGGAGCGTCATGCGCGATCGCCAGAGTGGCCGCGAAAAGTAACAGAGGAATGCGCATGCCGAATCGTGTATGATAGCGAACACGCATCCGCGAGAGAAATCCATGATCAACTGCACTTACTGCAAGGCCGGCGCATTCGTCGCCGTTTTCGGCGCACTCGCCGTTGGGTCGTACCTATTGGAACAGCGTTCGGCGGTCGAGGCGGCCGGGCCGATGGCGCCGCGCTTCGAAGTCGATCCGATGTGGCCGAAGCCGCTGCCCAATCACTGGGTCATCGGCGCAACCATCGGTCTCGGCGTCGACGCCAAGGATAACGTTTGGATCGTCCACCGGCAGGGTTCGCTGGAAGTCAAGGAGCAGTACGCCACGCATACTCCGAAAGCGTCGGAGTGCTGCGCGGCTGCGCCGCCGGTGCTCGCGTTCAACGCCGCCGGCGATCTCATTCAAAGCTGGGGCGGAAAAGGCGAAGGATTCAACTGGCCAACGTCGAATCACGGTGTCGATGTCGACCACAAGGGGAACGTGTGGATCGGCGGCAACGGACGCGCCGCCGGCGCGGGCGCGGCGCTCGCGCACGACGAATCGAAGATGGCCGCAGCCGGCGCCGTGCATGATAGCTTCATCCTGAAATTCACCCAGTCCGGGAAGTTTCTGATGCAGATTGGCAAGCCCTTCATGAGCAAGGGCAGCAACGACATCGAAAATCTGCGCCTGCCGGCCAAGACGATTGTTGATCCCAAGACCAACGAACTCTACGTCGCCGATGGCTACGGCAACCGACGCGTCATCGTGTACGACGCCGACACCGGCAAATACAAGCGCCACTGGGGCGCGTACGGTTCCAAGCCCGACGACACCGATCTCGGCCCCTACGATCCCAACGCCCCCGCGCCGAAGCAATTCCGCACGCCCGTTCACGGCGTTGCGTTGTCGAAGGACGGCCTCGTTTATGTTTGCGATCGCACCAACAACCGCATCCAGGCGTTCAAGACCGACGGTACATATTTGAAGGAAGGTTGGGTCGCAAAGAACACTTTTGGCGACGGAGCGGCCTTCGACGTCGCTATCTCCAAGGACCCCGGCGAGAAGTATCTCTACGTCTGCGACGGCTCGAACATGAAGGTGCACATCCTGCTGCGCGAGACGCTCGAAGTGCTCACTACCTTCGGCGACGGCGGACGACAGCCCGGCCAGTTCTACGCCGTGCACTCAATCGCGACCGATTCCAAGGGCAATATCTACACGACCGAAACCTACCGAGGACAACGCGTGCAGAAGTTTGTGTACAAGGGCTTGGCGCCGGTGACCAAGAAGGATCAGGGAGTTGTTTGGCCGAAGAAGTAGGGTAGGCGTGTTGGCGGATGCTGGCTGAGACTACTCACACCGCAGCGCGCGCAGCGGTTCGATCCGAGCCGCACGGCGTGCGGGAACGTAGGCCGCTACTAGCGCGATCGCGATCATTACGGCAGCCCCAATGACGGCCGGCGTCGTTGCACTCGCCGGCAGCCCCGGTGCCTGCGATGCCAGGCCCGCGCCGATTGCGACGCCGGTAAGCGTTAACGCGAGGGCGTGCTTCAACACAAGCGCTAATACATTGGCCGGCGTCGCGCCGAGCGCCATGCGCAGGCCGATCTCGCTGGTCCGCCGCGTCACCGGGTAGGCGAGCAGACCGTAAAGCCCGATTGCCGCGATCAGCGCTCCTAGCACGCCAAATAGGTTGGCCAACTGCGCGACCAATCTCTCGCGAACTATCGACGAATCGACCTGCTCGGCCAGCGTAGTCACACGGTCGACACGCGCCCATGGCGCGACTTCGGCTGCGATGCGCCGCGCTTCGTTCGCCACCGACTCGGGCGCCACCGCCGTTCGCACTACATATTGCGAAACCGGATTTGGTGTTTGCAGTGTGTTCATGTACATCGTGCGCGGAGGCGCGGCCTTTAAATCGAGATACTTCGAATCGCCGGCCACGCCGATCACTTCATACCGCGTCGTCCGCCCGTCGAACTGCAACATGCCGCCTATTGCACTGCGCCCCTTAAAATAATGCTGCGCCATCGCGCGGCTGATGATTGCGTAGTGCGGCTTTCCTTCGTCGTCGAAGCGAAAGTCGCGGCCTTCGAGGAACGGAATGCCAAGGGCCTCGAAGTATCGAGGCGTCACCCAATTCAGCGACGAGTACCGCCGGTCTTCCGCGCGCTCGACGAAGCCATCGGCGTTCACCATGCGGCTCGCTCCCGCGCCTTGTATCGGACTCACCGCGCTAATCGACGCCGCTTGCACGCCGGGAATCGCTTCGAATCTCCGCAGCAGTTCGACCGCGCGTGCTTTGTCGAACCCCTTCGAGCCGTCGACCTGAAACAAAAGCACGTTGTGCCTGTTGAAGCCGAGATTCAAGTTGCGCAGATCGGAGAGATACCCCGTCGCCAGCGCCGCCGCCGTCAATAGCACAACCGCCGCCGCGATCTGCGCGGCGACGAGGGCATCGCTCAACCGCCGCGTGCGCCGTGCCGGTTTCGTTCCTGCAAACGCCGGCGCCAGTCCAAACAATAGCCCGGTTAGTATCGAAACGACGATCGTAAAGAGCAGTGAGTCGAGGTCGGGCGCGAGGTCCAAAACGACGCGTTCATGCGGCCGGCCACTGGCGATGATCGCGCTCAACACACGCGTAGCGCCGAACGCCACGCCGATCGCCAACACCGCGCCAATCGCCGATAACAGCAGCGACTCCGTCATCACTTGACGGATCAGGCGCCCGCGCGACGCTCCCAGGCCCGCGCGAATCGCCATCTCCCGCTGCCGGCTCGCCGCGCGCGCCAGCAGCATGCCCGCAAGATTCACGCATGCGATTAACAGCAGCACGCCGGTAATTCCCATGATGACGGTGATCGGCTTGCCATACTTATCGCGGATCATGTTGTTGCCGTTGCCCGCGAACTCGACGAAGAACTTCATGTGCTTCCACTGCGGGTCTTTGCTTGTGCGCATCAGCTCTTCGCGTGTGAACTCGGCCAGCGTTTGAATTTCCGCGCGTGCTTGGTTGATCGTTGCGTGGCGTGCCAGCCGCCCGAAAATCGCCACGCGCGACTTCGCTTCCGCCGCCCTCAACGTCCACACGTCGGTCGGCGAGCCCGTTAGCATTCCCACAAACCCTTCCGGCGCGACGCCGGACACTGTCACCGCCTTGCCGTCGATCTGGATCTGCTTGCCGATTAGATGCGGGTAGCGTTGATGCAGCTTGCCGCTGATGATCGCGCCGCCCTCGGCCAGCGCTACCGGAAGCCCGAGCGTCGCGAAGAAGTTCGGCGTCACATGATCGTTGGCCATGAAGACAAATGGCTCGCCGTCAATCGAAACCTCAGCGCGGTTGTCGCGCGCAAAGCCGGCGAGGCTCGCGAAGACATGATTCGAACTACGAAAGTGTTCGTAGCTCTCTCCGGACCAATAGCCGTTGCCGCGTGGCTCTCCTGGATATTGCTGCAGAATTTCGACTAGTTCGTGCGGCGCGGACACGGGCAGCATCTTGAGTACGACGGCGTTCAGGATTGTGAAAATCGCCGTGTTCGCACCGATTCCAAGGGCCAGCGACAACACGGCGACGGCTGTGAATCCAGCGCTTTTCCGAAGCCCGCGCGCGGCGTATCGCAGATCCTGCACTACCGACTCTAGCCATGTCCAGGCCCAAACCTCACGCGTGTCCTCGGAGATGCGCAACTGATTGCCGAACTCCCGCCGCGCCGCCGCGGCGGCCTCACCGGGATCTTCCCCGCGCTCGATCCGGTCGCGAATCGCCATATTCAAATGGGCTCGCAGTTCGTCGTCGATCTCGTCGTCACGACGGCTCATGACTTCACCTCCGCCAAGCGCGCGATCGCCGCCGTCAGCGCCGACCACCGCGATTCCTCCCTGGTTAACTGTTTTCGCCCCGCCGCAGTGAGCTGATAGAACTTCGCGCGCTGCTTCTGCTCGGTCTCGCCCCAGTGCGCCTTCAGCCAGCCCTGTTTTTCCAGCCGGTGCAACGCTGGATACAACGATCCGGTTTCGACCTGAAGCACGTCGCCGGAACCGGACCGGATGGCCAGGGCGATCGCGTAGCCGTGGCGGGGACCCAGCGCAGCGTCCGCAAGATCAACATATCGAGGGTGCCTTGAAGAAGATCGACTTTGGGCATGGCGGTAGATATCCTACACCCATGGATGTAGATTGTCTACCGCCTGTTACGCCGTGCAGATCAAATTGCCCGCGCCGTCACAGCGGTATCGCCAACCGGCCGGTACAAGCGTCGTTGAGCCGTAGTCCAGCACCAGCGCCGGACCGGCGGCCGGTCGTGGCGGTACCTGCTCGCGCCGGGGTGACCCGATCGATCGCCATCCGCCGCCGACAAAGACAAGGCGCTTCTCTTTAGCGCCGCCCGGCGCCGGCCGGTGCTCCAACCGCGGTCCGTTGACCGCAATCGTCGCACGCACGCGCAGCGTGACCGTCTCGATGGCCCGTTCCGGCATCGCGAAGCCGTATGCCTTTTCGTGCGCCGCGTGGAAATCCGCGCCGAACGGAATCTTCAGTTCGTAACTTTGCCCGGCATAGCGGCAGTCGGCAAACCGGGCCAGCTTGGCGGCGCGCATCTCGGCGCGCGCCCGGCGCTCTAGCGCCGCGAACGCTTGCAGATGCCCGGCGCGGCCCAACACACCCGCCGCGTAGTCCCGCACGTTGTCCGCCATCAGCATGCCCAACGCCGACAACGCGCCCGCAAGCCGCGGCACAATCACCGTCCGAATTCCCAACTGTGCGGCGATCTCGCATGCATGCAAGCCGCCGCCGCCGCCGAAGGCCACGAGCGCAAAGTCGCGCGGATCGTAACCGCGCTCGACCGACACCGCGCGAATCGCGCGTTCCATGTTTGCGTTGGCGATGCGGATGATACCCGCCGCCGCTTCGTCGATCGACACGCGCAACACTTCCGCGACCGCACTCACGGCCGCCGCCGCGCGGGTCGCGTCGATACGCACCTCCCCGCCCGCCAGTTGCTCCTCCGCGATCCGCCCCAACACCACGTGCGCATCGGTCACTGTCGCCTGCGTTCCAGCGCCGTAACACGCCGGCCCCGGACGCGCACCCGCGCTCTCCGGTCCAACACGCAGCAATCCGCCCGCATCCACGCGCGCCAGCGATCCCCCGCCCGCGCCAACGGTGTGAATATCGAGCATCGGCACCCGCACCGGGAGTCCGTCGACATAGGCTTCGGTCGTCTCGCGCGGCGCGCCTTCGCACAAACACACGTCGGTTGACGTGCCGCCCATATCGAAGCCCAGTATCTTTGTGAAGCCCGACGCGGCGGCGACGCCGACAGCGCCAACCGCGCCGCCGGCGGGACCGCTCAAGATCGTCCGAACCGCGTGTTTGCGCACCACGCTCGCCGGCAACAGTCCGCCGTTCGATTGCATGATGGCAAGCGGGTAGGGCGAGCGTTTTTCGAGATCCCCGAGATAGCGATCCATCATCGGGCCGACGTAGGCGTTGACCGCGGTCGTGGATGCTCGTTCGTACTCGCGGAACTCGGGCGCAATCTCATGCGATGCCGAGACGAACCACTCTTCGCCCAGGGCTTCGCGCACGGCGCGTTCGTTCTCCGTTGTCTGCCAGCCATGAAGGAAGCAGATCGCGACGGATTCAACTTTCGCTTTCCGTAACGCAGCGCGCACCCGCTTCAACTCAAGCGCCGAAGGCCCTTTCTCTATCGATCCATCGTAGTGCGCCCGCTCCGCCACACCGAAACAGAGTCCGCTCGGAACCAGTAACCGTTTCGGTGGCGGAGATAGATCGTAGAGCGCCGCGCGGTTCTGGCGGCCGATTGTGAGCATGTCTTCGAAACCGGCGGTTGTCACGAAGGCCACGCGCGCGCCCTTGCGTTCCAGGAGCGCGTTCGTCGCAACCGTCGAACCGTGCACCACTTCGGCCTTCTTCGCCCCGCTCGCGGCGCGGGTGATGCCGGCGAGGATCACCGACGCCGGATCGGCCGGATTCGACGGCAGCTTAAATGACGTGAGCTTGCCATCCGGCCGCTGCACCACGAAGTCCGTAAATGTCCCGCCCGTATCGACGCCGATTCGCAGCGTCTTCTTCATTGGCGGCCTCGCAGGCGCGTGGGATCGGGCAGCGCAATTTGCGCCGAATGAAAGGCCGTCAATATCTTCTGCAAGACCGCGGTCCGCACTAGACCCGAGCCGAGAAACTGCGACACCTGAAACGCCAGGCAGAACTGCAAGTGCGTCGGCGTCATTCCGGGATCGGCCAGAAACACAGGAGGAGGATCGGAGGCCACACCCTCGGTGCCCAGCGCCGCCTTCACCGCGAGTTCACTTGCCTTGTCGACATCGGCGTCGTGCGCCAAAACGATCGGGATAAACACCGACACGGGGTTGGACGGCATCGAGTAGTTGAGGAGATTGCCCGATGTAATCGTCTTGTTCGGAATCACGACAATGTTGTTCGCCGTCGTTAGCAATCGTGTCGTGCGCCAGCCGATGTCGGATACAGTGCCCTGTTCGTCTTCGGTCAGCCGCACATAATCACCGACGGCAATCGGGCGTTCGACGAGGATGTGAACGCCAGCGAAGAAATTGGCCAGCGTATCTTGCAGCGCCAGAGCGACAGCCAAACCGCCGACGCCCAAGGTCGCCAGCACCGGCGTGATCGAAATGCCGAGAAAGCGCAACAAAACCAGAAGTCCGACCGCAAAAACCACGGAGCGCGTCAAAGTCCGGGACAGTCCGGCCACCGCGAACGGCATATTGTGCCGCTCGCCATAATCCTGAATCACGCGAATCAGTACGGCCGAAACCACCATCGTCAGGCTGAGGATCAGAAAGCTGACGACGATGTAGTTGGCGATGGTCGTCGCGCGCGCGGGCAGCTCGATGAAGTTCAACAGCGCATCGATGCCGATCACTAAACACCACAACAGCGACGGCGTGGCGATGCCATCGGCGATCTGCGGAAAGGGCCGCAATCGCCGCAGCATCCACCGCCGCGCCACCAACGATCCGATCAGCACGAGCAGCGCGAGCGCACCCGCTTGGAAATTTTTCAGAACCAGCAACTCATTCATGAAAAAGAGCCGCTCCGTTTTCGCGTGTCATCATAGAAGCAGTCGCTTACTTCATGCTGACATGATAGCCCTACACGGTGTTTCCAAACGATTTGATGGGAAACGGCAAGTGGTGGCGCTCGATACGGTCGATCTTCGAATCGACAAAGCCGAAGTGGTTTCCCTCGTCGGTCCATCGGGCTCCGGTAAATCCACACTCTTGAACTTGATTGGCGGGTTGGACCGGCCTTCGTCGGGCGATGTCGAAGTGGACGGCGCCCGTCTTGCCGGCGTCAGCGACGACGAACTCACACGGATTCGCCGCGACAAGATCGGCTTCATTTTTCAATTCTTCAACCTGCTGCCGACGTTGAGTTGCCTCGAAAACGTTTCGCTGCCCCTTCACTTACGCGGCTGGCCGGCCGCGAAGATTGCCGATCGGGCCAAGGAGTTGCTCACGCTCGTGAAGCTCGACAAGCGCATGGAGCATTTGCCCGATGAACTCTCGGGCGGCGAACGGCAGCGAGTGGCGATCGCGCGCGCTTTGTCGGTGTATCCGCCGATCCTTCTGGCCGATGAGCCAACGGGCAATCTCGATTCGTCAACCGGTGCCGAAATTCTCGATCTGTTGCGCGACGTGCATCAGCGCTTGAACGCGACGGTGCTCATCGTCACGCACGACCGCGGCGTGGCCGAGGCGTGTCCGCGGCGCATTGCGCTGAAAGACGGGCGCGTTGTGAAAGACGAACGCGGATGAAGCTCATCAAGCTGATCAGCTGGCAGTATGCGCGCAAGCATAAACTCCGCTCGCTGCTAACCATGGCCGGCATCGTTTTGGGAGTAGCGGTGTTTGTCGGCATGCATACGGCGAATCAGAGCGTGATGGCTGCGTTCATCAAGACCGTTAACCGCATCGCCGGCGCGACGCAATTGCAGGTCACAGCGGGCGAAGCGGGCTTTGACGAAGAGGTCTTGGAACGTGTACAGGCAGCGCCGGGCGTGCGCGTTGCGGTACCGGTGATCGAGGCTGTCGTCAATCTCAACCTGCGGTCGCAGGGCAATATTCTGATCCTCGCCGTCGACCTCACCGGCGATCGCAGTCTTCGCGACTACACACTCGAAGAGGGCGAAGACACAGTCATCGAAGATCCGCTAGTCTTCATCGCGCAGCCGGATTCATTGATGGTCACGCGCGAGTTCGCAAGCGCGAATCAACTTGCAATCAATAGTAAGATCACGCTCGATGCGATGGATGGCCCGCGCACATTCACGGTGCGCGGCATCATGCAATCGAGCGGCCTGACCAGCGCGTTCGGCGGAAATCTGGCGATCATGGACGTCTACGCGGCGCAGAAGGTTTTTGGCCGAGGGCGAAAGTTCGACCGCATCGATCTCGCCGTCAACAAAGGCGAGCCGGTGGCTGCCGTGCGGGCCCGCTTGGGGCAGATGCTCGGCCCGGGATTCGAAGTTGATCCGCCTTCGGCGCGCGGCAAGCAGTTCGAGGCGCTTTCGAGTGTCTACGGTGCGATGGCGAATTTGACTAGCATGTTTGCGCTGTTCATCGGCATGTTCATCATTTACAACTCGTTCGCGATCGCGGTCACGCAGCGAAGAAGCGAGATCGGGATTCTGCGCGCGCTCGGCGCCTCGCGCGGCCAAATCCAAACGCTGTTTCTGGCCGAGAGCGCGCTGCTGGGACTTGCCGGAGCCGCGGCCGGTGTGCTGTTCGGGCTATTGATCGCGCGCGGTATCTCGGCCTCCCTCGGCGAGTTTCTCGGCGAGATCTACGGCGTCGCGCAACGCGCCGATGAGATTGCATCTGACCCGAAGCTTCTGCTCGGCGCGCTTGCGATGGGCGTTGTGACGAGCCTGATCGCGGCCTGGATTCCGGCGCGCGGCGCGGCGCAAGTGGACCCGGTGCGCGCGCTGCAGAAAGGCCGCTATCAAATTCTGAGCGCGGGTGAGAATCGCGTTCGCCGCATCACCGCGTTCGCCTTGCTCGGTGTCGTTGTCTTCTGCCTGTCCTTCACGCAGAACCGGATCGCCTTTTACGGCGGGTACTTCCTCACGGTGATTGCGGGGCTGCTCCTGGTGCCGACCGTGGCGGCGTGGTTGTCGAGAGCGTTGCGTCCGCTGATGAAGACGCTCGCGCCCGTCGAAGGCACGCTCGCGGCCGATAGCCTGATTCAATCGCCGCGCCGAACCTCGGGCGCGGTGTCGGCGCTCGCGCTGTCAATCTCGCTCGTCATCGCGCTTGGCGGAATGGCACGCGCCAGCTACGACGCAATCAACGAATGGATGCGCGTGGCCTTTAATCCCGACATGTTTCTGACCGCGACGCAGAACATCACCGATCGCAGTTTCCGTTTCCCTGTGTCGTTCGCCGATGCGGTGCGCGAAGCGCCCGGGGTTCGGGTGGTGCAGTTGGTCCGTAACGGGCGCCTGCGGTACAACGGAGGCCCGGTGATGTTTGTCGCCGTGGAGATCGCCAAGCTGGAGCGAGAGTCGTTCCTTCCCGCGGTGGAAGGCGATAGCTCGACGATGTACAAGCGCGCCGCGGCGGGAGAGGGCTTTATTCTCTCCGATAACTTCGCGCAGCTTTACAACGTGCACCTCGGCAACCCGCTTACGTTGAATACGCCGAACGGTCCGTTGACGCTGCCCGTTGTCGGAGTTGTGCGCGACTATAGCGACCAGAAGGGTACGGTGTTGATGGACCGCGCCGTCTTCATCAAGAACTGGAACGACGACTCGATCAATATCGTGCGTTTGTATTTGCAGCGCGGTGTGACAGTGGAGGCCACGCGGCAGTGGCTCGAACGGCAGCTTGCGGGTAAGACGAGATTTTTCATCTTTACAAACCGCGATCTGAAGGCTTACGTCACCAAGATTACCGATCAGTGGTTTGGGCTAACTTACATTCAACTCTTCGTTGCGGTGCTTGTCGCCGTGCTTGGCATTATCAACACTCTGACCGTGTCGATCACCGATCGCCGCCGCGAATTGGGCGTGCTCCAAGCCGTGGGCGCGTTGCGGCATCAGGTGCGGCGAACGATCTGGCTCGAGGCGATCGCCATTGGGGTGGTTGGCCTGCTGATTGGATTCCTCTTCGGCGTC
Source organism: Acidobacteriota bacterium (assembly GCA_016871055.1). Taxonomy (GTDB): domain Bacteria; phylum Acidobacteriota; class Terriglobia; order Bryobacterales; family Bryobacteraceae. The sequence goes on from VFZW01000021.1 coordinate 11,786, forward strand.
GTTGCGCTCTATTACACGATCGAGATGTCGGCGCGCGACTTCGCGGGGCTGCGTTTGGAGTATACGTATCCGTGGGGCATGTCGGCCGCGCTGTGGCCAGTCATTCTTGGCGCGGCGCTGCTGGCCGCGCTCGCGCCGGCCGAACAAGCCGTGCGCGGATCACTCGTGGAGTCATTGGAATATGAGTAAGTACGCATTGTTATTGGCGGTGGCCGCAATGGCGCAAGACGCGCGGCAAATTGTCGAGGAGTCGCAGAAGCGGCATCGATCGAACTCGCAGCGCTACGAAGGCGTTTTGCAGGTCTTCAATCCGAACGGCAAGAACAGCGAAAAACGCTGGCAGTTTTCGCGAGTAGGCAACTACGGCGAGAGCAAGGCTCTGCTCCGTTTCATCGCGCCTCCGGAGGTGAAGGGCGTGGCGTTGTTGATCGTCAATCACACGGATCGCGCTTCGGACCAATGGATGTGGCTTCCGGAGTTGCAGCGGGACCGGCGCGTGGCGTTACAGGACCGGTCGACGCGTTTCTTCGGTACCGACTTTAGCTACGAGGATCTCGAAGAACGCGATGTCGAACAGAGCGACTTCAAGATGCTCGGCGAAGAGACCGCTGAGGGGCAGGCGTGCTGGAAGATCGAGTCGACGCCGCGAAAGACGCGCGCGTCGCAGTATGGGAGGGTTGTGATGTGGATTCGCAAGGACATCTACTTTCCCGTGCGTTATGAGATGTATGTGAAGGATCAGGTTGTGCGTCGGCTGCACTATCGGAAGATCGAAAAGACGCAAGGGGTCTGGTCCGCGCTGGAGCTTAATATGGAAGACCTGCGGCGCAAGGGACGCACCGTTCTGAAGACGGAGAAGTTGCAGTACAACGTGCCCGTGAAGGAAGAGATGTTCACGCTGCAGGCGCTGCGGCGCGGCGAATGAGGTGGCTGCTTTTCTTTTCGTTGATTGCGCACGCGGAACAGCGCGGGTTCGTCGATGTGCGGACGACGTTGTTTCCGCAAACAGCGCCTAGCGATAGCGGCCGCGTGATCGGCGACGCGCTGCTGCGTTACGAGGTGCGCCAGCGGTTGACTCCGTGGCTGAAGGTCGATGGCGCAATCGACGCGCGAACGGATTCCCATCGTCAATATGAGCGCGAGTTTCGCATTGACTGGCAGGACCGCGGCGTCCAACGCCCCGCGATTTCGTTGCGCCGCTTCAGCGTTACGGCGCACAAGGGCCGTGTTACGTTTGAAGCCGGCCGCCAGTTCATTCGTTGGGGCAAGGCTGATATTCTGAATCCGCTCGATCGCTTCGCGCCACGCGATTTCCTGAATGTGATCGACAACGACTTCCTTGGCGTGCTTGCCGCGCGGTTGACGGTGGAGAAGGGCGCGCACACGGTCGACCTTGTCTTGCAGCCGCGATTCACGCCGAGCCGCACGCCGTTGCTGAATCAGCGTTGGGTCGTGCTGCCACGCGACCTGAAGTTCGCGGTGAGTCAAGGCGCGGCGCGGATACCGGGCGGCGTGCAATCGGGCGCGCGCTGGAATTATTTGGGGCGCGGCTTCGAGATGGCGCTGGCGTTCTACGAGGGCCACAATCATCTTCCCGTCGTCGACGGCCGCCTGCTCCCGGGCTTGCGCGTCGAGTTGTTCAATCGCTTTCCGACAATGCGTATGTATGGCGGCGCGGGCGCCGTGCCGCTGCCGTGGTTTACGGTGAAAGGCGAGTCGGCGTTTTTCAAAACCTCCGATCGCGGCGCCGACGATTACGTGTTGTACGTGGTGCAATTGGAACGAACGGTGAAAGAGTGGACCTTCGTCGGCGGGTATGCCGGCGAGCACGTAATCGAGCGCCGTGTGCAACTCGACTTCGCCCCCGACCGAGGTCTGGCGCGGGCATTCGTCGGCCGGGCGTCACTGGCGGTCGACGCCGCGCGCACGCTGGCGTTTGAGACGGCGGTGCGGCAAAATGGCGCAGGCGCATGGCTAAAGAGCGAGTACACGCAGCAGCTATCGAAGCACTGGCAGGCGCGGGCGTCAATCACGGTGATCCGCGGCAAACAGGACGACTTCCTAGGGCAGTATCGAAGGAACTCGCACGCGATTCTGGCGCTGCGCTATGGCTTCTGAGCGCCCGGGCGGGGCTGACTGTTGCAGTCGCCGAGCGCAGCTTGCCCTGATCGGCACTCCATTGCAGCAGCAGCGGAACATGGTCGATACGCTGGAGATCGCCCAGCGCGATTTACAGACTTGGGGCGATGGTGCGGCCGGTCTTTGCAATTCCGCGCCGATAGCTGTCCGATTTCGGACGGTGAATCCCATTCGCGGCGGATGGTGCGAGACGCGATAGCGTGTTTCGAACAACTTGCGCTGGCACTGTTGTTGCACATTGTAAGAAGCTATGCTCGACGACATTCGCTACGCACTTCGCGGTCTGCGCCATACGCCGCTGTTCACTACGGTTGCACTGCTCTCGCTCGCAATCGGCATCGGGGCGAACACGGCGATCTTTCCACTGCTCGACCAACTGCTGCTGCGGCCGATGCCGGTGCGCGATCCGCAGGCGCTGGTGTTATTGAATCTGCCGGGGCCACGGTCAGGCAACATCTGGAGCAACAGGCCCTTCTCTTACCCCATGTACACGAGGCTGCGAGATGGCGCCAAGACCCTTGACGGGCTGGCGGCGCAGTTTTCGATACAGGCGAGTTTGTCGACGGGCGAGGCCAGCGAGTTTGTCAACGCGCAGCTTACGTCGGGCAACTGGTTCGAGACGATGGGCGTCGCGATGGCACTCGGCAGGCCGATTGGGCCTGATGACGACATAACGATCGGCGGACATCCGGTGGCGGTGTTGAGCCATGGATTCTGGAAGCGGCGGTTTGCGGGCGACGCCGGCGTAATCGATCGGAAGGTACTGCTGAACGGACAGCCGATGACGGTGATCGGAGTAATGGCCGATGGGTTCCAAGGAGTGGACATCACCGAACCGGTGCACGTTCTGATTCCGCTGGTGATGCAGAAGCTGCTGATGCCGAACACGTCGTTTCCGATGGAGTCACCGCGGCTGCATTTTCTGAACTTGTACGGGCGTATCCGGCAAGGGCTGACGGTAGCGGATGTGAAGAACGATCTTGACCGCGCTGTCGTGCCGATTCTGCGCGACGAGGCCGAGATCATCAAATTCACGAACACGGGTATTGAGAAGCGGTTTCTGGCCAAGCAGTTCGAGGCGGAGCCGGCCGCGCGCGGGAACTTAAGCGCCAAGGAAGAGATTGAACTGGCGATGTGGCTGCTGACGGCGATGGTCGGCGGCGTGCTGTTGATCGCGTGCGCGAACGTCGCGAATCTGCTGCTGGCGCGGGCGACAGGGCGGCGCAAGGAGATCGCGGTGCGACTGGCGCTGGGGGCGAGCCGCGTGCAGTTGATTCGGCTGGTACTGGCAGAGAGCGTGTTGCTCGCATTGGGTGGCGGCGCGCTGGGGTTACTGGCGGCGAGTTGGGCGGGCGATGCGTTGTTGGCGTTTGCGAATACGGGCGGCACGCGGACGATCCCGATTTCGGCGGACCCGGATGGAAGCATCTTGCTGTTCACGGCGCTTCTGTCGCTCGGCGCGGGGTTGCTGTTCGGTATTGCTCCTGCGCTAGCGGCGTCGAAACCGGATGTGGCGCCGGCGTTGAAGGACGAATCGGGAACGGTCTCGGCGGGAGCGGCGGCGGCGTGGATCCGGAAGAGTCTCATCGTGGCGCAGGTGGCGACATCGCTGTTATTGCTCGCGGCCGCTGTGCTTTTCTTGACGACGCTCGATAACTTGCGGCGCGTCCATCCGGGCTTTCAGACGGAGAATCTGATTACCTTCCAGATGAATCCGGTTTTAAACGGATACAATCGGGTGCGCGCGAACGAGGCGATTGAACGGCTACGCGAAGAGTTGCTGGCGCTGCCGCGCGTGACGGGTGTGTCGATGGCCGCCGAACCGCTGCTGTCGGATAGTCAGAGCCAGTCGACGATCAAGGTCGAGGGCTATCAGCCGGGGCCGGAAGAAGATATGAATCCGATGACCAACGACGTCGGACCGGAGTTCTTTCAAACGATGGGCATTCCGTTGCTGCGCGGGCGCGATTTCACGGCGGCCGACCGTGACGGCGCGCCGTTGGTGGCAGTGGTGAGCGAGACGTTCGCGAAGATGTATTTCAAGGACCGCGAGGCGATTGGATCGAAGATCGGATTTTCGCGGAACAATACTGCGCCGAATATCACGATTGTCGGCGTGGTGAAGGAGACGCGGCATTTGGGACTGCGGGACGACAAGTCGATGCGGCAGATCTATGTGCCGTCCGCCCAGGCGGAGTATCCGAGCGGGCGCACTTTCTATATCCGGACGGCAGCGCCGATGGACGCGATTGCACCGAATGTGCGCGTAATCGTGAGGCGGATCGATCCCGCGCTGCCGCTCGACTCCTTCCGCACGATGCAGCAGCAGATAGAGATTTCGCTGACGCTGGAGCGCGTGGTGTCGACCTTATGCGCGGCGTTTGGGTTTATCGCGACGTTTATGGCGGCGATCGGGCTGTACGGCGTGATGGCGTTCCACGTGTCGCGGCGAACGCGGGAGATCGGCATTCGCATGGCGTTGGGCGCGCAGAAGGCCGATGTGTTGCAGATGGTTTTGCGCGAGGCGTGTGTGCTGACTCTGATCGGCGTGGGGATTGGTGTGCCGGCGGCGGTGGCGCTGGGCGGATTTGCGAAGGCGGTGTTGTATGGAATCGAACCGAATAACATTGGAGTGTATGTGGGTTCGGCTGCGCTGCTGCTGACGACGGCGGTCGCGGCAAGCTTGATTCCAGCGCGGCGGGCGTCTCGCGTGGATCCGATTCGAGCGCTGCGTTATGAGTAAAAGCTGAGCGAATTGTCGCCTTGCTTGACGATGCGGAAGCGCGTGAGCGTGCCGTAGGCGTCGGCGAGCGCGAGTTTCGACGAATGCTGCGCGATGACGAGCGAAGCGTTAGCGTGGATTAGTGACGCGGCGTATTCGTCGGGGTTGGTATAGGGGGGGTCGAGAAAAATGATGTCGGCTTCGATGCCCTCGAGCGTCTGCGCAGCCTTGCCTCGCAGGACGACGGCGCGGTCGTGGGCTTTTAGCGAGGCGATATTGCGGCGCAGCACTTCGATGGCCGTGTGCGACTTCTCGAGGAACGTCGCGCGGCGGGCGCCTCTTGAAATGGCTTCGAGTCCGACCGAACCGCAGCCGGCGTAGGCGTCGACGAAGTGGGCGCCTTCGATCTTCGGCATCAGAATGCTGAAGAGGGACTCGCGAAGGCGGTCGGGAGTCGGGCGCACGTCCATGCCAGGAACGGATTCGATGCGGCGGCTGCGGAATTCTCCTGCGATTATGCGCATCAGCCCACCTGCACCAGGCCGTAGCGGCGCTGCCAGTTTTCGCGGATGTAGTGCACGGCGCGGCGGAGGATGTCTTCGCTCGGCGGGTTCGCAATGAAGGCGTGCGCTTCGTTGCGGGCGACTTCGAGCAACTCGCTGTCGCGAATGATGTTGGCGAAGCGGAGGGTCGGAAGGCCGCTCTGCTTGGTGCCGAAGAATTCACCGGGGCCGCGGAGGCGAAGGTCCATCTCGGCGATGTGGAAGCCGTCGTTCGATTCGGTCATTGTGCGGATGCGGTCACGGGCGGTTTCACCCAACTTCTCCGTCACCAATATGCAATAACTCTGATTGCCGCCGCGTCCGACGCGTCCACGCAACTGATGCAACTGCGCGAGACCGAAACGCTCGGCTTGTTCGATGACCATGACAGTGGCGTTGGGCACATCGACGCCGACTTCGATCACTGTCGTCGATACGAGCACATCGATTCGGCCAGCTTTGAACTCGGCCATTACGGCTTCTTTGTCCGATTGCGCCAGTTTGCCGTGCAGCAGGCCGATGCGCAGTTTCGGGAAGATGGTGTCACGGAGTTCGAGGAACATCTTTTCGGCGGCTTTGAGCGCGGTCGTCTCCGACTCTTCGATGACCGGATATACGACGTACGCCTGGCGCCCGTTGGCGACTTCGCGCGCGACGAAGCTCCACACTTCTTCGACGCGGCTCGACATGACGTGTTTCGTCACGATGGGGCGTCGGCCGGGCGGAAGTTCGTCGATGACGGAAGTGTCGAGATCACCGTAGATGGTGAGCGCAAGCGTGCGCGGGATCGGCGTGGCGGTCATCACTAAAACGTCGGGCTTGACCGCGCCTTTCTCCATCAGCTTCAGGCGCTGCATGACGCCGAAGCGATGTTGCTCGTCGACGATTGCGAGGCCGAGTTTCTTGAACTTCACCTCTTCTTCGAGCAGCGCGTGCGTGCCGACGACAACATGCGCGAGGCCTTGCTCGATGAGCGTGCGGATCTTTTCTTTCTCCTTGGGCTTGAATGATCCGGCAAGCATGGCGACGACGTAGCCGAGTTTGTGAAACAGGTTCTTGAAATAGGCGAAGTGCTGCGCGGCGAGGATTTCGGTCGGAGCGAGCACGGCCACTTGATAGCCGTTTTCGATAGCGACGATAGCGGCCTCGGCGGCGACGAGAGTCTTGCCGCTGCCGACGTCGCCTTGCAGGAGACGGTTCATCGGATGCGACTCAGCCATGTCGCGGGCGATCTCACCGAGCACACGCTTCTGCGCGCCAGTGGGCTTGAACGGCAACATCGCTTTGATCTTTTCGCGGACGCGATCGTTGAGATCGAAACGCACGCCTTCGACAGTCCGCGCTTTGTTGCGCTTGAGCGCGAGTCCGCATTCGAGCCAGAAGAATTCTTCGAAGATCATGCGGATGTGGGCGGGCGAGCGGAAGGCGTTCAGCAGGCGGATGTCGCTGTCTTCGGGCGGTGAATGAATGGCGCGGATCGCGTCCCAGCGAGCGGGCATCTTTAGCTGATCGCGCAGCGTGGCGGGCAGGAAGTCGTCGAGCGGCGCGAGCGAGGCCAGGATTCGATGGACGATGACGCGCAGTTGTTTGGCGGTGACTTTCCCGGCGGCTTCGTAGATCGGCACCATGCGGCCGGTGTGCAGGGACGAGTCGCCCTCTTCGTCGTCGGCGGAGAGAATTTCGAACTCCGGGTGCATCATCGTCACGTCGCCCTTATAGGTGTCGAATTCGACTTTGCCGTAGAGGGCGACGCGTTGGCCTTCGACCAGCACATTGGCGAGATAGGCGCCGTGAAACCACTTGCCTGTCAGCGTGCGGCCGGAGGCGTCGCCGAACACGGCTTCGAACATGCCGAGGTTTTTACGGCCCATTTTCGGCAAGCGTGCTTCGCGGACATCGACGATGACGGTGGCTATTTCACCAGGCGCCAGGCGCCCAATCGCCTTCAGATTTGTGCGGTCCTCGTAGCGGAACGGCGGGTAGTGGAGCAGGTCGTTGACGGTCGACACACCTTTGGCTTCGAGCATTTCCGCCCGGAAGGGCCCGACCCCTTTGACGTAGACCAGCGGCGTATCGAGGTTCACGCGCGATACAATTCCCGTGATGAGACTCGCACTGTTTCTATTCTCCGCTATCTTCGCCATGGCCGCCGATCTCCGCGTGGGGATCATCGGAACCGATACGTCGCATGTGATCGCGTTCTCGAAAGTGCTGAACGACCCGGCGAGTACCGTGCCGGGGGCGAAGATCGTGGCGGCGTACAAGGGCGGCAGCCCCGACTTGGCATCGAGCCGCGATCGCGTCGAGGGTTACGCGAAGGATCTGGCGGAAAAGTACAAGGTCGAAATTGTTCCGACGATTGCGGCGTTGTGCGGGAAGGTGGACGCGATATTGCTTGAGTCCGTGGACGGGCGCAAACATTTGGAGCAAGCGAAGGAAGCTGTGAAATGCGGCAAGCCGATGTTCATCGACAAGCCGCTGGCATCGACGTACGGCGATGCGGCGGCGATCGCGAAATTGGCGAAGGGCGCGAATTTGAAGTGGTTCAGTTCGTCGAGCTTGCGGTGGGCGGAGGCGCTGGGTAGAGTGAAGTCGGCCGATGCGAAGAGCGTGACGGTGTGGGGGCCGGGCCCGAGCGATCCGACGCATTACCTGGATCTCTCCTGGTATGCGATTCATCCGGTGGAAATGCTGTACGCGCTGATGGGCACGGGCTGCGATGAGGTGACTCGCGTGGTTGCCGGCGACGATGTTGTGATCGGAAAATGGAAGGACGGGCGAGTTGGAACCGTGCTGGCGCTGCGGCCGTACGGCGATTTCGGTGCCTTGGTTCACTCCGAGAAGAAGACGCTGGCGACGGGGACCATCAAGAGCGACTACACGCCGATGCTGCGCGAAATCGTGAAATTCTTCCAGACCGGCGTTGCGCCGGTGAGCGAGGAAGAGACCCTGGAATTATTCGCGTTCATGGACGCCGCGCAGAAATCGAAGGAGCAGGGCGGGAAGGCCATCAAGGTGAGGCGGTAAACTGAGAGCTTATGTCTCTACTTGCAGGGAAGACGGCGCTGGTGCTGGGCGTCGCGAATAGGTGGTCCATTGCCTACGCGATCGCGCAGGCGTTTCGGCGCGAGGGCGCGACGTTGCTGCTTTCGTATCAAGGCGAGCGGCTGAAGCGATCGGTCGAAGAACTCGGCGCGGAGTTAGGCGCGGCCAAAGTGTTTCAATGCGACGTGTCGAAGGACGAGGAACTGGCGGCGATGGCGGCAACGCTTGGGCCCGAATTTCCGAAGCTCGATATCGTCGTTCACTCGATCGCGTTCGCGAACGCCGAGGATTTGAGCCGGCCGTTTTCGGAGACGTCGCGCGAGGGCTTCAAGCTGGCGCATGAGGTGAGCGCATGGTCTTTGGTGGGCGTGGCGAAGGCCGTTGCCCCGCTGATGGCCGAGGGCGGCGCGATCATGACGCTGTCCTATCTGGGCGCGGTGCGCGTGCTGGAAAACTACAACGTGATGGGCGTGGCGAAGGCGGCGTTGGAGTCGTCGGTGCGCTACCTGGCGGCGGAGTTTGGCGCGAGGAATATCCGCGTGAATGCGATCAGCGCCGGGGCGATTAAGACTGCCGCCGCGCGAGGGATCAAGGACTTTAGTAAAATGCTCGAAGTCGTGGCTTCGCGTTCGCCCATGAAGCGCAACTGCACGCCCGCCGAGGTCGCCGATACGGCGGTATTCCTTGGCAGCGACCTGGGCCGCGGCGTTACCGGCAACACGATTTATGTGGATGCCGGATATCAAATCATGGCACTATAACGAGAGGTTGGAAAGTGATCAAAGTTGAAGGTGTGAGCAAGCGCTACGCCCGTTTCACGGCGGTCGATAACGTTTCCTTTGAGGTGGAAAAAGGGCAGATCGTCGGGTTTCTCGGGCCGAACGGGGCGGGCAAGACAACGACGATGCGTATGCTGACCTGCTTCCTGCCGCCGTCGGAGGGCAAGGCGTCCGTGGCCGGGTTCGATGTATTGGAACAGCCGATGGAGGTGAAGAAACGCATCGGCTATCTGCCCGAGACGCCACCGCTGTACCCCGAGATGGAGGTGGGCGAGTACTTGCAGTTCGCGGGCAAGCTGAAGCGCTTGAGCGGCGCGGATCTCGCCAAGCGGATCGATGAGGTCGCACAAAAAACCAATGTCGGCGATGTGCTGAAGAAGCTGATCGTCAAGCTGTCGAAGGGATACAGGCAGCGCGTCGGATTGGCGCAGGCGCTGCTGCACAATCCCGAGGTGCTGATTCTCGACGAGCCGACATCGGGGCTGGATCCGAAGCAGATCCTTGAGACACGCCAGTTGATCAAGGGCCTCGCGGGCGATCATACGATCATTCTCTCGACGCACATACTTCCTGAAGTCGAGCAGACGTGCGAGCGTGTGGTCATCATCTCGAAGGGCAAGCTCGTCGCGACGGATACAGTCGAAAATCTGACGAACCGCATGCGCGGGTCGGAAAGCATCGGCGTTGAGATCGAAGGCGATGTGGCCGGGTGCCGCGAAAAGCTGGAAAAGGTCGATGGCGTGAAAAAAGTCGTCGTCCGCGAAGACAAGAACGGCCGCGGGTACTTCGAAATCGAGAGTTCGGAAGGCAAGAATATTCGCGCCGATGTGGCGCGCGCGGTGGTGCAAGGCGGATTCAATCTGACCGAATTGAAGGCCGTGGGCATGTCGCTGGAAGATGTGTTCTTGCAGCTTACGTCGACCGAAGCGAAGGAAGAGAAGGAGGAAGCCAAGTGAGCAACATCCTGGCCATCGCACAAAAAGAGATAAAGAGCTATTTCGTTTCGCCTATTGCGTACGCGCTGCTGGGCATTTATGCATTGATCTGCGGCTGGTTCTCGCTCATCGCCATCGCGAATTTCATTGAGATGTCGCAGATGCAGCAAGGCGCCGCGGATCTGAACGGGTATGTCATCGCGCCGGTGATTGCAAATGCCGGCGTGTTGTCGTTGTTCCTGGCGCCGATGATCACGATGCGGCTGTTCGCCGAGGAGAAGCGCATGGGCACGATCGAACTATTGATCACATCGCCGATCACCGATCTGGAAATCATCCTCGGCAAGTGGTTAGGCGCGATGGGCATGTACTGCGCGATGCTGCTGATCAAGCTACTGTGCCTGAGTTTCGTGTTCATCTTCGGCAATCCGGACTATCGCCCGCTGCTGACGGCGTATCTGGGCATGTTCCTGCAAGGCGGCGCGCTGTTGTCGATCGGCATGTTTGTGTCGAACACAACGCGGAATCAGATTGTGGCCGGCACGGTGATGTTTGGCCTGTCGCTGCTAATGTGGACGTTCGATTGGGCGACGACGTTTAAGAGCGACGGATGGGCGAAGGTGATTTCGTATCTTTCCCTCACTTCTCACTTCAATTCGTTTTCACGCGGCGTGCTGGATTCAAAGGACGCCATCTACTTTATCTCGGTCATCTTGCTGGGCATGTTCCTGACAGCGCGGTCGCTTGAGTCGCTGCGGTGGAGGTCGTAACGATGGCATCACGGCAATCGAAATTTGCATCGTACACGGCGCTGTATGGCGCTGTGGTTGTGGCGATTCTGGTAATCGTCAATATGCTGGCGGACCGGCATAATAAGTCATTCGACACGACGGCGAATAAAAAGTACTCGTTGTCGGAGCAGTCGGAAAAGATCGTCAAGAATCTGAAGGGCGAGATGAAGGCCTACTACTTCGACCGCACTTCGCGATTTGAAACGCAGCGCGGTTTGCTCGACCGGTACGCGAATGCTTCGTCGAAATTCCAGATCGAGTACATCGATCTGGACAAGGATCCGCAGAAGGCGCGCGCGCTTGGCGCGCGTAACTACGGCACGCTGATTCTCGACAACGGCGTGAAGAAGGAAGAAGCCAAGGCTGTTACCGAACAGGAGATAACGGGCGCGATGGCGCGCATGCAGCAAGCCGGCGAGCAAACGGTCTGCGCGCTGGACGGGCACGGCGAGCGGTCGCTCGACGGCGCGGATCCGGGCAGCCTCGGTAGCGCCAAGCAGTCGCTGGAACGCAACAATTACAAGACGCAGACCGTGAAAGTTCAGGAGAAGGCGGCGATTCCCGAAGCCTGCACGATCCTGCTGGTGGCGGGTCCGAAGCGTGAATACACCGACGACGCGATCGGCGCAATCAAAGGCTTTACCGAAAAGGGCGGCGATGCGATGTTTCTGCTTGCGCCGGCGTTGAAGGGCGCCAATGAAGAGACCGACAACGATCCGAAGTTAAATGCGTTGCTGGGCGGCTGGAATATCGAAGTTGAGAACAATTTCCTGCTCGACGCGGAGGGCCGGGCGGTGGTCGTGGGCGACGAATATTCGCAACACCTCATCGTGCGCGATATGAGCAGGCTGGCGGTGATCATGCCGCTGGCGCGCAGCTTGAATGTGAAGACGGGCGCGGAGAAGTTGATCTCTTCAGCCGGCGATGCGATCGGCACCAAGACGCTCGACATCGCCAAGCTGCAAGGCGGAACGATGCCGGCCGCGGATTTCAAGGGTCCGTTCGTTGTCGCCGCGGCGACAACCGTGGGCGGCGGCGACCAGAAGAAACAGGGCCGCGTGGTAGTGACCGGTTCGGTCGATTGGGCCAGCGCCGCGATGTTCAACCGCTACGGCAATCGCGATCTGTTCCTCAACATGATGAACTGGCTTTCGGCCGATGAGGACTTGATTTCGATTCGTCCGAAGGAGCCGGAAGACCGGCGGCTGAGTGTACGCCCGACGCAATTCTGGATCCTCTACGTGACAAGCGCGCTACCCGCACTCGCCGTGCTGGCCGGCGGCATCTTCGTTTGGCTGAAGCGGAGGTAGTCACGCATGGAGCCGAAGCGATTGATGCTGGCCGCCCTGGCGCTGGTAGCGCTTTCGGGCGCGCTGTGGTGGTCGAACAAGGAAGAAGCGAAAGGCGAGAAGAACCCGGGGCCGGACGATGCGCCAAAGATTCTTGAGATCGCGCAGGATCAGATCGTCAAGATCGAGTTGAAGCGGCTGGGAGCGGAACCGGTGCTTCTGGAGAAGTCCGACTCATGGGCGTTGAAGGCGCCGAAAGCGTTGGGCGCAGATCAGGACGCGGTGTCGGCGGTTGCGTCGGCACTGGCGGTGTTAAGTTCGGACCGGCTGGTGGCGGACAAGATGGACAACGCCGATAAGTATGGCCTGAATCAGCCCGTGATGACCGTAATCGTCACGCGCAAAGACGGAAAGACGCACGTGCTGCAATTGGGTTCCGATACACCGTCGGGCTCGGCGACGTACGCGCGCGTGGAGGGCGATCCGAAGCTCTACACGGTAGCGACGTTTACGAAAGCGTCGCTTGATAAGACCTGGCGCGATCTGCGCGATAAGCGGTTGCTGCCGTTCGATAGCGAAAAGTTAACGCGCGTCGAGACGACTGCCAAGGGCGCGACGATAGAGTTCGGCAAGAATAACGCCAACAACTGGACGATGTTGAAGCCGAAGGCGCTGCGCACCGACAACTTTGCCGCCGAGGAGCTTGTGCGCAAGCTGAAGGAAGCGAAGATAGAGGTCACCAACGACGTCGAGGAAGAGGGCAAGTGGCCGGCGAAATTCACGGCAGCCGCAGTTGTCGGCTCGGCGAAGGTGACCGATCAGAAGGGCACGATGTCGATCGAGATTCGCAAGGACAAGGACAACGCGTATTTTGCGAAGTCGTCCGCGGTCGAAGGCATCTTCAAGACCACGCAGGAGGCGGGCGAGGCGCTCGGCAAGGGCGTCGACGACTACCGCAACAAGAAGCTGTTCGAGTTCGGATTCACCGAGCCGGATCGCGTGGAAGTGAAGCAGGACGGCGCGGTTTACTCTTTCTCGAAGGTCAACAACGACTGGAAAAAAGACGGCAAGTCCGTCGAGCCGGGGCAGGTCCAGCAGGTAATCGACAAACTGCGCGACCTGGCTGCGACGAAGTTCGCCGACGCGGCGACGGGCGCTGTGTATGGCGAGTATTCGGTGAAAGCCGAGAAAGTCGTAGTCACCAAACAAGGCGAGACCTTCTACGGTAAACGCGCCGACAGCAATGAAGCCGCGGTGCTGGATCCGTCCGCGGTGACCGAGATCAAGACGCTGGCCGCCGCGGTGAAAGAGCCGGCGGCTTCCGCCAAGCCGGAAGAAAAGAAGAAGAAATAGTTTGAACGCGCTCCTCACCGATCTCTACCAGCTCACGATGGCAGCGGGCTATTACGAGGCTGGCAAGACGAAGGAGCGCGCGACGTTCGAGTTGTTCGTGCGGCGGCTGCCGTACAACCGCAACTACTATCTCGCTTGCGGCATTGAGCAGGCGGTCGATTATCTTCTGAATCTGCGGTTCACTTCGGAAGAGGTCGACTGGCTGCGGAAACAGCCCCAGTTCACGCGCGTGAGTCCGGGATTCTTCGACTCACTGCTCGACTTCCGCTTCACCGGCGATGTTTTTGCCGTGCGCGAAGGAACGCCGGTGTTCGCGGGCGAACCCATTCTGACGATTCGCGCGCCGATCATCGAAGCCCAGATTCCAGAGACGTATTTGTTGGCTACGATCGGCTTTCAAAGCTCGATTGCGACGAAGGCGTCGCGCATCGCCGAAACGGCGGCGGGGCGTTCGGTAGTTGAGTTCGGCACGCGTCGCGCTCATTCGCCGCACGCGGGATTGCTGGCGGGCCGCGCGGCATATATCGGCGGCTGCACGGGCACAAGCAACGTCGAGTGTTCTCACCGGTTCGGCATTCCGATGTTCGGGACATCGGCGCACTCGTGGGTGATGTCGTTCTCCAGCGAGCGCGTGGCGTTCGAGCAGTTGCAGGCGCTGCTCGGCGATGCGACAGTGTATTTGATCGACAGCTACGACACGCTGCAGGGCGCGCGCACGGCCGCCGAAATCGGGAAGCCAATGTGGGGCGTGCGCCTGGACAGCGGCGACTTGATTGAGTTGTCGCGGAAGGTGCGGCAGATTCTCGACGATGCCGGTTATCGCGATGCGAAGATCATGGCGACGGGCGATTTGAACGAGTACCGCATTTTGGAACTCTCGGCGGCGAGCGCGCCGATCGATGTTTACGGTGTCGGTACGGATTTGGCGACGTCGGCCGATGCGCCGTCGATGGGCGCCGTGTACAAAATGGTGGAGTTGGAAGTTGAGGGTATCAAGCGGTACACGGCAAAATACAGCGACAAAAAGGCCACGCGTCCGGGATCGAAGCAGGTGTTTCGATACAGCGATCACGACATGATCGGCTGTTCGTGGGAGTGCCCATCGTGTCCGGAGGGTTCGCGGCCGTGTGAGGCGCTGCTGCGGCCGACGATCATCGGCGGGCAGTTGGTGGAGCCGCTGCCGGACATACACGCGGCACGGACGCATGCATCGGCTTCGCTGGCGCGGTTACCAAAAGCGATCAAGAGTTTGTACGCACCCGAAGACGCGCCGTGGCAGGTTGTTTACAGTGAGGAAATGAAAAAACTCGAAGAACGCGTGAAGCGCAATTATGGAGCGGGCCGGTGAAGGCGGTTTTTGTCGACATCGACACACAGCTCGATTTTCTGTTTCCGGCAGGGGCGCTGTATACGCCGGGCATCGAGTCCATCTGCGGCAATCTGGCGAAACTGACGGCGCATGCGGTGCGCGTTGGTATTCCAATCATCTCGACAATGGATGCGCACATCGAAGACGACGCCGAGTTCAAACAGGGCTGGCCGCATCATTGCGTGAAGGGCACGCTGGGGCAGCGCAAGTTATCGACGACGATCGCCGCGCGCGGGCAGCAGATTGTTGAGAAGCAGACGTTCGATTGTTTTTCGAATCCGCGGATGGCGGAGTTGCTGTTTGAAATGCAGCCGGACCGCGTTTACGTCTATGGCGTCGTTACCGATGTGTGCGTGATGCACGCGGTAGATGGGCTGCTGGCGCGGAACTATCAGGTGTCGATCGTGAGCGACGCGATCTACGCCTACGATGCCGGCAAAGCCGAGACGTGCCTCGGCCAGTGGCGCATGTCGCACGTCAAGTTCCCGACGACCGCATCACTTCGCGGGTGAGACTTCCAGGCGCAGCGCGTCGCGGTAGAGGCGATCAAGCCCGTAGTATTCGCGCGCTTTTTCGCTGAAGATGTGGATGATGCAAGCGCCGTAGTCCATGAGGATCCATTCGGCGTTGGTAAAGCCTTCGACGGCGATGGGGCGATCGCCCTGCGCCTTTAATTGCTTTTCGATCTCGTCGGCGATGGTCTGATTCTGGCGCGGATTTCGCCCGTGGCAAATGACAAAGACATCGGCGATGGAGGTGACGCCTCGCAGATCGAACGCTTGAATATCGATCGCTTGTTTCTCATCGGCCGCGCGAACGGCGGTGAGCCATCTGGAGTCCAAGTCTTCGGGCGAGGGGTCGAGCGCTTCTTCGATTACTTCCGGTGTTGGTGGGTTTACGCGCTTCTGCGGCTTTCGAGTGGTCCTGGTGCCCGGCAAATACTGCTCCTCTGCAATGTCGTACTACAATCAAGATATCATGCGGTTTCCGCGCTTGACGAGTGCGATTGCGCTTTTCGCGGTGGTGTCGATGGCGGCGCCGGAGACGGCTGCGGTGCGCGCGGCGCGCGAAACGCTCGATCAAACGCGCAAGCTGGCGGAGGCGGGAGTGGTCTCTCGCAAGCAGTTGGAAGCGGCCGAGAGGGCGTTGGAACAGGCGAAAGACGACGCCCTGATCGCGTCGACGATTGATGCGCAGTTGTCGGTCGAGGACCTAACCGAGGAGCAGTCGGGCGAGATAACCGCTGCGGCCAAGCGCGGGCTGGCGCGCGAGCTGGCGCGGCTGGAGGCGCACGCGAAGTTGGTTGGCGAGGGCGTCGCGCCGAGGACGTCGCTGCAATCGTTTGAGCTCGATGTTGAGCGCGCGCGGAGGATCGTCGATGTCGCCGAAGAACGTGCGAAGAGTTTAAAAGAGATTGCGTCGATGATCCGCGCCGAGGAAGAAGCCGCCGATACGCCAACGCCCGATGCTCCATCGATCGCCGACGGTCCGATTCAGCGTATCACCCGATACAAAGGCACGATGAGGTTTGACAACGAAGAGCTGCGGGCGGTAGTGCTGGAGTTCGAGAAGAAGTTCGACCGGAAGCTGCCGGTTAGCGCGCGCGGCGCAACGGCCCTGCACCGCTCAATGGGCTTCGATCACACTGGGCGCGTCGACGTGGCGGTGAATCCCGATCAGGTCGAAGGCCGCTGGTTGATGCGTTATCTCGAAAAGAAGGACATTCCGTTTTTTGCGTTTCGGACGTATGTTAAGGGCCAGGCCACAGCGCCGCATATTCACATCGGCCCGCCATCCACGCGCATCCGCGCGACCGACTAAATTTCAATGAATAACCCCACTCTGCGAGTCATGATCTCCGACGCCGAGATCGACAAGCGCATTCACGAGCTCGGCGAGAAAATCACCGAGGACTACAAGGACGGCGACCTCGTGCTGGTCGGCATCTTGAAAGGCGCGTTTATCTTCGTGGCCGATTTGGCGCGGGCGATCAACCGGCCCGTGCGCCTGGATTTCATGGGCATTTCGAGTTACGGCAAGGGCAAGACGACATCGGGCGAAGTGAAGGTGACGAAGGATCTGGATGCGTCGATTGAGGGCGCCAACGTGATCATCGTTGAGGACATCGTCGATACCGGTGTGACGCTGAGTTATCTAATTGGACAGTTGCACAACCGCAAACCGCGGAGCATTCGAATTGCGGCGCTTTTGGATAAGCCCGACCGGAGGCTCCGGCCGGTGCAGGTTTCCTATACCGGGTTTACGATTCCGGATGAGTTCGTAGTAGGGTATGGGTTGGACTATGCTGAGGATTATCGTGGGTTGAAGGATATTTGTATTTTGAGTGATGGGGCGACGTAGTGCATCACAATGCGGCATACTGAAGACATATGCCGCAAGCGCCAGCAGCATCGCGACCCGCAAGAACCGCCCCCCGCTCCGCCGCCAAGAAGCGCGACACCCGCCATACCGTAGCTTTGGCGCCGCGGCTAGCGCATCAGGTCGCAAAGTACGCCAAAGCGACGGAGTGCAGCATGAGCAAGGCGATTGCGTCGCTTGTAAAAGCGGGTATCGAGAGCCAGGAGCAACGAAAGCGGGATTTCGTTGAAAAACTTCGCGCGAATCTTGCGAATAGCGATCCGAAACAAAAGGACCAGATGATCGACGAGTTTCGGGCTCTCTTCACAGGCCGCTGAGATGCCCAGGATTCAATGGCAAAGACTTCCGCGTGAGAAGTGGGAACATCTCCGGGAGCGCGCCATCGAACGCCGAATCTCTGAGGACGATCTCTATGCGCTGCTTCAATGGAAAGAAGAAGACCCGGATGTGCCGAACGGCGATTGGTACAAGGACTTTGCAACGTTTAAGCTGTGCGGGACTGGCCGTTTTCCTAGCACCTTCCTGATGCGTGGCCAGGTTGCACGCGGCAAGCGGGTCTAGCTTCTCGCGGGCTCCGCCCAGTCGGGCAACCGGTAAGCGGTGTGCCCCCCTACTCCACCCACCCATCGCGCAGATTGATCACGCGATTACCATAGGTCGCGTTTTTCTCGTTGTGCGTGACCTGCACGATCGTCGTGCCCTCGCTATTAAACTTCTTGAATAGCTGCATGATGTCTTCACCCTGGCCGGAGTGCAAATTGCCGGTGGGCTCGTCGGCGAGGATGATCTGCGGGCTACTGATGACAGCGCGCGCGACGGCCACTAGCTGCTGCTGGCCGCCCGACAACTGATTCGGGAAGAGATCCTTCTTGCCGACGATTTGAAAGCGATCAAGCACGTCGGCGACGATGCTTTCCCGCTCGGCGCGCTTGATGTTTCGATACGTCAGCGGCACTTCGAGATTTTCGTACACCGTCAGATTATCGAGCAGGTGGTAGCTCTGGAACACAAAGCCGAAGTGCGCCTTATACAGCTCCATCCGATCCTTCTTATTCATCGTGTGGATCGGGCGATCCATGAGCCAATACTCGCCGCGCCAGGCCATATCGTGCATGCCGAGAATATGCAGCAACGTCGACTTGCCGGCGCCGGACGGGCCCATGATCGAAATGAACTCGCCGGGCTGAATATCGACGCTAATCTGTCGCAGAACATACGTCCGCGACACGCCGTGTTCAAAATACTTCTCTACGTTTCGCAGGCGGACCAGTGGCGTCATGCCGCCGGGGCCTCTTGTGTCTCTTCGACGATGCGGCCGTCGAACAATCGAATGGTCCGGTCTGCGTAGCGCGCGTAGCGGGGATCGTGGGTCACCATGCAGATTGTAGCGCCGCCCCGGTGCAGTTCGCGCAGAAGATCCATGACCTGCTCGCCATTCTGCGAGTCGAGGTTTCCGGTCGGTTCGTCGGCGAGCAGGATCGACGGATCCCCACCGAGCGCGCGCGCGACGGCCACGCGCTGCTGCTGACCGCCGGAGAGCTGCGACGGATAGTGCTTAATGCGGTGCGACATGCCGACGCGTTCGAGCGCCTCGCCGACGCCCTTCTTGCGCTCGGCGCCGCTCATGCCCCGGTAGGTCAGCGGCAGTTCGACGTTTTCATATACGGTGAGATCGCCAATGAGATTGAAGGCCTGGAAGATAAAGCCGATTTCGCGGTTGCGGATGCGGGCGCGCTCGGCCATCTTGAGGCTCTGCGCGGGCTTGCCGTTGAGGGTGTAGCTGCCGCCGGTCGGGGAATCGAGTAGCCCGAGGATGGCCAGCAACGTCGACTTGCCGCAGCCCGATGGGCCGGAAATCGAAACATACTCGCCGCGTTTCAGGTTCAAGTGAATGCCCGCCAGCGCGTGCGTCTCGACTTCATCGGTCGTAAAGACCTTGGTCACTCCATCCATCGTGAGAAGAGCGTCGCTCATCGAAAAATCTCCTGGCTAGCGTTTGAGTTGAATGCGGTTCTGCGAATCGTACTGCGACATGCCGGAGAGAATCACGGTGTCGCCAACTGTGAGGCCTTCGACGATTTCGATATGGTTGACCGAGCCGCGGCCGAGCTTTACGGGTACGCGAATGGCCTCATTTGTTCCGGGCACGAGCTTAAACAAAGTGATCGTGCTGTTCGGCTGGCCGTACACGGGCCTGCCGACGTAGACGACATCGGCGATGCGTTCGAGGTCGACGTTGCCATCGACGCTTAGATCGGGCCGTGCGCCGGGAGGCAAAGGGCCATCAAGTTTAATGTCGACAGTCACGGTACCGTTGACGGCGGCGGGATCGATGCGGACGACGTGGCCGGGGATAATGCCGTTCCGCGTGTCGATGCTGGCCTGCTCGCCGTGCTGCACGTCCTTCATTTGTGTCTCGGCGATCTTCAATTCGGCCTTCAATTTCGTCGGTTGTGCGACTTTTGCGAGCACGGCGCCGGGCAACACCTTCTGGCCAACTTCGACGGCCATCTGCTGCAGGATGCCTTCGGCGCCGGCGCGTACTCTCAACTGGGCGACCTGCTGTTTCTTGAGTTCCCACGCCGCGCGCAATTTTTCGATATTCACAAGCTGGGCGGCCACTTGGGCCTCAATCGAGTCGCCGAAGATCTTGACGCGCTGGTCTTCGATCTTGCTGCGGCCGGCGAGTTCGTCGGCCTTAGCCTTGGTGAGTTTGTATTCGAGATCCGATTTTAGGCCGAGTTTAATCAGTGCTTCGTCGCGGTTGGCTTGGAGCTTGGCTTGTGTGTACTCGCTGGCGACGCGGGCTTGCGCGGAAACCTGATCGAGCCGCTGCGTTTCGAGCTTCACGCGCAGATCCTTGATCGTCGCTTCGGCCGCCTTCACTTGCCACTCGGCGTCGAAAGCGGCGAGTTGCAATTCCGGGTTGCTCAGTTCCAACAGAACGGTGTCGGCGCGTACCGTAGCGCCCGCGCGGAGGTGGATCTTGTCGACGCGGCCCTCGCTGATCGCCGGGACGATAAGAATTTCCTCCGGCACCAGCGTTCCCATGCCGCGGACGTTGCGAAGCATCGGGCCGCGCTTCACAGTGTCCAGCCAGACGGTCGAGTATTCGACGGAAACGGCCGCCGGTTTGAGTTTGCTCAGCCAGTACGTCACGCCACCGGCGGCGGTCAGCAGTACGGCTGCGATGGCAATGCGGCGGATGAGTCTCTTTTTTGCGGCGCCTTCGCGCGGTACATCCATGGTGATACCTGCCCCTCTATTGGCAACTGGCGGGCCACTCCCGGAGCGGCGCGAAGTTGCTTTCGCTTCTTTACTTTAGCGTAGATGGCTTTGCGCCGCGACGGGTTGCGGGATGTCCGGTCCTGGGACGCGCTGGCCAGAATCGGACCGCTTAGCGTGGCAAGAACGACTTGGCGCGCGCTCCGGCGCGGTCGGCGTCTTTGCCGCGACGCAGCGCGCGTAACAGCGACGCATAGGCTTCGTAAAGGCTGCCGATCGTGGCCTGTTGATCGGAAGGAAGTTTGGCCGCAAATTCGGCCGCGGCATTCAGAGATCGCTCGCCGGCTTCCAAGCGCCGTTGGGCGAACTGCACGTAGGCCAGTTCCGTGAGAACGTGCCCATGTTGAGGACCGCCGATCAGGCCCGCGCGTCCAATTGCGGCGAGTTCGCTCTCCAAAACGTTCTCGGATTCGGTAAACCGTCGCTGCGTGTGAAGGGCCTGCGCGAGATGGTGGGCGGCCTCGATGGCGGGAAGCGATTCGAGCCCCAGCACCGCTTCGCGAGCTTTCAGGACGCGGCGGAAGAACGCCTCAGCACCCGCGGCTTTGCCTTGTCGAAGAAACAGTACGCCAAGGTTATCTGTAGCGGCAGCGGTCTGGAGGTGGTTTGGGCCCAATTTCGATTCAAAAATCGAGAGTGCGCGGCGAAAGTACGGTTCGGCGGCGGCGAAGTCGTCGGAGGAGAGCAGGAGTTCGCCGATGTTGTTGATCGCCGCGGCCAAAGAGGGATGCTCGGGGCCGAGCGACTCTTCCCACAAGGCCGCGGCGCGTTCGAGGTTGGCGCGTGCTTCGGTCATTTGTCCGCGCCGGCGCTGCAGGGTTCCTAGATTGTTGATCGCGCTGGCCAGCGCCGGGCGATCGATGGGCGCGGTGTTTTCGCGGATCGCGATCGCTTGGGCATAATACTTCTGGGCGTCGTCGAACAGGCCGAGATCCTGCAGGACGGCGGCGAGATTGTTGAGTGTGTTAGCGACTTCGGGGGCCGAGTCGCCAAGCGTGCGACGCTTGATTTCCAGCGCCCTCTCGAAGGCGGTGCGAGCAGGAGTGAATTTGCCCTGCATCCGCTGCACTTCGCCGATGTTGGAGATGGTATTCGCCATCTGCACTTCCGAGTCGCGGGACGCGGCGGAGCGAATCGCCAATGAATCGTTGTAGGTCTTCTCGGCGTCGGCATAGCGCCCCATCTGACGGTAGACCTCGCCGAGGTTGTTCAGGCTCGCCGCGCGCTGCGGGCTGTTCTCGCCCGCCGAATTCACCCAGTAGACGGCCGCCTCGCGAAATGCCTTTTCGGCGTCGGCGAATCTCCCCGAGGCTGTGAGCATGGCGCCGTGATTATTGCGGACTTTGGCCTTGAGGAGCAGTGGAAAGCCGAATTCCTCGGCGGCCTGGGTGAGCTGCGCGTACAGGGCCTGCGCCTCTTCGAACTTTTGCTCGCGGGCCAGTTGCGCGGCTTTGGCGAGATGCATCTCCCAGTCTTCGGTGCGCCGGAGTTCCTGGAGTTCGATGGCTAAGCCTTGGAAGGCGATAAGAACGAAAATGACAGCGGCGCGCATGGCTCAACTCCTTGTTCGGCTATACGGGCGAGCCCTCGATTCGTTCACCGATTGGGGTGAGTAGCGCAAGGGGGTGGCGAGGCGGTTTTGCGGAGTGGCAGTTTCGCGGCGCTGTATACTGAAAACCTTCGCCATGGCTGTTTACCAAGCTGAACCGTTCTACCTTCCGGAGACCGACGCCCTTCGCTTTCTGCCAGAGTGCCCGCGGGTGCTGCGGTCGCGCCCGGACACCCTCGGCTGGGTGGCCATTCAGGAGTCGGCGGAGTCGGACCGCGGCTCCCTCAATCTGTTGAATCTGCGGACGCTTGCGAATGACTCCCACCCGCTTCCGGGCCGGCCCGGTTTCTTCGCCGAGACAAATCGCGAGGATGTCCTTGTCGTCGGCATGGAGCGAAGTCTGGTGCTTTACGACATGCGCCAGAGGCGTATCGCTTCTGAACCGTTTGTGGTGACGGAAGATGAGCGCGTCATTATTAACGACGGACTCTCCGTCGAAGGCGGGCTGCTCTTTGGCACGAAACACACGACATTCAAAGAGCGAATCGCATGCATGTATTTTTTGGAAGCCGCCTCGGGGCGGGTGCATACATTGCACGCCGCGCAGATCTGCGCAAACGGCAAGTTCTTGCATGACGGCGACTTGGTGGATATCGATTCGTTCAACAAAACATTGGATTTCTATCCGGTTGACATGGCCGCGCACCGGTTGGGCGAACGACGGATTATCGCGGACTTTCGGGAAACGCAGTTATTCCCGGATGGGCTGCGGCCAGCGCCGGGTCTCGGATCGGTCGTGGTGGCGTTCTATAATCCCGAGGCCGCGCCAGAGGGCGTGGCGCGGGAGTTTGCTATCAGCGATGGGGCGGTACGGAATGAGTGGAGGCTCGCGGGGTCACCCCGGGTCACTTGCCCGGAGGTATTGCGGCTCGATGGGCGAGTGCGGCTACTGTTTACAACGGCTGTGGAGGGTATGAACCCGTTGATGCCGAATGCGGGCGCTATGTATATTGGCGACAGTCCGTACACGGAAGTGCCGCCGGCTCCGCCGTTATTCGAGGCGTCGGCGCTGGATTAAGCCGAAGTTCCCCCGCCGATAAGCAGTAGTTTTCACCGCAAGGCTCTCAGACAGCGTGGGTTGCGCGTTTTTTTGCCTTGTTC
>VFZW01000022.1 GCA_016871055.1 Acidobacteriota bacterium
CGATTAACCAGCAAGGATTAACGCTGGTGCCGCTCGATGTCCGCGTGGTCAAGGGAGAGCTTCTGATTCGTGCTAAGGATCCTCGCTATGCGTCCCCTGGTCCGGATGAGGCGCAGAAGTTTCCGGCAACGCGCCGGTAGTGGCCGATGCGTGTCGCTCGCGAGACGATTGGAGACACCCGCGAGGAGCATTTCACAACGAACCGCACTCCGCCGGTCTTCGTGCCTTCCGGCAGCCAGCTGACGTCGCGGCAGACTATCCGTACTCCGGCTGATCAACCACGAGACAAATCCTGCGTCCCGGCAGTCTGGCCCAGCTCGGGCTAATCATCCGTCAGGTAAGCCCGCGTCACGGCCAAATACAACGACATCAGTTTTTCGGCGTTGCTTGGCGTGCGTCAACTGCCGAGTACTTGTCCATGGCCTCCGTCGTTGTGGCAGTTCCGGTCCGAGGACAAAGTTTCCGCGGCGCCATCGACGGATTCTAATTCCAGGGAACCCCCGTCATTGCGACCGGCGGTATTGGCGACGCGCAAACGGAGAGGTTTCTCCGAGGCCGCCTAAACCGCCAGCGCCCGCTGACGCGAACCCCGTCCCAAAGGCGGCGTACAATGGCTTCGATGAAGTTTCTTCCGATCGCCTTCCTGCTGACCGCGACGTTGTCCGCGCAACCCGACCTCAACAAAGCCGACCGGCTTGAAGAGTTTCGCGACCTCGGCTTCGGTCTCTTCATCCACTGGTCGGTGGATTCGCAGACCGGCGTGGTCATCTCGCACTCGCTGGCGGGCGCCGACGAGGCCTATACGAACCGCTTCTACAACGATCTCCCGAAGACTTTCAACCCGCGCAAGTTTCACCCCGAAGATTGGGCGGCGCTAGCGAAGCTGGCGGGGATCCGTTACGTCGTTTTCACAACGAAGCATCACTCCGGTTTTGCGATGTGGGACACCAAGACGACCGATTTCGGAATCATGCAGACTCCGTTCAAACGGGATATCACACGCGAGGTTTTGAACGCGTTCAAAACACACGGCATCCGGCCTGGCATCTACTTTTCCCCCGACGACTTCTGGTGGCTGTGGAAGAACAAAATCGACATCCAGCGCAACATTCCCTCCGTGCAGCCGAGCAATAATCCGGGCCTCCTGAAACTCGACAGCGATCAAGTCCGTGAATTGATGACCAAGTACGGTCCGATCGATTTCGTGTTCTTCGACGGCGAGGCGCATCAGCTCCGCGAAATCGCCTGGACGCTCCAACCAAACACGATTGTCACGCGCGGAGCAATTCCAACACCGGAACTCTATGTGCCGGGCATTCCGCTCGACGGCGTGTGGGAAGCCTGTTTCACAATGGGCACGGCGTGGCAGTATCAGCCGCGGAACGAGACCTACAAAACAGGCGGGCAAGTTATTGACCTTCTGGTCGAAACACGCGCCAAGGGCGGCAATCTGCTGCTCAATGTTGGCCCGAAACCCGACGGCGAGTTTCCGATCGAGCAGGAAGAACGGCTTCGGGAACTCGCGTTGTGGATGCAAGTGAATCAGGAGGCCATTTACGGTGTGCGACCGTGGGTGATCACCAACGAACAGAACATCTGGTTCACCAAGTCGAAGAACGCCGACACCGTCTATGCGATCGTCAAGCAGCAGCCGCAGTGGATTCGCGGACAATGGCGCGATTTCGTGTTGAAGAGCGTCGCGGCAACGGAGAAGACGCAGGTTACCGTGCTTGGACAAAACGGCCGTGTCTTGGAGTACCGGCCAGAAGCGAATCCGTCGCCCTCGCTCAAACAGGAAAACGACGGGCTCCACATCCGCGCGATGTTCACGCACCGCCTGCAGGACAACAGCCGCTGGCCGAATCCGATTGTGTTGAAGATCACCAAGGTGAAGCCGGCGTTCGCGCCGCCGAAGATCGAAACGGGCGGAGGGACGTTCTCTGGCGGGACCGCAACCGTGCGCGGAGATCTTACCGATCTCGGCAAGTCGGCAAGCCTTGAAGTTGGGTTTGAATTCCGGAGTATCATAGGTCTCGATGCGAGCGACCGCTCGATTCCGTGGCAGCAAGGGCCGTCGACGACGCGCACATCGACGGGCGAGTTTTCGCTCGAGTTGAACGGCTTGAGCGCCGCGGGCATCTACGAGTACCGCGCGTGGGCGAAGCATCCGCTATTGACGATCTACGGAGCGGAAAAGCGGCTGGCGACGCACTGACCGCGTGCCGGCGTTTCCGCTATACTGAGTTCCCATGCGCCGCTGGATCATTATCGCCCTGTTGCTCATCGTCGTCGTGCCCGCGATCGGCGTTGGTGCGTGGGCTTGGGCCGCATTGAAATTTGCCTATTCGACGGGCGATCGAACCGGATATGTGCAAAAGATTTCGAACAAGGGCTGGCTATGCAAGACCTGGGAAGGCGAATTGACGATGATGACCGCGCCGGGCGTTCCGGCGCAGACGTTTCAATTCACCGTGCGCGACGAAGCAGTAGCGGGACAGATCCGCATGTCGAGCGGCCAGAAGGTTCGCATCACCTACGAACAACACAAAGGTCTTCCGACGAGCTGTTTCGGGGAGACTGAATATTTCGTCACCGGAGTCCAAGCGGTCGCACCATGACACGACGGGCCTTTCTTGCTAGCGTAACCGCGACCGCGGCGCAGTCACGCAAGCCGAATCTATTGCTGATTCTCGCCGACGATCTCGGCTACAGCGATTTGGGGTGCTTTGGCGGCGAAATCAAGACATCGCATCTGGACGCGCTCGCGGGCGCCGGCGTGCGGCTGACGCAGTTCTATAACTACACGCGTTGTTGTCCGTCGCGCGCGGCCCTGATGACTGGCCTGTACCCTCACCGCGTTGGCGTTGGCGCGATGATCGGAGGGCCGAATGCACCGGCGCGGCCCGAGGCCGGCTATCAGCCGCGCATGGCCGCCGATTGCTTAACGCTTCCGCAAACGCTAAAGCGCGCGGGCTACAAAACGCTGATGTGCGGCAAGTGGCATTTGGGCGCGAACCTCACGCCGATCGACCGCGGCTTCGATGAGTTCTATGGAATGATCCACGGATTCGACAGTTTTTGGAACGAGCAGGTTTACACGCGTCTGCCGAAGGACCGGCCCGTGCGCGCTTCCCAGAACTTCTACGCAACCGATGCGATCACCGATCACGCACTCGATTTCATCGCAAATGCGCGCGGCGAGGCCAAGCCGTGGTTTCTCTATCTCGCCTACAACGCGCCGCATTTTCCGTTGCACGCTCCCAAAGAAATCATCGACGCGTACGCGCCGGTGTACGAGAAAGGCTGGGATGCGATCCGTGCGGAGCGGTTGCGGCGGCTGCGCGAAATGAAGTTGATCGACGCACGATGGGAGGAGACGCCGCGATCCTCAATTCCGGCCAACCGTTTCAACGGCGAGACCGGATGGGCGGGCAAGGATAACCCAGCCTGGAACTCGCTTACCGAGGACCGCCGCAAAGATCTTGCGCGGCGAATGGCCACCTTCGCCGCCATGGTCGAACGAATGGACACGAACATCGGCCAGATCGTCGGCGACTTGAAGCAACGCGGCGAATTGGAAAACACATTGATCGTTTTCCTGAGCGATAACGGCGCATGCGCCGAATGGGATCCGTTCGGTTTCGATGGCAGTTCCGGTCCGAACAATAAACTTCACAAGGGCGCGGAACTGAATCAGATCGGTCAACCGGGAACGTATCACAGCTACGGCAGCGGGTGGGCCAATGCATCCAACACGCCGTGGCGGCTGTACAAACACTACGGGCACGAAGGCGGCATCACGACGCCGTTCATCGCGCACTGGCCCGCGCGATTGAATCGTTTGATTTCGCATCGGCCCGCACACATAATCGACCTCATGCCGACCCTGGCGGCGATCGCGGGCGCGGCGCCGGTTTCATCCGATGGCGTCGACATTCTCCCGGTGCTGCAAGGCAAGCCCGTGAAGCGCGGTCCTTTGTATTGGGAGCATGAGGGCAACCGTGCGATGCGAGATGGCCGCTGGAAGTTAGTGGCCCTTGGGCCGGCCGGGGTGTGGGAGTTGTACGATCTCGAGAAGGATCGAACCGAGATGCACAATCTCGCGGCGAAGCATCCGGAGATCGTCGCGAGGATGGCACGGCAGTGGGAAGAATGGGCGCGGAAGACGAATGTTCTGCCTTGGATTTGGACTCCCCAATACGCGACGTCGAGCGGCTGACGGTCCGCCCGGAAAACAAATCGCGGGCAATCGCCGCGGGGTCGCATTTCAAAGATGCTGTGTACTCGTGCGTTTTTCCTGTTTTGTTTTTTGCCCGCGGCGTGGCCGCAAGATACAACCGCGACCGGTCCGATTAGCGGCGTAGTCAAAAGGGATGGTGGTCAACCAGCGCCGGGCGCGCAAGTGTGTGTGCAGGACACGAATCGATGCGCGGTGACCGGCGTGGATGGGACGTTCCGGATTCCCGAAATCAGGGCGGGCATTGCGTTGTTGTCGGTCACGATCGCCGGTCAACCGGCGCTCAAGAACATCCGGGCGGAAATGCGCCCGTTATGGCGGGAGGCATGCGCAGGAGGAGCGGCCGACGTCGAGATCGCACAATGCGGTTACGTTAACACCGGGGATGCGGCGCAGCGCGGGGATATGAAGCGAGTCCGCCGCCCGCCCGCAACCGATTATGCCAAACCGCATCTCCTCTATTTAGACTGCACGGAGGCCCGCGTCGCACCGGTCGAGATGCCGCCGTCGACCAGCAACGTCTGTCCGCTGACGTACCGGCTCTCTTCGGAAGAGAGGAATACGACCGCGCCGTCGAGATCGTTCGGCTGGCCCGGACGTTTGACCGGAATACGTTCCTTCAAGTACTCAAGCCACTCCTGGTTGTCGTAGAGCACTTTGTTTTGCTCGGTGCGAAACCAACCCGGGGCCAAACAATTCACGGTGATTCCGTTTTTGCCCCACTCGTCGGCAAGAGCCATAGTCAACTGCTTAACACCGCCACGCGAGGCGCAATACGGCGCGATGCCGGCGTAGCCGAACACACTTGTTACCGAACCGATGTTGATAATGCGGCCGTATTCGCGCGGAATCATTTTCTTCGCGATTTGTTGCGCCACGAAGAAGGTTCCGCGCAGATTGGTTTCGAGCACGAGGTTGTACTCGTCCCAGCTAATATCGACGGCTGGCTTGCGCACATTGCAGCCGGCGTTGTTCACCAGGATGTCGATCTTGCCATAGGCGGCTTCGGCCTCCTCCGCGAACTTCACGATGCTGTCGTAGTTGCGGACATCGAGCTCGACGGGAATCGCCTTGCGACCGAGAGCTTCGATCTCCTTTACAAACGCGGCACAGTCGTCTTTCTTGCGGCTCGTGATCACAAGGTCGGCGCCGGACTTCGCCAACGCCCTTCCGAAGTACTGGCCGAGCCCGCGGCTCGCGCCTGTCACCACGGCCACGCGGCCGGTGAGGTTGAAGAATGGAGTTGGATTCATCAGGGCTGCACGATCACTTTCATCAGATTTGGTTCGTGATTGTAAAGCCGGTTGAATGCGTTGGCCGCGTCATCGAGCGAAACCTTCGCGCTGATGATCTTGTCGACTTTGATCAATCCTTTAACGAGCAAGTCGATGCAGGCCGGATACTCGCCGTTCGAACCGCAAGTACCCTGCAGACGGATCTCGCGCGTAACCACTTTCTGCAAGTGCAGGTCGATACGCGGCGTGATGTTTCCGATTAGCGTCACGACACCGCCCTTGCGCACGCAATCGAGCGCGGTTTGAATCGGCGAAGTCGCGCCAACGGCTTCGAGCACGATATCGGCGCCGCGGCCTTCGGTGCGCTTGACGATTTCGGCGGCGGCATCGCAAGTCTTCGGATTGAAGCCTTCGGCCGCGCCGAGTTCCTTGGCGAGCGCGAGCTTCGCGTCGTCGAGATCGATGGCGTACACCGTTGTGCAGCCCGCGTTCAGCGCGGCTTGAATCGTCAACAATCCGATCATGCCCGCGCCAACAACAACAGCCGTGTCCCCTAATTTCACCGGCGTAATATCGACGGCATGAACGGCGACCGAAACGGCTTCGATTAACGCGGCATGTTCGAACGGCAGCGCGTCCGGAATCTTGTAGCAGATACGCTCTGGCACCGAGACGTATTCGGCGAAGGCGCCGTGCCGGCGGTAGTCGCCGCACGAAACGCCGAGAATGACGCGGCTGTCGCAGAGATTGCGATGTCCGCTCGTGCAGAAGGAGCACTTTCCGCACGAGATCATCGAGTCGAATGTCACGCGGTCGCCCGGCGCGAACGCCTTGACGGCGCCGCCGATCTTCTCGACGGTGCCGGCGGCTTCGTGACCCATTACCAGCGGAGGGATGCGGCGGCCGCTGGAGCCGTCGATGCCGTGGATGTCGCTGCCGCAGATGCCGCAGGCGCGTACCCGCACGAGAATGTCGTCTGGGCCGATCTCGGGCTCGGGGAAGTCGGTGACTTCCAGCTTCATGTATTCCTTGAGAAGTAGTGCTTTCATATGATTCTACTATGATAAGTCCATGTACCGTCGAACGTTTTTGATGAGCGCGGCAGCGCTCGCCGCCGATCGTGTTCGCCTCGGCGTGATCGGCGCCGGCGGCCGGGGCACGTTTGTCATGAGCGAGTTTCAAAAAGATGCCGCTGTCGATGTCACGGCGATCTGCGATGTGTATGAGCCGAATCTGGAACGCGCGTTGTCAAAGGCGCGCGGCGCGCAGGCGTATCGCGACTATCGCAAGCTGCTGGATACGAAATCGACCGACGCCGTTTTGATTGCAACGCCCGAACACTGGCATCACCGCATGGTGCTGGATGCGCTCGCCGCGGGCAAGGATGTCTACGTCGAGAAGCCGTTGTGCCAGACGCCGGAACAGGGCGTGGAACTTGTTGCGGCGGAGGCGAAGTCGAAGCAGATCGTGCAGGTCGGCATGCAGCGGCGCTCGTACGATTTGTATTTGCAGGCCCGCGAAGTGATCGCGGCGGGAACGTTGGGCACGGTGCGGATGGTGCGCGGTTGGTGGCTGAACAATCACGTAGACGCGGCGCCGGCGGGGAAGCTCGAAGGCAAACTCGATTGGGAGCAGTGGCAGGGCCCGGCGGAGAAGCACGAATTCGATCCGGGACGATTTCGGAACTGGCGATTCTATTCCGAGTACGCGGGCGGCATCGTAGCCGATCAGGGCGCGCATGTTTACGATGGCATTCACATGCTGATGAACGCGTCGTATCCGCTCGCGGTGACCGCGGCCGGCGGGCGTCCGCATCGCGCCGGTGTGAACACGGCGGAGTCGGTGGTCGTTACGGCCGAATACCCGGAAGATTTTCTGGGCGTGTTCTCGATCAACTACGCAGCGATGCGGTATCAAAGCCGCAACGATCAACTCAATCAACTCGACGGCAACAAAGCGCGAATGGATGTCGGCCGCGAGATCTGCCGTGTGTATGCCGCGGGCAAGGAAGATGAGTTGTTGCTCGAACGCAAATCGGCGCGCGGTTTTGGATTCGCGACGGAGCTGCATGTCCGCAATTTCCTCGAGTGCGTGCGCACGCGGCGGAAGCCAACGGCGCCGATGTGGCTCGGCTTTCAAGCTGCGCTCGTTGTACAAATGGCGAATCTGTCGATCAAACACGGGCGGCGCATTCGTTGGAACGACGCGGCGAAGAAAGTGGAGATGTCGTAATGGTCCGGCGGGATCTGCTCACCGGCGCGCTGGCGCCCTTCGCGCAATCCGCGCGCGCCGAGCGGCCGAACATTCTGCTGATCCTGACCGACCAGCAGACGCACAACGCCTGGAGCGGTTGCGGGAATCCATGGCTGCGCACACCGGCGATGGACTCAATCGCCACTCGCGGTCTCGCCTTTACAAACGCGATCTGCCCGTATCCGGTGTGCTCGCCTTCGCGATCGGCGATTTTCACCGGCCGCATGCCCCACGAGTCCGGCGTGATGGACAACGGCAAGTCGATTCCTCCCGGCATAGCGACGATGGGCGAAATCTTCCGCGCGACGGGCTACAACACTGCCTACGGCGGCAAGTGGCATCTGCCGAAATCGTTCGACGGCATGACGGCATTCACGAAGATCGCTGGCGGTTCGGCGCTTGGCCGCAATATGGACGCGCCGCTCGCCGACGCGTGTGTGAAATGGTTGCGCGCCAATCCGAAAGGCCCGTATTTATTGGTCGCGAGCTTCATGAACCCTCACGACATTTGCGATTGGATTCGCCAACAGCCTGGCGCACGCGAACATCCCAACGTCGACAAGTATCAGCCCGCACCCGTGAACATGGGCGTTGACCCCGATGAACCCGAGGCGATTCAACACCATCGTAACGCCGGTTATGACTTGATGTCGCAGACGGTTGGGATCGCCAAGGACTGGCAGCCGGACGACATGCGGCACTATCATCACGACTACTACCGCATGGTGGAGCAGGTCGACGGCGAGATCGGCAAAGTGCTGGCCGCGGTCGATCTTCCAAACACCGTCGTGATTTTTGCGAGCGATCACGGCAAGGGACTTGGTGCGCAACGATGGGCGCAGAAGGCGGCGTTTTATGAGGAGTCGTTGCGTGTGCCGCTGTTGATCGCCGGACCTGGTGTTGTGAAAGGCGTCAATCGTCAACTCGCGACGCTGGCCGACATCCTACCGACCATGTGCGCGATTGCGGGCCTGCCCGCGCCGAAAGAAAGACGCGGCGTGAATTTGCTCGCTCCGTTTGATCGAGCTTTCGTAACGAGCGAACTGCGTTACGGCGCGGCGGAGCGTGAAGGGCGCATGCTGCGCACGAGGCGATACAAATACATCCGCTTCAACTCCGGCGCACGGCCCGAGCAGTTGTTTGATCTCGCGAGCGATCCGGGTGAAACGATTAATCTTGCTCGGCGGCCGGAAGGCGCTTCAGTGTTGGATGAGCACCGGCAATTGATGCGTGGCTGGTTGGCGAGCACCGGAGATGTGTTTCAGATACCTTCATCGCGAAGCCAGTAATAGGCTGTGTTCGACCGCACACCGAACGCTTCGACTTGCACCGGCACGTAGCCGCGGTAGGGAAAGCCGGCGGGGATATCGCACTCGACCACGCCCGCCTGGTAGCTGGCGGACAGACGTTGGCCAGCGATCCAAACGGCGACATCCGCGCTGTCGACGAGAGCCATTCCGCCGAGCGCCAGCGTCAGTTTTGCAGGTACAGAGCGCGGCTGGCGATCGAAGGTAGCATAGAGGCCCGGAGAAACCGGACGGACCTCGAATCGGACCGACGAGGGCAGCGTCGATGGCACACGCAACTCGGCTGGGCCGATCGCGAGTGTGCGCGGCAGAAGCAGATTCACCTGTTGTCCGAAGGTCGCGCCAACGATCGTATGTTCGACACCGGCCGCGTCGCGAATAGTGAAAGCTGCTTCGCGCGCGGGAAACTCCGAAGCCGTGAATAGCGATGCGATGGCGCCCGGCGAGAGCGGCCCTTGCCGAAAGCCGGCCGCATGAACAAAGCCGCCTGGTAGCGGTTGCTGTGGGCCGAGAAGTATCGCTGTCGGACGGGTGAAATTGTCATTGCGGTCGCCAGCCAGGATGCAGAAGCGAACGAGTTCGGACTGTGCGGGCACGCGTATGGGCACTCGCCGGTAGATCTGGTAGCCATCGTTCGCATCGCAAACGGTGACCGAAGCCGGGCCGAATTTGTAGCGGTAGTCGGAGATGTCGGGCACGAGAAAATTCATCCGAACCGAGTAGCCGTTCTCCTCGCCGAAGACATCCCAAAACGGCGAAATGACGGGAGGGGTTGCATCGACCGCCGTGTGCACGTAGGTTGCGAATCGCGCCGGCTGCCAGCGCCCGCCGGCGCCGCCGAGCAGGCACAGCACATAACGCGCTTCGGCCTTCGGAATTTCTTGGTTGAACCGTGTCGACGCTTCAATCGGGCCCGAGTATCCGCGTTCGTCGCGACAATCGACTTCGTGCTCTCGACCCGTCTTGTACCGATAGTGTGTGTATGGCGCGTCACCGAGCGCGATGTCCCACGACGCCCCTGGCCGCACGGAAACAAGCGGCGCCCCGCGCAACGGGAACTCAATGCCCGGGTCGAGCGTGCAGGTCGATTGACGCAGGTTGAAGCGGCCGCCGTTGTCGAAACAGCCGTCGATGCCGCCGAGGGGCAGTGCATAACCGGCGTCGAGCTCTACATGAGCGCCATTTTCGCCGAGCTCACACGGCGAGCTCGTGAAACAAACGAAGTCGCCGGAACTGAATGTGTTCCCTTGCGTCGACGTATTGATAATCGCGGCAACCCGATTCGTACGCTTATCGAACACCGGTGAACCCGACGCTCCACCGAAAACCGCGCCGCAACGAAGCCGCAGGGCGTCGTGAAATTTCCATGGGCCCTCCGCGAGTTGGGCGATGCGTTCTACGGCGCAATCGGACCGGCGTAGCCATTGCTCTTCGGCGGGAATTCCGTTTACCGGCAGACCGATTGAGTAGACCTCATCGCCCCGCCGGAGCGGCGCGTCCGAAAGCATCACCGGCTGAACGCGCATCGCATCGAGTTGCGCCCATGTGGTATCGAGTTCAACGACACCGATATCGAGTCCCTTCAACGTGCCGTAAGGGATGGACTTCACGCGCAACGGCTGGGCGGTGTTTGGGGAATCGAAGAACTGGCTGAATGCGGCCGTGCCGTTGCGTGTTGGGACGTTGGTTTCGACCTGGTTCTGGACGCCGCCGCCGAGCACGCAGTGGCCATTTGTCAGGACGTAAACGGGAGCCTCCGGACTCGGCCGCGGGCGGATGAGGAACGCCGTGCAGGAACCCATCACGCGCAGGCGTGCGATGCCAGAGAATTCCGGCCGGGAACGGAGCAGTCTCGATGGATTCGGATTCGCTTCGAGTGCAGCTGCGGTCAATAAAATCAGGGGCGCCAGTGGCATCCTGCCAGATATAGCATTTGCCGCGCCAACCGTGTCCGCCGTGAAAAATAGGATGCGTAATCCTATTTTTCATGATTAAACGGTGTTAACCACAATGTGAAGAATAGGAGCTGGTATCCTAAATTTCATGATCATCAGGGAAAGAGTCGTCGCCGGCATCCGCTCCAACATGCGGCAGTTCCAGGTGACCGCGCTGCTCGGTCCCAGGCAATGTGGAAAGACAACACTGGCGCGCGGCATGCACGTCCGGCCCGAAAACTACTTCGACATGGAGGACCCTCGCGACGTCACGCGACTTGATAATCCGCGCACGGTGCTCGCAAAATTGAAAGGTCCAGTTGTGATCGATGAAATCCAACGAATGCCGGACCTGTTCCCCCTGCTGCGTGTTTTGGCGGATCGGCCAGGCCGGCCGGCTTCGTTTCTGATTCTCGGAAGCGCGACGCCCGACCTTGTCAAAGCCGCTTCCGAGTCCCTCGCTGGCCGAATCGGTTTCATCGACCTGACCGGCTTCGACTTGGAGGAAGTTGGCGCGGACAATCGCGATCGACTCTGGCTTCGTGGCGGATTTCCAGGTTCCTTCCTGGCTGCGAGTGACGACGCCAGCTTCCGCTGGCGAGCCAATTTTTTTCGCACATTTCTGACGCAGGATCTCCCCGCTTTCGGCATTCGCGTACCGACCGAGCGGCTCAGGCGTTTTTGGATGATGTTGTCCCACTATCACGGACAGATCTGGAACGCGAGTGAAATCGGGGCGTCTTTGAATCTAGACTACAAATCTTGCCAATACTACCTTGACATCCTGCGCAACACTTTCATCCTTCGCACCCTGCAGCCTTGGTTCGAGAACGCCGGCAAGCGGGAACGCCGCGCTCCAAAAGTCTATATGCGTGATTCCGGGCTCTTCCACACCCTGATGAACCTGCACTCCATGCGAGATATTGAATCGCATCCCAAACTTGGCGCCTCTTGGGAGGGATTTGCCATTGAGCAAATCATCAGCGCGTTTCGTCTGGCCGCCGACGAGTGTTTCTATTGGGCCGTTCATTCGGGACCCGAGATCGACCTTCTGATGATGCGCGATGGCAAGCGGACGGGATTCGAAATCAAGTTCGCGGACGCCCCGCGGCTGACGGCGTCGATGATGACCGCGATGGAGCACCTGCGTCTCAACCGGCTCTACGTTGTGTATCCGGGCGAACTGCGCTACGATCTCGCCACCGGTATTGAAGCGATTCCGGTTACGGACGTTCCCACGCTCAACGCCAAGAAAAAACGCCGTACCGCAAGATAATTCAATTTTTCACTTGCAAGTGGTGGTCGAGTCATGTTAGTCTGACTAAGTCGTCGTCGACGACCGTTATGACAAGCACGAACGAACGCAAACAAATCCGTGATTCCTTCGCGCGAGCGTGTAGACTTCCAATAGTCCTATCGCGGCGCGGATAATTGCGCGCGGCTATTTTCTAAGTTTGCCATCACTTCGATGGCTTGCAAGGGTGTCCTCGACCGGATAAGTGCCCCGGGGCGGCAGCGTCTTATCGCTGCGCGGCGCAGGCTCGCTGAGTGACTGCGTACCGGCCTTTTCGCGTCGTTGACCTATTCGACGACTAGCTCAACGGTTAGAGCATTGGGCAATCCCCCAAGGGTTGCGGGTTCGACTCCCGCGTCATCGCCAACTAACGACCAGCCTGTAAAGCTGACTCCGTGAATCTGCAATTCACCGGGCCGCCGAGTTCTTTTGGGGAACGGCTTTGCGCCAAGTGGAAACTGTCACTTATCGAGGTTTGCTAAGTGGCTTATAACTTCGGCCCGCCGTTATGGCGGAAAAAGGGCCGGCCCCCCGGTGGGTTATTCAGAACATTTTCAAGAAGGAGGAGAAACCAATGTGGAAGAAAGTAATTGTACGTGAAACCGAGCGCGCCCTGGTGTTGGAGCGTGGCCGTTTGGCCGCGGTTCTGGGTCCGGGCGTGCACCGCGTGTGGACGTTCGCGCGCGGCATCGAGATCGAAATCCTGTCGACGTTGCTGACCAAGGCTGTGCCGGCATGCGGCGCCGAACTGGTCCGCGCGAAGTCCGCGTTGGTTGACGAGTACTTCGAGCGCGTGATCGTTGCCGAGGGCCGCGTCGCCGTGGTCTTCTCCGACAAGATGTTGATCTCCGTGCTCGGCCCCGGTGAGACCGCGTTGATCTGGAAAGCGCCCCGCGCAATCGAGATCCGCGAGTTCGACATCGTGGCCGAGCCCGAGGTCGACGCTGCGATGTTGCCCGCTCTCACCCGCATGGGCGCGAACGCGGCCAAGGTGCAGTTCGTCACGGTGCCCGACCAGACCGCGGCGCTGGTCTATGTGAACGGCAAGTTCGTTCGCGTGGCCGGTCCCGGTGTGACGGCGTTCTGGACGGCGCTCGGCGCGGTACGCGTCGAGTTCGTCGACCTGCGTCGCCAGATGCTCGACATCAACGGCCAGGAGATGTTGACCAAGGACAAGGTCACTCTGCGTGTGAACATCGCCGCCGAGTACCGCGTCGTTGATCCCGTTCTGGCGGCGTCGAAGGTTCGCAACGCCGGTGAAGTGTTGTACCGCTTGCTGCAATTGGCGGTACGGCGCGCTATCGGTTTGAAGACGCTCGACGAGTTGCTTGCCGACAAGGTCGAGATCGATGCCATCGCGGCCGGAGCGATCCGTGCCGAGATGTTGTCGATCGGCGTCGAGGTCGGCGCGATGGCGCTCAAGGACGTCATTCTGCCTGGCGAGATCCGCGAGATCTTGAACCAGGTAGTGGCGGCCGAAAAGCAGGCGCAGGCCAACCTGATCAAGCGCCGTGAAGAGACGGCGGCCGCGCGGTCGCTGTTGAACACGGCGAAGTTGATGGAGGAGTCGCCTCTGTTGCTTCGTTTGAAGGAACTGGAGACGCTCGAGAAGTTGACGGAGAAGGTTGGTTCCGTGACGGTGACCGGTGGCTTCGAGGGCATGCTCGAGAAGTTGCTGGTGCCGATCCGGAAGTAATTCGCGCCGAAGTGCCCGGGCCGCTAAAGGCGGGCGGCCCGGGCTGTGGCGAAACGCGATATGCTCGCTAACGGCCCATGAAACTCGCCCTATTCGTTCTACCCGCGTTGATCGCCGTAGCCGCCGATCCCGATAACGTCGTCATTCATCGTGCGGTCGATTACACATCCATTCCCCAGGGCAAACTGGCCATGGATATTGTCACACCGAAAGCCGCGGGCCAGTATCCCGGCGTTGTGTTGATTCACGGCGGCGGCTTCAGCGGCGGTTCGCGTGACAGCTATCTGCCAATGGCGATTCGCCTCGCGCAGAACGGTTACGTCGCCGCGGCGGTGAGCTACCGCCTCGCGCCGATGTTCCAATTTCCACTTCCATTGCATGACGTCAAAAGCGCGGTGCGATTCCTGCGCGCCAACGCCGCCAAGTATTCCCTCGACACCACGCACATGGGCGCGATCGGCGTCAGTGCCGGCGCGACATGGGCGCAGTTCCTCGCCACATCGCGTAACGTTACCTCGTTGGAAGGAAGCGGCCCCCACAAGGACCAATCGAGCGCCGTCGATTGCGCCGTCAGCTACTACGGCCGTTCCGACATGCTCCGCAGTTACGAAGGCAGCCGCAACGCCGCGCAAGCTTTGCCGCAACTACTCGGCGGCGATCGCAATGCCGCGCGCGACACCCATCTCCGCGCCAGCCCGCTAAACTGGATCACGCCCGACTCCGCTCCGATTCTTGCCATTCACGGCACGCGCGATCTAAACGTCCCTTACGAACAATCGCGGCTTCTCGTCGATCGCCTGAAAAGCGTCGGCGTTGAAGCCGAACTAGAAACAATC
Source organism: Acidobacteriota bacterium (assembly GCA_016871055.1). Lineage (GTDB taxonomy): Bacteria > Acidobacteriota > Terriglobia > Bryobacterales > Bryobacteraceae. Next base: position 14,793 of record VFZW01000022.1, read on the forward strand.
GCAGAAGCCGGCCACGGCTTCAAAGGCGCCGACGAAGAACGCGCCTTCGCGCGGACGCTCGACTTCCTCAATCGCAAGCTCAAGCCCAAGCTGGTCGAGACGCGCAACATTCTCGTCACCGAACACGGCGCGGGCGCTTCGATCATCGCCATGGCGTGGCCCTCCGGGCGTATCCTGTGGAAGCGGCCGAACAGCCGCGCCACCGAAGCCACCGTGCTTCCGAACGGCAACGTGCTCTATATCGAAGATCCGAAAGGCATCGTCACCGAGATCGACAAAGAGCAAAACATCGTGTGGCAGTACAAAACGCTCAATCCCGCCGGCCTCGTTAGCGCCGAACGTCTCGCTAACGGCAACACGTTGTTAGTCGACGACGCCGCGTCACGTGTGTTCGAAGTTGCGCCCAATGGCAAGGTCGCCTGGAGCGTGGTTCGCGCCGAGTTCAAAGGCCTCGCCATGCGACGCGCGACACGCACGCCGCAGAACACAACGTGGATCACCGTGCAGCGCGCTGGGCTTGTCATCGAGATCGATCAAAACGGCCGCGACGTGCGCAAGTGGGAGTTCCCCAATCGCATGCCCGCGCAGGCCCTGCCTCTCTCAAACGGCGATGTGCTGATCGGCCTCGCCAATCCAGGAGAAGTGCGGCGGGTGTCGTTCGACGGCAAAATCCTCAACACCTTCGGCGGCGCCAACGACGCCGCTCGCACGGCGTGGACATCCGGTTTCACGCCGCTTGCCGGCGGGGGACTGCTGGTCGCCGATTACATGGGCGGCCGCATCATCGAGTTCGATGCCAAGGGCAACATCGTGCACCAGATTAAGAACCTGCCGTGGATGATGACGGCGGTGGGCGTGTTGAAGTAGTCTCCGTAGAGCGGCGGTTAGGAAACCGCCGCCCTTCGCGGCTCGGGGGAGCGCGGCGGAACCGTTTGATGGTTGAATTTCACGGACACGAGTTTGGACACGCCCGGTTCTTCCATCGTCACGCCATACAACGTCTGCGCCGCTTCCATCGTGCGCTTGGCGTGGGTAATCAAAATAAACTGTGTTTCGGACGCCATCTCGAGCAACAACCGCGCGAGGCGTCCGGTGTTGGCTTCATCGAGCGGCGCGTCGACTTCGTCGAGGATACAGAACGGGCTCGGCTGATAGCGGAAGATGGCCATCAACAGCGCCATCGCAGTCAGCGATTTCTCACCGCCCGATAACAGCAGCACGTTCTGCAGCCGCTTGCCGGGAGGCGATGCGATCATCTCAATGCCGCTCTCGTTCACATTCGATTCGTCGGTCAGCCGCATCTCCGCCGCGCCGCCGCCGAACAGAACTTTGAACATCTCGCCGAACTGCGCGTTGATCTTCTCAAACGCCTCCAGGAACCGCTTGCGCGACTCGACGTCGATGTCCTGAATCGCTTTTTCGGTATCGCGGATCGAGTCGAGCAAGTCCTGCCGCTGCGTGTTCAAGAACGTGAAGCGTTGCTCGGACTCCTTGTACTCTTCGAGCGCCTGCGGATTCACCGCGCCCAGCGCCTCGATCCGGTTCCGCACATCAACGTACTTGGTTTCCAGTTCCGACAACGCCAGTTCGTCCAGTTCCGGATCGTCCTCGCGGCCCAACTCGGAAGCCGCCATCTGCAAGTCTTTCCGGCTATTCTCGTCGAGGTGCTTCAAGTCCGACTGCAACTGCACAAAACGGATTTCGATCTGCGAACGGCGCTCCTGCGCCTCCTGCACGGCGATGCGATGCGCCTTTAGCGCCTCGTCCAACGCCGACAGGCGCGCGCGCATCTCCAGATCTTTCGCCGCCGCTTTGTTGACCAGCACATCTACCTTCGCCGACTCCTCGGTCAAACGCGACAACGCCCCATCGAGCTCCATATTCTCGTTCAGCAACCGCGCGCGGTCGAGCGACAACCGCTCCATCTCCGCCGCGATCGCCGAACGCCGCCGCGTCAGTTCGCCGGCCTGTGCTTCCAGACGTTGGCGAGCCGCCGCTTCGCTGCGTTGCCGTTCGTCCAGCGAGGCCAGTTCCACTCGAACCACGGAGTGCTCCTCCGAGACTCGCTGGACGGACTCACGCAACACATCCAACTCACCGCGGCCCGCTTCGAGTTCGCGCTCGGCCACGCCTCGCGCTTCTTCCTTCGAAGCCAGCAACTGCTGCTTTTCCCGTTTATTGGAAAGACTGCGCGCCGACTCGCGTCCCAGCCGCTCCAACTCCAACCGCGCCGACGACAGCCGTGCGTTCGAACGATTCGTCTCCTCGCCCAATCGCCGCATTTCATGATCGAGCGCCAGCGCCTCTTTCTCTTCGCGCTGTTGTTGTTGACGAATCTGCTCCAGGCCCTCGCTGAGCGTGTGTATCGCTTGTTCAAGTTCGCCGATCGAATGCTGCGTCGTCTCGAACGACTTCTGCTTCGACTGCACCGTTCCCATCAACTCGCGCAACTCGCGCTTCAACGCCAGCGGGCCCGAGCCCGTCTTCCGCCCGCCGCTCACCGCGTGGCCGTGATAACAAACCCCATCCGCCATCAGGAAATACACGTCCGGATACTGCATCGCCAAACGCTGCGCCGCGGCGCGGTCCTGCACCAAATAACATCGCGCCAGGCGCGGCAGAATTTCGGCCGGCGCTTGCGTGAGCCCGTTCGTCATTTTGACGAAATCGCTCAAGCGGCCGACGATTCCGGTCTCCGGTCCGATCGGCGGTTCGACAGGCGGAGCGCTGGCGTACTTATCTTCAAGTTCAGGATGAACCAAAAATGTCGCGCGGCCGTCGAGATCGCCGCGCATCAGGTCGATGCCGCTATCTGCCTGCGACCAGTTCGCCACAACCACGTATTCAAGCTCGTCGTGCAAAAATTCTTCGGCCGCCTTTTCAAACGCCGAATCGACTTCGATGAAATCCGCCAGCACGCCCGCCGGTTTCAACTCCTGCGTCTCGCCGCGCTTCACCGCCGTGAACAACCGCTTCACCGACTCCGTGGTATACGCGCGATGGGAAAGAATCTCTTCGAGCGAATCCTTGCGCGCCTTCAACCGCGCCAACTCCGCGCGCACCGTCTCCAGCGTGCGCCGCGCTTCGGCCAATCCGTTCTTCCGCCCGCCGAGATCCTCTTCGGCTCTCTTCTTCTGGTCCGACAACGATTCGAGCTGCATCTGCCGGTCGCCCAGCTTCGTCTGCAACGCGGTCTTCGTTTCCGCCAGCCGCGCCAGATCCGCCGTCGCGCCTTCTTCTTCCTTCGAAGCCCGCACGCGGTCGCGCTCATTCGACGCCAAATACTCTTCGATCTGCGCCAACTGATTTCGCAGCGTCGACGACTCGCCCAACAGCCGCAACACCTGCTGCCGCGCCGATTCCAATCCCTGCTCGCGCGCCCGCAACGCCGATTGCGTTTTCTCGCGCTCCTCGTTCTTCAAACGCAGCCGTTCGCGCGCTTCGTTGGCTTTCGCCGACGCCTCTTCAAGCGACTGCCGGAACTTCTCGATTTCGGCATCGAGCAGCGCCAGACGCTTCTCCACTTCCTGCCACTCATTCTCGCCGCCCGTCAACCGCTGTTCGATCGACGCCACTTGCGTCGACTGGCTGGCCAGTCGCCCGCGCGTCCGTTCGGCTTCCAACTGCAAATCGGCCAACTGCCGCCGCTGCGCCGTCAACGTTTCTTCGTGCGAATAACAGGCCTGTTGCAGCGCCGTGAATTCCGCCTCTTTGGTGTGCAGTTCCTGGCCTAGCGTTTCAAACGCCGCCGCGGCTTGGCTCATCTCGATCGCGGCTTTCGACGCCTCGCGCTCCAGCGTCTTGTATTTGCCCGCGAGCAACAACCGCAGATGTGTCACCAACTCTTCGCGTAGCTTGACATACCGCTCCGCCTTCGCCGCTTGCCGTTTTAGCGAATTCACCTGCCGCGTAACTTCTTCCAAAATGTCGAACACGCGCGTCAGGTTCTGCTTCGCGCCTTCAAGCTTGGCTTCCGCCAATCGCCGCTTCGTCTTGAACCGCGTGATGCCCGCGGCTTCTTCAATGACCGACCGCCGGTCCTGCGGACGCGAACTCAGAATCTGCCCGATGCGGCCCTGTTCGATAATCGCGTACGACTCCGGGCCAAGGCCCGTGCCGAGAAAGATGTCTTGAATATCGCGCAGCCGGACCTGCTTGCCGTCGATCAGATATTCGCTCTCGCCCGACCGGTACAACCGCCTTGTGATCGAAAATTCGCTCTTCTTCTTTTTCTCGGCGTGCTCGGCGATCGCTTGCGTCACCGCTTCGCTCTGCTCGGTGGGCGCCGGTGCATCCTGTACTGCCAGATCGGTCGGCAGCGCCACTTCCACGGTCGGGTCGACGAGCGTCAACGTCACCGAGGCCATCCCCATCGGTTTCCGTTCGCGCGTACCCGCGAAGATGACGTCTTGCATGCTGCCGCCGCGCAAACTTTTTGCGCTCTGCTCGCCCAGCACCCAACTGATGGCGTCGCTGAGGTTCGATTTCCCGCATCCATTCGGGCCGACGATCGCCGCGACACCGGCTCCGTTAAACCGCATCTCCGTGCGGTCGCAGAAGGATTTGAATCCTTGGATTTCAACGCGCTTCAGTCGTAGCAACGCGATGCCCCCTCAATAGTTGATATTCACTCTGACGCCATGCCAGAGTGCTCGGGGGGGGGTATTCCTATCGTAGAGTCCCCGCGCGAGAAATGCAAGCACATTGTGCCCTTGATTTAGTTGTGGAAATCCTGCGGCCACAATATATAGTATCCAATTGGCGGGCTACTACAAGCAACTCGGCGCGCGGCTGACCGAATGGAGTCACGTTGAGTTAGTATGACTAAGTGCGGATTAAGAAAATTGAAGAATTTGTAGACGGACCGGGAGAATCGGCGCTTGATGTATCGAAGATTCCGATTGTGCGCTGGCTGGCCATCATCGCGTTCGTGCTGGTCGCCATCGGCATCTCGTCACAGGCGTACTTGTACGCAGCCACGCCGGCCACCGGCCTCCGGCTGATTCGATTGTTCGATCTCGACCAGGAAAACAACATTCCTTCCTACTTCTCGGCGATTCTATTATTCCTCGCCTTCCTGTTCACGGCGATTGTGGCCTTCGTAAAGGCGCGGAGGAAGGATCGTTTTCGGTTCCATTGGGCCACACTCGGGATACTTGTGCTCGGCGCCTCGGTCGATGAGGCGGCTAGCATCCACGAGATCCTGACTGAGACGACGCGGGAACTGTTAGGAGCCGACGGCGTCGGCTACCTTTACTTCGCGTGGGTCGTTCCAGGAATGATTTTTGTGACGCTCGCGGCGATCCTGTTCTCCAGGTTCGTCTACCACCTCCCGGGGCCGATACGCTCGCAAATGGTAACCGCCGGCATCGTCTTCCTGGGCGGCGCTGTCGGGGTAGAGATGCTCGGCGGTGAGCACTTCGAACTCTGGGGCCCGCGAAACTTCACGTTCGCGGCCTATTGCGCCGCCGAAGAAAGTATGGAGATGGCGGGCGTCCTGCTTTACATCCGCGCGATACTCGCCCAACTTCGGATGTCGGGCGAAAACATTCGCCTGCGGTTCGGCGATTCTTCCACTTCTTCTTAGACGGACCGCCTGTGCAAAGCGCGTACCATCCAGCATGGGACGAAATGTCCGATTAACCTTGTTACCCTGTGGACATGCGGATCGCATGGCTTTTACTCATGCCCATTGCATTCGGCCAGGGATGGCCTTCGGTGCGATGGGAGCCGTTCGTAAGCGGCCTGTCCTCGCCCGTCGACATCCAATCGCCGCACGATGGCAGTGGCCGATTGTTCGTCCTGGAACAAGTCGGGCGAATCAGGTTGATCCGCAATGGCGCGCTCGTCACGGCGCCGGTTCTCGACATCGCCGCGCGCGTCCAGTTCGGCGGTGAGATGGGACTTCTCAGCCTCGCCTTCCCGCCCGAGTTCGCAACCAAGCAATACTTCTACGTTAACTACGTCGACCGCCAACGCCGTACCATCGTCTCACGGTTCAAAATCAACGGCGATGTCGCCGATCCCTCCTCCGAAGAGATCCTGCTGACCGTCCCGCAGCCCTTCACCAATCACAACGGCGGCCAGATCGTCTTCGGCCCGCGCGACGGCTACCTCTACATCGGCATGGGCGATGGCGGTTCGGCCGGCGATCCGCAACGCCACGGCCAAAACCCCACTTCCCTGCTCGGCAAGATGCTCCGGCTCGACACCGAACGCTCCTCGCGCCCTACACCCGAAATCTGGGCGCTCGGCCTCCGCAATCCCTGGCGCTTTTCCTTTGACCGCGAGACAGCCGACCTCTACATCGCCGATGTCGGCCAGGGTGCGAAAGAAGAGATCGACTTCCAACCCGCCGACAGCGCCGGCGGCGAAAACTACGGCTGGAACCTGATGGAAGGAACCAACTGCTATAACAACTCCAACTGCACAAATCGCGCCGATCTCGTCCGGCCCATTTTCGAATACGGCCGCGGCGACGGCGTCTCGGTCACCGGCGGCTTCGTCTATCGCGGAGCGCGGTATCCGTTTCTGCACGGCGTCTACATTTGCGGCGACTTTGGCAACGGTAACATCTTCGGCGTGCGCCGCGCGGGCGATGGATGGGAGTCAACCAAGTTCGCCAATGCCGGCTCTCAAGTAAGCACTTTCGGCGAAGACGAAGCGGGCGAGATACTCATGGCGGACTACACCCGCGGCACGATTCGCCGCCTGGCCGCCGATCCGCCTCCGCTCGCCATTTCGACCATCGTGAGCGGCGCCGACTTCACCGCCGCCGGCGCTCCCGGTGCAATCATGTCGCTGTTCGCAAACGCAATCCCCGGCGTCGACGGTATCACCGCCGCCACGCGTTATCCGTTGCCAACAACTCTCAGCGGCGTATCCGTCCGCGTGAATGGAACCGCCGCGCCGCTTTACGCGGTAACCCCGAGGCAAATCAATTTTCAGCTGCCCTGGGACACGAGCGGCGATGTTTCGATCGCCGTTTCAGCAGGTGCAATCACCGCGCCCGTGTTCCGGCTTCGCACAGGCCAAGCCGCGCCGGCGCTGTTCGCGGTCGCGCAGCGGGGCGTCAACTCGTCGATCATCTCGGCGTCAAATCTCGCGTTGCGTGGCGAGACGATCATTCTCTACGCCAGCGGCCTCGGCACGGTTTCCAACGCGCCGCCCGCCGGCGCGGCCGCCCTCGCGTCGCCACTGTCGATGGTACTCGGCAACACGGAAGTGTCGATCGGCGGGCGCTCCGCTCGCATCGATTTCGCAGGCCTCGCCCCGGGTTTCGCCGGCTTGTATCAGATCAACGTAGTCGTCCCGTCCGATGCCGCGCCCGGCGAATCGGAGGTCGTCTTGCGGACCGGCGGCGTGGGCAGCGCCACGTTTCGGATCAACGTGCGCTAGGCGGACTTCAGAATTTCGCGAAGCTTTTTCACCACGATTTTCTCTTCGCCGGGCTGCAGCATCCAGACACCGATCCCGAGGAAGTTCTCGCTTCCAGGCACCACTTCAATCGAGGGATCGCCCTGTCGCATCTTCTCCGCCACGTCACGATAGCTGAGTTTGACCTTCGACGAATCCCACGTCAATTTCAAATGCGGAACGTGGTTGGCGATCTCTGGCATATACTGCTCCGCCTTCACGGAAGGCGTCGACGCCACGCTGTCGCCGATGAACTTAACACGGCGCTCCCATTCCTTCCACTCGGCCTGATGATCCTTCTTCAGGAAAGTTTCGACCGCCGCCAGCATGCCTAGGAGTTCTTCCTTGTTCACCTTCATGCCCCGCCCGATCGCATCGCCGTTCGGCGAAGCGTTCATTCGCGCGGCTTCGATCAGGTCTTTGCGGCCAAGCAGCAATCCGGCCGACTGCGGCCCGCGGATGCCTTTGCCGCCCGAGAAGGTCACCAGCGAGAACCCCAACTTCAAATACTTCGTCAAATTCTCCAGCGGCGGCGCATCGGCCGCGCAATCGTTGAAAGTAGGAATGTTTAGTTCTTTGCCGAGCTGCGCGAACTCCGCATCCTTGACCTGCCCGCGGTTGTTGGCGTCGTTGAAAAACAGCGCCAGTGCGGCCTGCGGCCCGGCCAGACGCCGCATGTCGGCCGCGGTTTCGAATTCGACCATCTTCACGCCGCAATTGCGAACCGCGCGATCGTAACCGAATCGATGCGCCTTCTGAATCAGGACCTCGCTCTTCATCCCGGTCAAATCCGGAATCTGCTGTATGAACTTGCGGTTCGATCCGGTTAGACACGCCGCCGTGCCTAGCGTCAGCGCCGACGCCGCGCCCGCCGACACCATCGCGCCTTCGGCATTCAACAGTTCGGCGATGCGCTTGCCGACCGCGTCATGCAACTCGGCGAGACGGCAGAAATGTTTCGAAGAGTAGTTGATTGCCTCCATCACCTCCGGCAACATGAGCGAGGCCGTGAACGAGGTGTAGGTGCCGGCCGCGTTAATAATCGGTTTTACACCGAGCTCCTTGAAGAAGTCGCGCTTGGTGGCGGCGGCAGCGGCGGGCGCCAGCGAACCCGCGAGCGGCGCGGCGATCGATCCGGTGATGAACTTGCGTCGGTTGGCCATGAAAATAACTCCTGCAAACGATTATAGTCGGAACTCCGAGGATGGAGTAAAGCGATTTGCCAATTGCGTTCGCCTATCGGTTGCGGTGTATGCTCGGAGCGTGATCCCGGCTTTGCTTGTCATCTTCGCCGTCGGCGCCACGGGAGTGTTCGTCCTGGCCACAGCCGCCGGACGGCGATGGCTATGGTGCGCGGCACTCCTCGAAACGGCGCTGCTGTTCCATGAGTTGTCCTTCGCGCTCGGACCAACCCGAGAATGGATCCGCCTCGATCTTCTGGTCACGATGCCGGCGTTTTCCATCGCCAACCTGCTCCTGGCGCTTTACGCCGGACGCCGCGCCGGGGCCTATGCGGGCCTCGCTCTGGCCGGTAGCGCGGTCGCGCTTCCCATCTGGTTTTTCCTGCTTCGATAATGCTTGGCTATGCCACCCGCACTCCCGCCAATTTCTCCAGCCACCGGTGCACGCGCTCGGGCAGAGCGTAACCGGCCAAACACGCCGCTCCCAGTTTCCAATTCCTGGCGTCGCTGAAAAAGCGCGTCCCTCGCAGCAGCCCAATCGCCTCGTCGAACGATCCCCGCTCGTACGCCAGGAATGCGAAGTACCGCGTCATGTTCGCGTCACCGGCGGCCGCCGCCGAAGGCGCCATCGGTCCAAGTTTCTGCAACAACCGCTCCCACTCCGCCTTCATCTTCCGCCAGTCCGCCGAAATCCGAACCGAGTGCCGCCGGTAAAACGTCACCTCCTGCTCATACGCCCGGCAGTTTCCGCTCCGGAGCGCCGCCACGCGCAAAAACAAGTCCATATCGTAGTAAAGCCGGAACGATTCGTCGAACAGCCCGGCTCGCTCAATCGCCGATCGCCGCAACACTACCGACGACGTGTTGCCGATTATAAAGTCCTCCATCATCTGTTCAAACGATAACAATCCCCGCCAACGCCGGGAATACAGCCCCAACGGCCTGCCCTCGTCGTCGCACAACCGCGACCAGCTAAACGTCAAATCCAGCCCGGAATCCCGTTCCATCATTTCCACCTGCCGGTCGGTCTTCCATGGGGCCCACAAGTCGTCGTGATCCAGTAGCGCTATATAGTCTCCTCGCGCCGCCGCAACCGCCCGGTTCAACGCCGCCGCCGGCCCCGCATTCTCCTGACGGAAGACCCGCACCCGCGGATCAGCGAACGCCGCCAACGGCTCGGTCGATCCATCGTCGACCACGATTACCTCGAGCGGCGAATAGCTCTGGTTCAGCGCCGACCGCACCGCTTCCACCACGTACTGGCCCGAGTTGTAGGCGGGCGTCAAAACCGAAACAAGTGGCGCCGGATCAGTCAAAGATCGAAATCTGCCGGTCGTCGGGCTTCTTGGAGCGGCCCAAACCGCTCCCGACCACGGCCATCACGTGGATCGACTTCAAGGCCTCCCGGGGTATGAAGACCCGCTGTGGCGTAACGCTCAGGTCTGGCGGCGTTAAGGTAAATCCATACGGCTCCGGCGTCAGCAAATTGTTCGGGAGGATGCCGTCCATCATCGCCCCGTCGCGGTACACCAGCCGAACCCAAAGCCCCGGAGACTTTGGACGGCTGGCAAACGTCCGGTTGTTCAGATCGGGCGTTTCTTCATCGAAATCTTGAACAAAACAAAGGACTTTCACTTCGGCGTACGGCAACGTCAGTATGTTGCCGTCCCGGGTCAACATCTCGATTCCGCCCGAGGTTTGGAATGTCTGGGGATGCACGAACCCCGTCACCGCATCCCGTTCGAAACGGAGGATCCGTACCCGCTTGTTGGTTGATCCGCTCACGCCGCCCGTGTTTTTCGTTCAAACATTTTTTGCAATATTGTATCATTAGGTGACATGGCCCAATTGGGTTGCCTCGGTGCGCAAGTCCATCAATTTCTAGACTTTTGCCGGATTGAGAAGGGCCTGGCAACCAACTCGGTGTCTTCCTATGCGCTGGATCTCGAACGGTTCGTCGCTTCCCGAGGTGGCGCCGAGTCCCCCGTCCCAGCCTCCCAGGCCGAAATTCAGTCCTACATCGATGAGCTGTTCGCCACTGGATTGTCCTCGCGGACAGTCGCCCGGCACCTTACCACTCTGCGCAACTTCTACAAACATCTTCAGCGCGAAAAAATTCTCGACGAGAATCCGACGGATTTGCTCGCCTCGCCGCGCCACAGCCGCGCGCTTCCCAAGTACCTCAACGCCGCACAAATCGAAAAGCTCCTCGACTCCCCCAACGCCGAAAAACCCGGCGGCCTTCGCGACCGCGCCATGCTCCATCTCCTCTATGCGAGCGGCCTCCGCGTCAGCGAACTCTGCGCGGTCGAACTCAACGACCTCAACCTCAACATGGGATTCATCCGGGTTACCGGAAAGGGCGACAAGACGCGCCTGGTTCCCATGGGCCAAGCCGCGATGAACGCCGCCGAAGCCTATCTCGCCGGCGGCCGCCCCGCGATTCTCAAAGGGCGCGCCAGCCGCTTTTTGTTCGTGACCGGCCGCGGGTCGAAGATGACTCGTCAGGCTTTTTGGAAACTCTTGGCCGGCCACGGTAAAGCCGCCGGTTTGTTCGACGGGCTGAGCCCGCACGTACTCCGGCACACATTCGCCACGCATTTGCTCGAAGGTGGGGCGGACCTTCGCAGCGTTCAAACCATGCTCGGCCACGCCGACATCGGAACAACTCAAATCTACACGCACGTCGCGCGCCGAAGGTTGCGCGCGGTCGTCGACCAGCATCATCCGCGCGCTTAACCGCCGGAGGGATGGAGACCAACAATGAGCGATCACATGTTCATGCTCGAGAGCCACCTCAACGTCCAGCAAATGGCGGCTCTGTTGTCCGTGCAGGCAGCCGCCAACGACGCCGGCCTGTCGATCTATCTGACCGGCGCCGCACTTCGCGACATGCTCGGCGGCTTTCAGATCCGCGACCTCGACTTCACCGTCGAAGGCAACGCCGCCGCTTTTGCCAAAACGCTTCCCAAAAAGCTCGGCGCCGAACTAGTCTCAATCGACCCCAAACGCAACCTCGCCGAATTAATTCTGCCCAAGCATGTCACCATCCGCATCGGTATGTCGCGGAAAGAAGTGTACGGCAAGCCCGCGTCCAAGGCGCAGATCTCGCCGGCGCCAATTCACGATGATCTGCTTTGCCGCGACTTCACCATCAACGCCATCGCCATGTCGCTCAACAAGCAGTCGCTGGGCCTGTATGTCGATCCCTCCAACGGCATCGGCGACATGCAGAACAAGGAACTGCGCATCGTCGGCAAGTACAGCCTGTATGACGATCCCGCCCGCATCCTGCGCCTGTTCCGCTACCGCGTTCGCATGGGCTTTACTCTCAGCGAGAAAACCCAGAATCAGTACAGCAACGTGCGCGAGCTGAAGCTGGAATCGAAAATTTCCAACGAGGCGATCGGCAAGGAGTTCCGCGCCATCGCCGCCGAGGCCAACTCCGCCGACATCGTAAAGCTCCTCGACGAAGAAAAGCTGCTATCCCTCTTCTGCCCCGCGTTGACAGGCGCCAAGGTGAATCATGCTGGCCTCCAGAAGCTGCAAAGGGTGCGGACCAACGTTCCGCCCGAATTGGACTTCCCGGTCGACAACCTGCCGCTGTTCCTCGCCGTCCTCGGCGAAAAACTCGCCCCCCGCGATCGTTCCGCGCTGGCAAAAATCTGCGGCCTGACCAGGGCCGAAGTGGCCGCCTGGGGCAAGCTCGAAGCGGGCGCGAAGAAGTTGGAACGCGATCTGAAGGCCGGCACGCTCAACAAGCCGTCCAAGGTGTTCGCCGCGGCATCCAAGGGGACCGGCGAACAGATCCTGTTTGTACTCTATCGATCCGAAGCCCGCCTGGTCCAGGACCGCCTCAAGAATCACCTGCAAAAGTATCTAATGGTGCAGCACGAGATGACCGACGAAGAGATCGCCGAAGGCGTCGGCGCGGCCAAACCCGGCACGCCCAAGTACGAGAAGGCGTGCATTGCCGTATTGCACAAGAAACTCGACGCCCGGCCGAAGAAGATCGTGGTTGAGGTCCCGCCGCCAGGCCCCGTACTATCGGCCCCCATCGTCGCCAGTGCGAGGCGGTAACCGGGTAGACCGCCCTCCCGTGCGGCGCTACTCCAAATGCGCCACGTACTGATAGTATTCCGAGTTTGACGTCTTGTACTTCTCCAGCATCGCCGAGTCAATGTAGCCGAGTTGGTAAGCGATTTCCTCCAGACAACCGACCTTTAGCCCCTGCCGGCGTTCAAGGGTCTCGATAAAATTTCCAGCCTGCAGCAGGCTCTCGGGCGTCCCAGTATCGAGCCAGGCAACGCCGCGGCCCATAATCTCGACCCGCAGCCGCGATTGCTCCATGTAGGCCCGATTGACATCGGTGATTTCGTACTCGCCGCGCGCCGACGGCTTAATATTGGCCGCGATGTCGACTACCGAGTTGTCATAGAAGTACAGACCGACGACCGCGTAATTCGACTTCGGCTTTGCAGGCTTTTCCTCAATACTGGTCGCGAAGCCGTTTTCGTCGAGCGCGACAACCCCATAGCGGCCAGGATCCTGAACGCGGTAGGCGAAGATTGTGGCGCCTTCGGTGCGGGCGTTCACTTCGCGCAGCGAACCGGTCAATCCGTGGCCGTGGAACAGGTTGTCGCCGAGGATGAGACACACCGGCGAATTGTCGATGAACTCGCGGCCAATGACAAACGCCTGCGCCAAACCGTTGGGCTGAGGCTGCTCGGCGTATTCGATCCGAATTCCGTACGACGATCCGTCGCCGAACAATGCACGGTAGTTCGGCAGATCCTGGGGCGTGGAAATCAGCAGAACCTCACGAATGCCGGCCAGCATCAAGGTCGAAAGCGGGTAGTAGATCATCGGCTTGTTGTAGATAGGCAGGAGTTGTTTGCTCACCGCCGCCGTGATCGGATGGAGGCGCGTTCCGCTGCCGCCCGCGAGAATAATTCCTTTGCGCTTCGTAGCTTCCGGCTGTTTTTGCATCTATTCTTGATTGTCGCCCAGTTAGGCGCCCGCGACAAAATTGAGAATTTCCCAGACATGCCGCCACTATTACACTAAGGCCCTTCCAGATGCCAGCCGCCGCCCCCTCCCCACCCTTACCGCCTTGTCGCCCGAGGACGAACTACATTGGCTGGCGCTGCGCCTTGTGCCCGGACTCGGCACGCGGCGGGTGATTCAACTCCTCGAGAAGTTCAAGACGCCCCAGTTGCTGTTTCGTTCCTCGGTATCGGAACTCGAAGCCGCGGGCGCTCCGCCGGGACCGGCGCGGTCAATCGTCTCCGGCTGCACCTTCGACGACGCCATCGATCAGCAGAACCGAGTCCGCGCGGCGGGCGCCTCGCTGGTCAGCTTTCACGATCGCTTCTATCCGGAGTTGCTAAAAGAGATACTCGACCCTCCGCTATTGCTATTCGCGCGCGGCGACTTGTCGTTGCTTTCCCATCCGTCGATCTCGGTCGTCGGCACGCGCAAACCGACACCTTACGGAATGGCCGTGGCCGAAAAACTCGGCGGTGAACTCGCGGCCGCGGGACTGTGTGTGATCAGCGGCATGGCGCGCGGCATCGATACCGCGACCCACAAAGCCGCCCTTTCCGTTGGCGGCAAAACCACCGCGGTCTTCGGGTGTGGCGTCGACATGACCTATCCCAGCGAGAATCGAAAATTCCAGGAGCAGATCGTCTCGCGCGGGCTGACCATTTCGGAATTTCCCATGGGCGCGCCGGCTTACCCGCAGAATTTTCCGATTCGAAACAGGATCGTCGCAGGAATGAGTCAAGGCGTGCTGGTTGTGGAGGGCGCGCAGTACTCCGGTTCGGCGATCACCGCCCGCCTGGCCGTGGAGCAGGGACGCGAAGTCTTCGCCGTTCCGGGCAACATCACCAGCCAGGCGTCGTGGGGCCCTAACCTGCTGATTCGACAAGGCGCGAAACTGGTAACTACAGCCCAGGACGTGATCAACGAACTGAGTCCGGAGACGCGCCGGCGCATCCAAAACGGCGGCGGCGCATCTATGGAGGATAACCGCAAACAGGGCACGTTGCCCCTCGGCCCAAACTCGGTTCTGGGCGACGAGATTCTGGCAAAACTGAAGGTCGACCAGCCGGTGCATGTTGACGACTTGTTGTCCGGTCTGGAAAACTATTCCTCGTCTGAGATTGTCGCGACTTTGTTCGAACTGGAACTCCTAGGACTGGCAAGACAGCTCCCCGGCAAGCAGTACGTCAAGGTTTGGTGACGGACACTCGACCCGTTTAGCGGTTACACTGGAAATTCAATCATGTCGAAATCACTCGTCATCGTCGAGTCGCCGGCGAAGGCGAAAACAATCGGAAAATATTTGGGCAAACACTTCGTCGTCAAAGCCTCGCTCGGCCACGTCAAGGACCTGCCGAAGAACGATCTCGCGGTGGATGTGGACCGCGGCTTCGAGCCTACCTATGAAGTCATCGAGGGCAAGAAAAAGCTCATCGGCGAACTGAAGGCGGCGGCCAAAGGCGCCGACAACATCTATTTGGCGGCTGACCCGGATCGCGAAGGCGAAGCCATCTGTTATCACCTGCAGGAAGAGTTGCAGTCCAAGGCGGGAAATGGCCCAGCCATCTTCCGCGTGATGTTTAACGAAATCACGGCGAACGCGGTTCGCAAGGCGTTCGAGAAGCCGCTGACGGTCAACACCAATCTCGTCGATGCGCAGCAGGCGCGGCGCGTTCTCGACCGTTTGGTCGGTTACAAAATCTCTCCGCTGCTCTGGGATAAAGTCCGTCGCGGGCTATCGGCGGGGCGCGTGCAAACCGTCGCGTTGCGGCTGATCGTCGACCGCGAGCGCGAGATTCAAGCGTTCGAAAAAACCGAATACTGGACGATCGACGTCGCGTTGAACGCGAAGAAGCCGCCGGTGCTCAAAGCGCGCCTGGCCAAGCGCAACGGCGAAAATCCGGTCATCGGCAACGAGGAAACATCGAACGCGATCGTCAAGGACTTGAACGGCGCGGCATACGTTGTGCAGTCGGTCGGGACGAAAGAAAAGAAGCGCAATCCGGTGCCGCCGTTCATCACCTCGACGCTGCAACAGGAAGCCGCGCGCAAGCTGCGGTTCTCTGTCAAGCGCACGATGATGATCGCGCAGCGCTTGTATGAAGGCGTCGAACTTGGCGACGAAGGCGCGACCGGTCTGATTACCTACATGCGTACCGATTCGGTGCGTGTGGCCGACGATGCGCTGGCCGAAGCGCGCGAGTTCATCGGCAGGAAATTCGGCGACGCCTACCTGCCCGAGAAGGCGAATGTCTATCGCGGCAAGAAGGACGCGCAGGACGCGCACGAAGCGATCCGCCCGGCCTCGGCCGCTCGCACGCCCGAGTCGCTGACGAAGTTCCTGCAGGAAGACGAATTAAAGCTGTACACGATCATTTGGAACCGCTTCGTGGCTTCGCAGATGATGCCGGCGATCTTCGATCAAACGACGATCGATGTGGAGGCAACGGGCGAGTCCAAGGACTCCTATCTGTTCCGCGCAACCGGTTCGGTTATGAAGTTCAATGGCTTCCTAGCGGTCTACGAAGAAGGCAAGGACGCCAAGGACGAAGAAGACGAAGAGCTGAAACACAAGCTGCCGCTCGTCGCGCAGGGCGAAGAGTTGCGGTTCAAGGCCATCGAGCCCGAACAGCATTTCACCGAGCCGCCGCCGCGCTACACCGAAGCGACGCTGGTGAAGGAGTTGGAAGCCAAGGGAGTGGGTCGGCCGTCGACCTACGCCTCGATTCTTTCGACGATTCAAGAGCGTGAATACGTGAAAAAAGAGGGCGGCAAGTTTGTGCCGACCGAACTGGGCACGGTGGTCACGGACCTGCTGCTCGAGTCATTCGCCGACATCTTCGACGTGCTCTACACTGCCCGCTTGGAGGAACGGTTCGACGAGATCGAAGAAGGTGCGATCGACTGGCGCAACGCGATGGGAGATTTCTACGAGAAGTTCTCCATCGATCTGGAACGCGCCGCCGTGCAGATGACCGACATCAAGCGCATGGAGAAGCCGACCGACTTCGTCTGCGACAAATGCGGCAAGCCGATGGTCATCAAATGGGGCCGGCATGGCAGCTTCATCGCCTGCACCGGCTACCCCGAGTGCACTTCGACGCGCGAGATCCCAACCACTTCAACAGAAGATCTGGGCGAACAGGGCGAGGACGAATACTGTGTCAACTGCGGCCGTCCGATGGTCTTGAAGAAAGGCCGCTTCGGACAGTTCATGGCTTGCACCGGATACCCCGATTGCAAGACCACGCGGCAACTCGGACAGGCCGAGAAGAAGGCCGATGTCAAACTCGATGAATTGTGCCCGCAATGCAATAACAACC
The DNA here is from genome assembly GCA_016871055.1 of Acidobacteriota bacterium. Taxonomy (GTDB): domain Bacteria; phylum Acidobacteriota; class Terriglobia; order Bryobacterales; family Bryobacteraceae. The sequence goes on from VFZW01000022.1 coordinate 31,759, forward strand.
TGGTGCTGAAGTCGGGCCGGTTCGGCGAGTTCACGGCGTGTTCCAACTACCCGGCGTGCAAATACGTCAAGCAGAAGACGATCGGCGTAATTTGTCCGCAGTGCAAGGAAGGCGATCTGATCGAGCGCCGGTCCAAGCGCGGCAAGACGTTCTACGGCTGCAACCAGTATCCGAAGTGCGACTTCGTCGCGTGGGCCAAGCCCGTCGACAAGCCGTGTCCCAAGTGCGGTGCGAATTACATGCTGGAGAAGTTCCTCAAGTCGGGCGCCATTTTGCAATGCGCCAACGAGGAGTGCAAGCACAAGGAACCGGTCGCCGAGGCCGTTACGGCGTAAGTTATGTCTGAGTTCTACCGGATCGCAAAACTGCCGCCCTACGTATTCGCCGTGATCAATGAGATGAAGGCGAAGTTGCGCGCGCAGGGGCAGGACGTCGTCGACTTCGGCATGGGCAATCCCGACGGCGAGACGCCGTCGATCATCGTCGACAAACTGGTCGAGGCCGCCCGGAATCCGAAGAACCACCGCTACTCGATGTCGCGCGGTATCCCACACCTGCGGCAAGAGATGGTCAAGCGCTACAAGCGCAACTACGATGTCGATCTCGATCCGGAGAAGGAAGCGATCGTGACGATCGGCGCCAAGGACGCCATCGCGCATCTGCTATTTGCGATCATCGCGCCTGGAGATATCGTGGTGTCGCCCAACCCCGCGTATCCGATTCATCAGTACGGCGTCATCATGGCCGAAGGCGAAGCCCACATGCTGCCGATGCCCGACGCGGCAACGTTTTTGCAAGGGCTTGAGGATCTCTACAACAAGCCCGCGGAGAAGAGGCCGAAGGTCATCCTCATCTCCTTCCCGCACAATCCAACAACCACTTGCGTCGACCTGCCCTTCATGAAAGAGATCGTGCGGCTCGCGCAACGGCACGGCTCCTACATCGTGCACGACTTCGCCTACGCCGATCTCGGCTTCGACGGCTACAAGCCGCCGAGCATTCTGCAAGTGCCGGGCGCCAAGGACATCGCGGTCGAGATCTTCTCGCTGTCGAAGAGCTACAACATGGCCGGATGGCGCGTCGGATTTTGCCTCGGCAATCCGAAGATGATCTACGCGCTGAGCCGCATCAAGAGCTACCTCGACTATGGAACGTTTCAGCCGATTCAAATTGCATCGATCATCGCACTGCGCGAATGCGAGGAAGAGACGATCAAGATTCGCGACATCTATCAGGAGCGGCGCGACGTGTTGGTCGAGGGCCTGAACGCAGCCGGTTGGCCGGTAACGACGCCGCAAGGGTCGATGTTCCTATGGGCCAATATCCCGGATCGATTTGCACCGATGGGTTCGCTGGAATTTGCAAAGCTGCTGATGGAAAAGGCTCTCGTGGCGGTATCGCCGGGCATCGGCTTTGGACCGATGGGCGAAGGCCACGTGCGGTTCTCGTTCATTGAAAACCCGCACCGCACACGCCAGGCGATCCGCGCTCTCAAGCCCTTTTTGCAAGCCTAGCGATAATCTTTCGGGATACTCCTGTATATTGGTCAGGCGAAGATGCCCATCAACCGTTTGATGTTTAGAATGCTGTTCGCCACATTGTGCTTACAGGCGCAAGAGCCGGTGATCACAACGGCCGTCGGGACCGACTGGCTGTTTAACGGCGACGGAAAACCCGCCCTGGACGCACCGCTTGGATTCGCAAGAGCGGTGGCGATAGCGCCGGATGGCGCTGTCTACTTCTCGGACCCGGACAATGCCATCGTCGGACGAATCGCTTCCAATGGCCGGTTGAGCGTCGTTGCCGGAAACGGGATTCAGGGACTTTCCACGTTCGGCGGCGATCCGGCTTCACGAAGTCTGCTGCGGCCCGATGGCGCCGCGGTCGATAGCAAAGGCCGGATGGCGTTCTTCGAAGGCGGAGTGATCTGGTTGCTCGCCGATGGCGGCGCTGTGCGATTTGCCGGCGGCGGGACTTCAACGGCGGAAGGCGTCGCGGCGGCATCGGCGCGGCTTGCACCGGCGGCGATCGCCTTTGGACCGGACGACTCGCTCTACATATTGGAGACCGTGAATCACCGCGTGCGGCGGCTGTCGAACGGCATCGTCACCACGGTCGCGGGCAACGGCAGCGCCGGATTGTCGGGAGACAACGGCCCCGCGGTACAGGCACAACTGCAGTTTCCGGAGGGAATCGCGGTGGGCCGCGACGGGGTTCTATACATCGCCGATTGGCAGAACAAGCGGGTCAGACGCGTCGACGCCGCTGGCATCATTACCACCGTCGCGTCGCACTTCAACAACATCAACGGTGTTGGCGTCGATAACGCGGGACGTGTCCACTTCGCCGATGTACGGACGATCTTTCGGGTAACGGGCCCAGGTGAGCCGGCCGTCGTTGCGGGCCTTGGGGAAGAAGGTCTTTCCGGGGATGGCGGTCCGGCCTCGCGCGCCGAGGGTTTTGATCCGCATTCGCTCGTGTTCGATGCGGCGGGGAACATGTTTTTCTCCGACCTTGGCAATATGCGAATCAGGCGAATCGCCGCGAACGGAGTGATCACGACAATCGCGGGCAACGATCGCTATCGGGAATCGAACGAGGGTGTCGCCGCCGTCGCGGCGACCTTGAACCGGCCGGAAGCCGTGGCGGTGGCCACCGA
>VFZW01000023.1 GCA_016871055.1 Acidobacteriota bacterium
TTCCTTGCGGTCGCGGCTCTGTAGGGTTGTCGGCGTAATTGGGGCGTTTGGGGGTGGGGAGGTGGTGGCGACTTTCATCGTTTTGTGCGGCCCTCGGCGGGTCATTCGGGCTCCCTTGCGGTCGCGCCTCTGTAGGGTTGTCGGGGTAGATGGGGTGTTTGGGGTTGGGGAGGAGGGGGTAGCTTTCATCGTTTTGCGCGGTCCGCTCCGTTGTGGTCGGGGGCGGTGTGGACGGCAATTCGCTCATTTCAAGAATCCGCTTTTGCCGCTGCCGGTGGCCGAGAGTTCGTCGTTGCGCGGATCGTCGAGGGCGAGGACCTTTCGCAACAGCGGGCTGAGCGCGGTTTGGGTTTCCGGGCGGAGCAACCGTTTCTGATACTGCTGTTGCGGCAGATCGGCTCGGACGTAGAAGCCGTGCAGGGAGCGGCGCGGCGTGGCGGTGTGGTTTTGCGTACCGCCGTGCCAAAGGTGCGAGTTCATCAGCACGACGTCGCCGGCTTGGCCGAGCGTCACCTGCTCATCGGGGTGAGGGGCGTTGGGATCATTCAAGACCTGTTGGGGCGTTTTGCCGGACCGGTGGGTGTTGGGGACGAAGCGGGTGGGGCCATTCAACGGCGTGAAATCGTCGAGCATCCAGATCGAATTAAAGACGGCGAAGCCGCGTTCATCCTCGACCAGGCCCATGTCACAGTGCAACGGCTGGTGGCTTTTTTCGCCGGGAAGGGCAGCGCGGTAGTTGAGGCTCGAAAGTTTGAAGTCGGGGCCGAGTACGGCCTCGGCGGATTCGAGCAGCATGGGATGGGAGACGAGCCGCCGGAACGTCTCGCCCTTATCGACGAGATTGGCCAGGCGGTCCGATCCTTCTTCTTTCCGAAATTCGCCGCCGGCGTTATCGCCTTCGACTTTCAATATCGCTTCCGTCTCGCGCCGCAACTCGGCGAGCCACTCCGGGTCGATCACGCCACGCATGATCAGGTACCCTTGTTCCTGGAGCAAACGCTTCTCTTCCAAAGTCATGATTGCCGTAACGGTCCGATTGTAGCGCATGGAATTTCGCAGAATCCTCATTCGCGCGACGAACTGGGTGGGCGACGCCGTGATGTGTTTGCCCGCGATGGCGGCGGTGCGCGCGCGGTTTCCAGAAGCGCACATCACGCTGCTGGCGCGGCCGTGGGTGGCGGGGATCTACGACAACTCTCTGGTCGACGATGTGATCGCTTACGATCTGGCGCGCGGTCCTCGCGATCTTCGCGCCAAGCGGAAGCTCGCGCGGGAGTTGCAAAGCATGCAGTTCGATTGCGCGATCCTATTTCAGAACGCGTTCGAAGCGGCGGCGCTGGTGTGGATGGCGCAGATTCCGGCGCGGATCGGGTACGCGCGAGACGGGCGCGAGTTGTTGCTCACCGACCCGATCGCGGCGCCGGGCAAGGACGAAATTCCGGAGCACCAGCGCTTCTACTATTTGGAAATGCTGCGTCGCGCGGGTTTGATCGAACGCATCCCCGAGTGTGAGGCGATTCGCGTGCCCGGCGTCGAGTACTTGCGCGTGCACGGGCGGAAGATGTTGCGGGATCGCGGCGGAAACGGCGACTGGATCGGCGTAAGTCCAGGCGCGGCGTATGGGACAGCGAAGCGATGGCTGCCAGAACGTTTCGCCGAAGCGGCGATCGATCTGGCGCGGCAGTGCGATGCGGGGGTGGCGCTGTTCGGCTCGCCGGATGAAAAAGAGTTGTGCGAGAAGGTGCGCGGGATCGTGAGCGGCGCCGATGTGAAGACGATCAATTTCGCGGGCACGGCGAAGCTGGATGAGTTTGTGGCGATGGCATCGGCGTGCACCGCTTTTCTGACGAACGATTCGGGTGCGATGCATGTGGCGTCGGCGGTGGGCGTGCCGACGGTTGCGGTGTTCGGCGCGACCGATCATATCGCCACGGGGCCGACGGGGCCGCTGGCGTCGATCGTCCGCGAGCCTGTGGATTGCAGCCCGTGCCTGTTGCGCGAGTGCCCGACCGATCATCGCTGCATGAAAGCCGTCGAGTCCTCGCGAGTGGCTGAGGAAGCATGGAGACTCGTGCAGATCAGCCAGTCGTAAAGCAGCGATTGATTGCGCTGGCGTTTGCGGCGGTGATTCCGCTGCTGGCCGGATGGCGGTTGGATCAGCCGGGGATTCAAGCCGACGAGGTGTTATTTTCATCGGTGTTGTGGGAACCGGTCGTACCGTCGCCGATGGTCCGCGTGCTGGGTTTTCGAATTCCGGCGATGTGTTTTCCGTATATGGGCACGGTGAAGTCGGCCATCTACGCGGTGCTGTTTCGTTTTGTGGAGCCGTCGAATGAGTCGGCGCGGTGGCCGCCGATATTGCTCTGCGCGCTGACGGTCTACTTGTTCTGCCGGTTGTTGCAGCGGCTGGGCGAGGATCGCCTGGCGGTGCTGGCGAGTGCGGTGCTTGTTTGCGATGCGACGTTCGTGTTTAAGGCGCGCTGCGATTCCGGGCCGGTGGTGTTGCAGTGGTTGTTGTGTGTGGCCGGATTTTACTGCTGGGTGCGATTGCGGAGTTGGCCGTGGGCGCTGGCGGCGGGATTCTGTTGGGGGTTGGGGCTTTGGGACAAGGTTACGTTTCTGTGGATTTTGTTCGGAATCGGCGCGGGGGCGTTGGCGGGGTTGCGCATTCCATGGCGCGCGGTTCCCGTTGCGGCGTTTGGGTTCTTTCTGGGCGCGTATCCGTTTTTGGCGCACAACGTGAAGACGAATTGGTCGTCGTTTCGCGTGGAGGGCACCCGCGGATTGACCGCCTCCGAGTTTCGCCCGAAGGCTGAGGCGTTGTGGTACACGATGAACGGGCGGCAACTGTTCGGATCGATGGCGATGATCGATGGGCCGCCGTCGCAGGTTGACAACACCGTTGTGCGCATTGGGAAGTTTGCGGGTGAGCCGACGAGTTCGTTGTTTGCGTGGCTGTTCGCTATCGGCGTGCTACTAGGCTGGCGCCACCGATTCTATCGTTTTGCGCTGGTTGCGTTTCTGGCTGGTTTTGCGGCGATGGCGCTGGCTGCGGGCGGCGGGAACGCGCCGCATCACCTTGGGCTGCTGTGGCCGTTGCCGCAATTGATCGTGGCGATGGGGCTGTTGGCGATGCCGTCTTTATTGGCGCGCGGGGCCCTGGCCGTTGTTTTGATCAGCCAGTTGCTGGTTGTCAATCAACACTACTCGTTTCTGATTCGGTTTGGCGGCGACGTGGCGTGGACGGATGCGATCGGTCCGCTGTCCGAGCGCATTCGCAAAGATCCTTCGGCGTCTTATCGCTTTCTCGACTGGGGCGTCTACGATGCGGCGTACCTGTTGACGCGCGGTAATCGCGCGATGCGGGTGGGGATTCCCGACGACACAGGAGATTGGACGGCGTCTGTCTACGTACAGCGCGCCGAGGGTTCGATCTTTCTTTCGGACGATTGGAAACGGTTCCGCGAGAAGGCAGCGGCTAAGCGCTTGCTGATTGGCGAGCAGGAGCGCATCGCCGATTCGTTTGGCCGGCCGACGTTTGTGGTTTTTCGGCTCGCTCCGAATTCGGCACAATAGAACGGTGGACACGAGAACGAAAATTGTCGATGCCGCGAGAGGGCCGCTGGCCGTTGCCGCCTATTTCGACCCCATGGTGGCGGCGCATACGGACCGCTTGCGCGAGTTGGCTTTGGAACACGGGCCGTTGACGGTGTGCGTCTGCGATCCTTCCGATGCATTGCTGCCACCGCGTGCGCGGGCGGAGTTGGCGGCGGCATGCCGCGACGTCGAACGCGTGGTCATTGGCGAAGCGGCGCTGGCTGGGTTTGAACGTGTCATCGACGAACGACCCGGCGACACGGAGCGACGCGCGGCGTTGATGCGCCATGTGCAGGCGCGGAATGGCTGAGGTTTTGTTCGTCCGGTTGGGCGCGTTTGGCGATGTGCTGCACGCGTTGCCGGCGGCCGCGTCGCTAAAACGCGGACTGCGCGGCGTGCGGCTGACGTGGGTCATCGAACCGCGTTGGAAGTGGCTGCTGGCGGGGAATCCGGATGTCGACGAAATTATCGAATTGAACCGGCGATCGGCGGAGAGTGTGCGAGCGGCGTGGGGCGCGTTGCGGTCGAAGCGATTCGATATCGCCGTCGATGCACAAGGTCTGATCAAGTCCGCGCTTGTGGCGCGGGCGAGCGGCGCGCCGGTGCGCATCGGTTACGCACGGGGTGTTGCGCGTGAAGGGTTGTCGACATTGTTCTACACGTCGCGCGTTACGCCGGCCGGCGCGCATGTTGTCGAGCATGGCCTGGCGCTGGCGGCGGCGGCGGGGCCGGAACAGTTGACGATCGATTTTCCGTTGCCGTCCGGCGCTTCAGAAGGCGTGTTGCCCGATGGCCCGTTTGTGCTGGCCGCGCCGTTTGCGGGATGGAAAGGCAAGCAATGGCCGATCGAATATTATGGCGAACTCGGCGCGTTGCTAAAACAGAAAGGGTACAGTTTGGTTTTGAACGTTGCGCCGGGCGCGGCTGTGCCCGAGGGTGTTGTTGTGCACACGAGTTCGATTAACGGCTTGCTGGATGCGACGCGCCGCGCGGCGGCTGTTGTTGGACTTGATAGCGGTCCGATGCATTTGGCCGCGGGGCTTGGAAAGAAGGGCGTGGCGCTATTCGGCCCGACCGATCCGGCGCGCAACGGACCGTATGGAGGGACGATTGAAGTCCTGCGCGATCCAACCGCGCCCACGACATATCGGAGAATAGATGAGATCCTTCCCTGTATGCGCGCGCTGTCGCCGCGGCGGGTGTTTGAACGATTGCTTCCATGCCTGGCTACCTCTTCCCCAAACCCTACGCCGACGCGGTAGCGCGGTGGCGCGTGCCCAGCGGGTTCATACTGTTGGCCGCGTTTCTGTGGCTAAGCGCGCCGTCTTTGTCGAGCCTGCCGGCCGGGATTGGCGTGTCGCTGTGCGGGTTGGCGCTGCGCGCGTGGGCGGCGGGGCATCTGGAAAAGAACGAACGGTTGATCGATAGCGGGCCGTATCGATACACGCGCAATCCGCTGTATCTGGGCACGTTTATCGCGGCGGTGGGGCTGGCTATCGCTGGGCGGTCGTGGGTTGTCGGCGGCATTTCCGTGGCTGTTTTCGCGCTGGTGTATTTGCCTGTGATGGAGGCCGAGGAGCAGCACTTGCGGAAGCTGTTTGCGTCGTACGCCGCGTACGCGGATGCGGTGCCGTTGCTCGCGCCGGGGTTCTCGTATGCGGGATCGCCGACACGGTTCCGTTCGGCGTTGTATCTTCGAAATGAAGAGTACAAGGCGTTTGGAGGATTTCTGGCCGCGGTTGCATTCTTGTGGTGGAGGGCTAACGGTGCACATTGAACTCGACGCGCGCGGCGCGAAGTACCTCGAAAAGATCCGGAAGATCGCGTTCGCGCTGCCGGATGTTGCCGAGACGGAGTCGTTTGGTCATCCGTGGTTTCGCGCGGGCGGTGCGAAGGGCAAGGTGATCAGCGTGTTCGGCGCTGAAGGCGGCGCGTGGAGTTTGTGCTTCAAAGTGGGCAAGAGTAACATGAGTTTGTTCTTGAAAGACCCGCGCTTTGTGCAGACGCCATACATCGGAAAACACGGATGGGTGTCGTTGAAGCTCGATCCGAAGAAGCCGGATTGGGAGGAAGTGGCGGAACTTCTGCGCACGAGTTATCGCAATAATGCCGCGCCGAAGTTCGTCAAGAAACTCTAAGGGGGGCGTGGGGTGGTGCAACGGTTGAAAGGCAGAGGTATTGGTTGGGGAGGGTCCGCTCCCTTGCGGTCGAGGCTCTGCAGGGTTGTCGGCGTAAATGGGGTGGTTGGGGGTGGGGAGGTGGTGGCGATTTTCGTCTTTTTGGGTGGCCGGTCGCGGCGCCGAAATTCGTTCGCAAATTAGAAGCAGGGCTTGATTAGCGTCACCTTGGTGTAGGCGATTTGGAAGCCGCACTTTTCGTAATTGCGGTGCGAGAGGCTGCCGGGTTGGACGTCGGCGGTGGCGATATCGCAGCCGTTATTGAAGGCGATGTGGAGCCTTGCGCGAACGAGTTTTTTCTGGAGGCCGGCTTCGCGGTAGCGGCGGATCGTGCCATCGCATTGCAATGTCGCGAGGCCATCGCGGATGTCGATTTGGGCGGCGGCGGCGGGAACGTCGCCGGCTCGGACGATCACGTTTTTGCACGTAGGGACGGCTGAGATCGTTTGCGCGAGAACGACGCCGCTGGGTGTGACGACGTCGAAGAAGGCCTCGGCCATGGCGCGGGACCACTCTTGGTCGCCGGTGGCTTCGACGACATCGGGATCGGCGTCGTGCGGCGTCACTTCGCGCGCTAGCGTGTGCTCGAACGCGCCGAGTTCGTAGCCTCGGCGGGACAGATAGGTGAAGAGAGCGGCGTCGGCGAAGGGCGAGAGCACAAACGATACGGGCGCCATGCGCTCTTCGTAGAACGCTTCGACGGCGTCGAGGCTGGATTCGGCTGTCGGCGTGATCATGCCGGCGCCTCTGATTTGCGTGAGCGGCGAGGCTTCGTCGAGAAAGGACGCGACTCCGCCGGCGCAGTCGATCCACGCCGCGTTCGACGCGGGGAATAGGCAGCGGTGGGCGTCGACAACGTCGCGGCCCATCGCCGCAGCGGCTTTTTCGAGGCGAACGGCGAGAGCGAGATCGCAGTGCAACATACAACGACTACTAGGCGAGAATGATGCCGCCCTTGATCGAATCGAGAGTGATGGCGAACGTCAGGTCTTCGCCGGCGAGCGGGTGATTGGCGTCGAGCAACACAGACTCTTCATCGAACTCGGCGATGACGGCGGGCAGGTAGCCGCCGGTGCCTTGCAGTTGTAACTCAAGGCCGACTTCCAACGGCATGTCGGGAGGAAAATCGGACTTCGGTACGCGGAGCAACATCTCTTCGCGCATGGGCCCGTAGGCCTCGTTGGCGGGGATGGTCTTGACGACGCTTTCGCCCACCTGGAGTCCGGTGACAGCGGCGTCGAACCCGGGAATCACCATTGCTTCTCCCAGTTTGAACTCAAGCGGCTCGCGGCCTTCCGAGGAGTCGAACACAGTCCCGTCGGAGAGCGTTCCTTTATAGTGCACGCGGACGGTGTCGCCGCTTCTTGCTGTCATAACTTGGCAAGCATAACACGGCCGGTTGGTACACTCGATTCGAATGGCTTTAAAACGAATTGGAATCCTCACAGGCGGCGGTGACGTGCCTGGGTTGAACTCGGTAATCAAAGGCGTCACCTACCGTGCGGTGGAAGCGAATATGGAAGTGCTCGGCTTCCGGCGCGGATGGGAAGGGCTGACGCATCTGAACCTGGAAGATCAGGCTTCGAAAGACAAATACCTGATGCCGCTGAACCGCGAGAACACGCGGCGCATCGACCGCGACGGTGGAACGGCTCTGCACTCCAGCCGAACGAATCCGGCGAAGATGCGCAATGTGCCGGCGTTCCTGGACGCGTCGAGTTTCCCGAGTCAGGAAGTGACGAAGAAGGGCGAGACGTACACGGCGTGGGATGTGTCGAAGCACGTCATCAAGAATCTGGAAACGCTGGGCGTCGATACGCTGGTGGCGATCGGCGGCGACGATACGTTGAGCTATGCGCAGAAGCTGCACGCGCAGGGATTCAAGGTCGTCTGCGTGCCGAAAACGATGGACAACGACGTGCGTAACACGGAGTACTGTATCGGCTTTTCGACGGCGATCACACGGGCGCACGACGCGATTCAGCGGCAGCGCACGACGGTTGGCTCGCACGAGCGCATTGGCGTGTTTCGCATCTTCGGGCGCGACGCGGGTTATACGGCGCTCTACACCGCGTACGTGACGTCGATTCGTTGCGGCATTCCCGAACACAAGTTCGATTGCGAACGCATGGTGCAGCTGCTGGCCGATGACAAGAAGCGCAATCCTTCGCAGTATGCCCTGGTCGTGCTGTCGGAAGGCGCGGCGTGGGAAGGGTACAAGGTCGTCGAATACGGCGAGGCCGACGACTACGGTCACAAGAAGAAGATGAACGTCGGCGAGGTGTTCGCCGAGGAGTTGAAGAAGCGCGCGAAGCTCGAGGCGATCTTCAGCGATTTGACCTACGACTTGCGCGGCGGTTCGCCGGACTTCACCGATAAGCTTGTTGCGACGACGTTTGGCAACATGGCGTTCGACGCGATTCTGGAAGGCAAGAGCGGCTTGATGGCGGCGATCAACGATGGACGTTACGCGATGGTCGAGATTCCCGATCCGGCGCTTGGGCCTCGCCACGTCGACGTTGGGTCGATGTACAACCTGGAACGCTACCGGCCGAGCTATCAGGGCAAGGCGGGCATGACGATTTTTCTTACCAATCCGTGATCGATTGGTTCAAGCGATTTTCTAAACGTCCGGTTTTGACGGCGGATCTGCAAGCGCGGATCCGCCGTTCGTTTGAAGAGGCGGCTTCGGACGAGGAACATTTTCCGTCGACGATCGATCCGCGGATTTTGCATGTGCGGGTGTTGTTGGAGACGTTTGGTTCGCTGGATGGCAAGCGAGTGCTTGACGCGGGGTGTGGCAAGGGGCGCTTTGGGCGCGTGCTGGTGGGCGAGCATCCGGGGGCGCGGGTGCATGGGATGGACATTGCGCTGGCGATGCTGCGGCATGTGGCGGCGCCGTTGCATGCGTGCGCGAGTTCGTTGACGGCGCTGCCGTATCGCGATGGGGCTTTCGATTTTGCGTATGCGACGGAGTCGTTGGAGCATGCGGTGGAGATTGAGAAAGCGGTCGCGGAGTTGTGCCGTGTGGTGAAGCCTGGCGGGCGGATCGTCATCATCGACAAGAACAAGGAGCATTGGGGCAAACTGGAAACGCCGGAGTGGGAGCGGTGGTTTGGGCGCGCTGAGATGGAGGGCTGGCTGCGGCGGCATTGCGCGCGGGTGGAGAGTAGGCCGATTAGCTACTGGGAGGACGTTGATCCGGATGGGATGTTTCTTGTGTGGATTGCGGAAAAGTAGAGGGTAAGATAGATGCATCGTGCGAATTGCGGTGTTGCTATTGGGTGTATCGATCGCGCAGGGCAATGACCTGTTTGAAACGCGGGTGCGCCCGGTTTTGATGGAGCGGTGCGCGGGGTGTCATGGCGCGTCGGAAACTTCGGGGCTGCGGGTGGATTCGCGCGAGCGGTTGCTGCGCGGCGGGAAGCGCGGGCCGGCTGTGATTGCCGGTAAGCCGGATGCGAGTTTGCTGCTGGCGGCGGTGCGGGGGCAGTCGTTGCAAATGCCGCCCGCGGGGCGGTTGAGCGATGCGGAGATTGGTGCTCTTGAGACCTGGGTTCGTGATGGGGCTGTGTGGCCTGTTGCGGTTTCGGCGGTTCAGTCGAGCGGCGTGTTCTGGTCGTTTGAGCCGCTGCGACCGGTTACTGGATCGATCGACACACACGTTCGCGCCGGACTGAACGGGATTGCGCCGAATCCCCGGGCGGATCGGCGTACTTTGATTCGGAGGCTATATGCCGATTTGACCGGTCTGCCGCCGTCGCCGTTTGAAGGGACGATTGAACAGCTTGTCGATAGGCTGCTGGCTTCGCCGCAGTTCGGCGAGCGCTGGGGCCGACACTGGCTCGATGTGGCGCGTTTCGGCGAGGACGATTTTTCCGGCACGGCGCCGAAGCCGTATCCGAATGCGTGGCGGTATCGCGACTGGGTGATCGATGCGTTCAACAACGATATGCCTTACGACATGTTTGTGCGCGCGCAGCTTGCCGCGGACTTAATGCCTGGCGATAACAAGAAGTACATCGGCGGGCTTGGGCTTTTCGGATTTGGTCCCTGGTATTACGGCATCACGCAGCCGCCGCAGGCGCGCGCCGATGAGCGGCACGATCGCGTCGATGTTGTCACACGCGGTTTTCTTGGGCTCACGGCGGCGTGCGCGCGCTGCCACGATCACAAGTACGATCCGATTCCGCAGAAGGACTACTATGCGCTGTCGGGTGTGTTTGCGTCGAGCGAGTACAAGGAGTATCCGCTGGTCGACGATAAGACGCGCGAGGCGTACGAAGCCGCGCAGAAACGCATCAAGAACGTGCAGAAGGAGATTGATGCGTTTATCGCGGCGCAGCGCGATTCGTTGGCGGAGATCTATTCGCGGCAGACGGCTGCGTTTCTCATGGGCCGCGCTGGGCTTGATGCCGATGTCGCGGCGCGGTGGAAAGAGTACCTGAAGAAGCCGGAAGAAGACTTTCCGTTTTTGAAGCCGTGGTTGGCGTCGAAGAGTGAAGCCGATGCGCAACAGTTTCAGGATCTGCTGCTGGCCGTTGTTGAAGAGAAGCGGGCGATGGACGACGAAAATAAGCGCGCCGTCATTCGCGGAACGGCGCCCGATGAAAAACGCCGTAAGATCATTTTGCCCGGCAATTACGACTCCGAGGCAGACTTCAATCCGGGCAGCGAGGTGGTGACGAAGTCGCTCGACCGCGAGCGTTATCAGCTTTGGCAGAAGATGATTGGCCGGACTGAAGCTCTTTATCGCCTCGACGAGAAGGGTGTGGAGAAGCGGCTGACTGGTGAGTGGAAGCGGCATCTCGATGGGCTACGGGCCGAGCTTGTTCGATTGAAGAAGGCGTCGCCGCCGCCGTATCCGTATCATCAGGGCCTGACCGAGCACACGCAGCCGATCGATCTGCCGCTCGATCTGCGCGGCGATCCAACCAGACCGGGCGAAATTGTTCCACGACATTTCCTGACGAGTTTGTCGAACGGGCGCGAAATTTCTTTGCGCGAGGGCAGCGGGCGGGCGCAGTTGGCGGAGGCGATCGTCGCGCATCCGCTGGCCGCGCGCGTGATGGCCAATCGTATTTGGGCGTGGTTGTTCGGCGCGGGTGTGGTGCGGACGCCGTCGAATTTCGGACTGATGGGTGAGCGGCCGGCCAATCGCGCGCTACTTGAGTATTTGGCCGCGCGGTTCGCCGCGTTGCAATTTTCTCCGAAGGCGTTGATTCGCGAGATCGTGCTGTCGGAGACGTATCAGGCATCGAGCGCCGCCGCACAGAATGCCGATCCGGATAATCGTCTTTTCTGGCGAGCGAATCGCAAACGGTTGGACGCCGAATCGATCCGCGATGCGATATTGGCTGTGAGCGGTGAACTGGATTCGAAGGTCGGCGGCGAGTCGTCCGAACTTTCCGACTCCAACGTGCGGCGTACCGTCTACGTGCGGGTCGGGCGGTATCAGCAGAACGAAACGCTGGCGCTGTTCGATTTTCCCAGCACGTCCGTGCACGTTGAAAAACGCGCCGTGACGAACGTGCCGCTGCAGAAACTGTTCTTCCTGAATAGCCGGTTCTTTCGCTTCCGATCCGAGGCGCTCGCGCAGCGCGCCGAGTGCGCGGCGACTTCTATCGACGAGCGCGTGGCGCTGCTGCATCAGTGGCTTTTTCAACGCGCGCCTTCGTCCGAAGAGGCCGCAACCGCTCGCGAGTTCCTACGCGATTCCACTTTGCCGCAGTACGCCCAGGTGCTGCTTTCCACCAACGAGTTTCTTTATGTCGATTGATCGCAGAGCCCTTCTTGCCCGCGCCGGCAGCGGTTTCGGCGCGATTGCGCTGGCCGATTTGATGCACGCCGAAGATCCGTTCGCGCCGAAGCCGCCGCACTTCGCGCCGAAGGCCAAGCGCATTATCTACATGATCATGAACGGCGGGATGTCGCAGGTCGATACGTTCGATCCGAAGCCCTCGCTGACGAAGTATCACGGACAGAAGATGCCCAGCGAGCAGCCGAAGACCGAACGCATTACGGGGTCCCTGATGCGTTCGCCGTTCGAGTTCAAGAAGTCGGGGCAGAGCGGCATCGAGGTCAGCGAGATCTTTCCGAACATCGCGCGCAACATCGACAAATTCAGCGTGATCCGGTCGATGCATACCGATGTGCCGAATCATGAGCCGTCGTTGTTCATGATGAACTGCGGGGCGATTCAACCGGGGCGGCCGTCGCTTGGCTCGTGGCTGACTTATGGCCTTGGTACGGCGAATCGGAATCTGCCGGGCTACATCGTGTTGTGCCCCGGTACGCCTGTTGTGGGGCCGCCGCTGTGGGAGTCGGCATTTTTGCCGGCGGTGTATCAGGGGACGTTCGTGAAGGCGCAGGAGAAAGATCCGCGCAAGTCGGTGCAGTTTCTCGATCGCGATGGAAGGCCCGAGACCGCGCAACGGAAACAGTTGGATCTGCTGCGCGCGTTGAATGAGAAGCATCGGGAAGCGCGGCAGGGCGATTCGGATTTGGACGCCGCGATCCAATCGATGGAGAGGGCGTTCCGTATGCAGACCGAGGTACCCGAGGTTTTCGACATTGCGAAGGAATCGGAAAAGACACGAGAGCGGTATGGTGATTCCGATTTTGGGCGGAGTTGTTTGATGGCGCTGCGGCTGGTGGAAAAGGGCGTGCGGATGGTGCAACTTTATTACGGCAACAGCCAGCCTTGGGACTCGCACGAGGACATTCAGGCGCATCGCGCCAACGCGCGGCGGGCCGATCCGGCGGTTGGCGCGTTGGTGGAAGATCTCGACGCGCGTGGGTTGTTGAACGAAACGCTTGTCGTCTTCGGCACGGAGTTCGGCCGCACGCCGGCGGTGGAGAATTCGTCGCTTGTGAAGTTGCAGAACGGGCGCGATCATAACTCGGCGGGCTATTCGATTCTTGTCGCGGGCGGCGGTGTCCGCGGCGGATACGTTCATGGCGCGACCGATGAGTTTGGTTATCGCGCGGTGGACAAGCGCGTGCATAATCACGATCTCAATGCGACGCTGCTGCACTTGATGGGACTCGATCACACCAAGCTCACGTACTTTTATAGCGGCCGGAATTTTCGCTTAACCGATGTTCACGGCGAGGTCGTGCGCGAAGTGCTTGCATAAGTGCTACGATTCGCGGTATGGAAACCGTGAACTGGAAGATCAAAGCCGACAACTTGTCGACGTGTAACTGCGACTGGGGCTGCCCGTGCCAGTTCAACGCCCGGCCGACGCACGGATTTTGCGAGGCGATGGTCGGTATCCACATCACCGAGGGGTTTTTCGGCGATGTCGATCTCGGCGGCGTGACGTTTTCCGCCGCCGCGAAATGGCCGGGCGCGCTGCATGAAGGCAACGGAACGATTCAGCTTGCGATCGATGCCGCGGCGTCGCAGGCGCAGCGCGAAGCGCTTCTTGCGATGGCGAGCGGCAAGAACGGCGGCACGTTTTTCGAGATCATGTCCGCGGTTTGTCCGAACGTGCTGCCGCCTCTGATCGCGCCGATTTACTTTGCATCCGACCGTTCAAAACGTACGGGAGAAGTTCGTGTCGAGGGCTTGGGGGCGGCGCGGGTGGAGCCGATTCGTAATCCGATTACGGGAGAGGAGCATCACGCGCAGATTCATCTTCCTAATGGCTTTGAGTTTAAGTCGGCTGAAGTCGCTAACGCCGTTTCCATCGACGTGACCGGATCACCGGCGGTCAACATGAATCACAGTAATTGCCACGCGCACTTGTCGACGATTGAGTGGGGCAATTGACGACTGCTCCGTTACGTAAGCGCGGGGGTGTTGGTTGGGGAAGGTCCGCTCCCTCGCGGTCGCGGCTCTGTAGGCGGTTGCGTGCATGCAGCTAGCGGACGAACATCCAGAGGCCGGCGGCGATCAGGACGGCGCCGGCGATGCGCGCGATTAACTCCGCGCGCGGCGCCAGCTTTTCGATCAGCACGAAGATCGAAATCAGCGCGACCCACATGATGTTCATCACTCCGGCGGCGAACAGCAGTAGCATCAGCGCCCAGCAACATCCTGTGCAGTAGGCGCCGTGCCACACTCCGGTCGACAGCGCCCCGGGGACGCCCGGTTTCCAGCCATGCATGATGACATCGAGCGGGCCGCGGCAGTGCTTAAGGCAGGCGTGTTTCAGCGGCGTGAACTGAAACACGCCCGCGACGATGAGGATCACTCCGGCTATTTTCGCGCTCGACGGTTCCATCATCATGGTCAGGAATCCGTACTTCTCCAGCAGCCAGTGCGCCGCGGTCGCAACCACGCTGAAGGCTGTCCACACCAGCAAATAGCCGGCGAGAAACGCGCTCGCCGGGACGTAGGGGCGGCCGGCCGCTTGTTGTGTTCGACTGTGCTTAGCAAACAGCAAGACAGCGGGCGCGATCGACGGCGTCATCATCGCGATCATCATCACGACCCACATCGTCAGGTTGTAAATTGCCGCTTCGGTCGACCACGAAATATCGACGTGCCCCGACATGTCCATGCCGGCGTGCATGGCGTAAATGGCGTTGGCTTCGCGGATGGTGTAGACCCAAGCCAGCGCGGCGATGAGGACTATTCCGGTGATTAGGACTGCGCGGTCACGATACATGGCTTAGTCGATTAAGAGCAATACTACGCCGCGCGGCGGGAGATTGCCCGCGTACGATTCGGCGAGCGCGCCGAGATTCCTTCGCGCCCAAACGTCTTGTACGCTGCGCTAACCTTTGAGTCCAAGATCGGGCCAGCGCACGCGCACATCGGCCGGTTCGATGCCTCGATTGGACAACGCCAGCGCGGTGCGGCCGCCGTTCAACGTCCGCGTCCAAATTTCGATTTCGCCTTGTTTGGCGAGAAGCGAGCCCGGTTGGTTGAGCGAATCTTGATTGACGGAGATCGCTTCGCGGTTCAGTACGATTGACAGTAGCGTCGCGCTCATCTTGCGCGGATCACCATCGATAATCAATGGCGCGGCATGCATTGCCCACAGTGTAAATAGCGACCTTTGTTCTTCTGTCGGTAGGCCGTCTATAGCCGGCGCGGTTTCGATGGGCGCGAGGCGAAGTTCCTTGGATTACAGAAAGTGCTTCAACGCGGCGCCGCCGGGCGCGTAGATATTGACGTAGCCCGCGGCCCTCATGCCATTGGCGACGATTGCATTCGCGGCATCGTGTATCAATTGTTCGTCCGCGTCGCGGCACACCCACGCCATGGGCGGAGCGGCGCTGAGTACCGAGGCCGCCAGCAACGTGAAAAATTTCATCGCTGTACTAAATGGTAGAATGATTTCTTGCTGGGTCTCGAGCTTCGTGCAACGGGCGGCTGCAAACCCCGCCAGGTCCGGAAGGAAGCAACGGTAGTGGTTTAGCTTGTGTGCCGCGGATCACCCGGGGCCTAGCATTTTCTATTTCGGCTCCCATGTATCAAGTCATCGCGCGGAAGTACCGGCCGCAGTCGTTCGCTGAACTGGTCAGCCAGGAACACGTTAAGACGACGCTCGACAACGCCATCAATCAGCGGCGTATCGCGCACGGCTATATTTTCAGCGGGCAGCGCGGCACGGGCAAAACGACGGTAGCGCGCATCATGGCGCGGTGTTTGAATTGTGTCGAAGGACCGACGGCGACGCCCTGTGGCACGTGTTCCAGCTGCAAGGAAATCACGACCGGCGGCGCTGTGGACGTGATCGAAATCGACGCGGCGTCCAATCGCGGCATTAATGAAATGCGCGAACTGCGCGAGAGCGTTCGCTTCCGGCCGGCGCGCGACCGCTTCAAAGTTTTCATCATCGACGAAGCGCATCAGATTACCAACGAGGCGTTTAACGCGCTGCTGAAAACGCTGGAAGAGCCGCCCGAGTGGGTAGTCTTTATTTTGTGCACGACGGAGTCGCACAAGATTCCGACGACGATCGCTTCGCGCTGTCAGCAGTTCACGTTCCGCAGCGTTGAGTTCGCCGAACTTGTCGCGCGGATGGAGTGGATCTGCAAGGAAGAGGGCATCACCGCCGAGCCCGATGCGCTGGCCGTCCTGGCGCAAGCCGGCGAGGGCAGCGTACGCGATTCGCTCTCGGCGCTGGATCAGGCGATCGCTTGTTGCGGCACTACGCTGAAGGCCAATGAAGTCCGCGCGCTGCTGGGCTTGTTCGCGCTCGACGGGCTCGACCAGGTGATGGACTCGATCGATCGCGGCGACTCGACGCGCATGCTTGAAATCGTCGCCGAACTCGAACGGACCGGTGCGAATCTGCAACACTTTTGCCGGGAGTTGGCGCGGCATATTCGCAACCTGCTTGTCGCGCGTATCGCGGGAGCGGGCACGCGGTTGATCGCCGCGTCGCCGAACGAGCAGACGAAGATAGCGGAGGTCGGCGCGCGGTTTAGCGAGGAGGATCTGACGCGGTACTTGCAGATCACGCTCGATGTTTACCGCGACCTGCAATATTCGCTGCAACCGCGGCTGCATTTGGAATTGGGCCTGTTGAAGCTGGTGCATGCGGGCAAGCTGCTTTCGATTGAAGAAGCGCTGGCGGGGGTAGGGAGCGCGCCGTCGGCGCCGAAGGCGGCACCACCCGCACCACCGAAAGCCGCGGCTCCGGCGGCGTCCACCGCGCCACCGTGGAATTCCGCTCCGGCTCCGGCGAAGGCCGTACCGCCACCCGCGCCGCCCAAGCCACAGGTTGCGCCGGGAACGATCAAAGAGCGCATCCACACGGCGCTTGCCGAAGCCGGGTTGACGTTTACCGCCGATGGCATTGAATCGTCGATCGTGAACGAACACGTCGCGGAAATCGAAGTCGTCGCACCCGAAGAGTTGCAGCTATCGCTCAGCGAGAAAGAGCTGCAGCAGTTCCTGATCAAGATTGGCATTCAGAAGCGGCTGCGCATTCGCTTTGAGGCGAATGTCGCCGTCAGCGCGTCGAAGCCCTCGGCGCAATCGGCCGAGGACGATGAGGTTACCGCGCGCGCGATGTCGCACCCGATGGTGCAGCGGTTTCAGGAAACGTTTAAGGACAGCCAGGTCCGCCAAGTTCGAAATTTGAAGGAGTAGCTTTATGAAGATGCCCGGAAACATGAACGCAATGATGCAGCAGGCGCAACGCATGCAGCAAAAGATGAAGGAGGACATCGACGCGATCCGAGTGGAGGCGAGTGCGGGCGGCGGAATGGTCACCGTCAACATGGACGGCAATAAGAAGTGCCTGGGCGTGAAGATCGACGCCGAAGCCGCCGGCGACGCCGAGATGTTGCAGGACATGATCATGGCCGCGTTGAACGAGGCCTATGCGAAGGTCGAGAAGGAATCGCAGGCCAAGATGAATGCGATGCTCGGCGGCCTTGGTCTTCCGCCAGGAATGTTCTAAACGCGCATGCCCGAATTTGCCGAACCTCTCGCACGGTTAGTGGATGAGTTCCGGCGCCTGCCCGGCATCGGGCAGAAGTCGGCGCAGCGGATCGCCTTTCACATCCTGCGAGCGGCGAAGCAAGATGCGTTCCGGTTGGCGCAGGCAGTGATCGATGCGAAGGAGAAGCTCGGTCTTTGCGCGATTTGCAACAACGTCAGCGCGGGCGAGATGTGTCCGTACTGTGTGAGCGAAACGCGCGATCGGAGCGTCATTTGTGTTGTTGAGGAGGCGCCGAATATTCTGCCGATCGAAACGACGCGCACCTTCGAAGGGCTGTATCATGTGCTGCACGGCGCGATCAGTCCGCTGCGCGGGATCGGCCCGGAGCAGTTGAAGATTACGAATTTGCTGGAACGCCTGTCGAGCGGCGAGGTGAAAGAGATTATTATCGCCACTAATCCAACGGTGGAAGGCGAAGCGACCGCGGCGTATCTTTCGCGGCTTCTTAAGCCGTTGGGCCTCCGCGTGACGCGGATTGCGATGGGAATACCCGTAGGGAGCGACCTGGAATATGCCGACGAAGTCTCGATGTCGAAGTCTTTGGAGAATCGCCGCGAGCTTTAGCTTTGCGGCTTGTTTGTTGGCGCAGCCGCCGGGCGAGGCCGCGCGCGCGTGGCGTGTCAAGAACGAGAAAGCCATCGTCGCGGAGTTTCTCGATTTCCTCGCGATTCCGAACGTTGCGCGCGACATCGAGCGACCTTTTATCGCCAGGAACGCCGATTGGATCGTCGCCGCATTCGCCAAGCGCGGTATTCAGGCGCGCAAGTTGACGGTCGACAAAGCGCCGCCCGTTATATTCGCCGAGTGGAAAACTCCAGGAGCGACGGAGACGATTATGTTCTACGTGCACTACGACGGCCAGCCGGTCGATCCGTCGAAGTGGACCGTTACCGAGCCGTTCACGCCGAAAGTTGTTGGCGACCGCATTTACGCGCGCTCGGCTTCCGACGATAAGGCGCCGATCATTGCGCTGCTGGCGGCGATTGACGCGGGCGTGAAGCCGAAAGCCAACATCAAGTTCTTTTTCGAAGGCGAGGAAGAGGCGGGATCGGCGCGAGTCGGCGAGATCATTCGGAAGTGCAAGCCGTTGCTCGACGCCGATGTGTGGCTGTTCTGCGATGGCCCGGTGCACCAGAGCCGCCGCCAGTTGATCGCGTTCGGCGCGCGCGGGTCGATCGGCTTCGATCTTACGATTTACGGCCCGAATCGCGAGCTACATAGCGGGCACTACGGCAACTGGGCGCCGAATCCCGCGCAGATGCTGATGACGCTGGTGGCGTCGATGCGCAACGACGACGGGCTTACGCTGATCGATGGTTTTGGCGATGGCGCGATGCCGCTCTCGGCTCTCGAAAAGCAGGCGGTGGCCGATGCACCCGATATCGGCGCGGAACTGATGCGTGAGTTGTCGCTTGGCCGTACGCTGGGCGATGGCGAGAAGATCGAGATGCTGGTCAACCGGCCTCTGCTCAATTTGCGCGGGGTTTCGAGCAGGGCCGTCGGGCGGGCGGCTCGCAACATCGTGCCGTCGACGGCGACCGCTTCTTTCGACATCCGGCTCGTGAAGGGCCTCGACGGGCGCGTTGCGCTGGAGCGGGTTATCAAGCATGTTCGCGGCCGCGGCTATCACGTGGTCGACAAGGACCCCGATGCGGCGACGCTGCGCGCGCATCCGAAAGTGGCGAAGATTTCGTCGGCCGAAGGCGGCTACAACGCCGTGCGCGCGTCGATGGATTTGCCGATCTCGAAGAAGGTGATCGACGCGGTTGAAAGTGTACGCGGGCCGGCGGTGAAGGTTCCGACGATGGGCGGGAGCCTGCCGATGGCTGTGTTTGAAGAACTGTTGCAGCGGCCGCTTATCATCGTACCGATCGCGAATCACGACAACAATCAGCATTCGCACGACGAGAATATTCGCATCCAGAACTTGTGGGACGGGATTGAGACGATGGCGGCGCTGTTGGCGATGTAGTCCGTTTACCAGCTCTTGAAGTTGACCTCCACGGTTGCCGTTGTAGCAACGGGCTCACCGTCTTTCATCGCCGGAATGAATTCCCATTTCTTTAAGGCCTCGACCGTCATCCCGTCGATCCCCATTCCAGGGTGTTCCAATACATCGACCGCCCGAACCAAGCCTTTTGCGTCGATGTGGATCTTTACCTTTACCGTACCGCCAGGCCACTTCGCCTTGCGCGCCTCTTCGCTATATTGCGGTTCGATGCGACGCACGAGTTGCGGATTTGAAGTTTGCGCCCAGAGGGCGATCGAGAAAACGAGTAAGAGTTTCATAAGAGGCGGAAATTAACCTCCACGGTTGCCCACACTGGTACAGCGGCGCCGTCGCGTTTGCCGGGACGGAACCGCCATTGTTTGACTGCGTTGATCGCCCGTTCGTCCAGACCGAGGCCTGGGCTTTGGACGACTTCGATATCGCGCGTGTTGCCCTTTTCATCGATGACGATTCGCAGCAGTACACTTCCGTTGAAGCGCACTTTGCGCGCTTCGTCGGAGTACTCCGGATCGATTTGGTAGAGCAGCTTCGGCGCGGTGCTGACGGCGCTGAGCGAGAATACTCCGGCTTTTGCGCCGCCTTTTTGTCCCACACCGTTCCTGCCGCGATCGCCGATGCCGCCCGGTCCACCCGGCCCATCCGAGGGTGGCCCGGGCATACCCGTCGGGCTGCCGAACATCGCCGATTGTATCTGAATGTTGGGTGCGGAGAATACGGCTGGTTCGATCGGTAGAGCGGGTTCGATTTCGACGATGCGCGTTGTCGGCGGCACGATTACGATCTCGGCGACGCGCGGGAGTTTTCCTTTTGAAGCGGGCCGTGTCTCGGCACCGCCGCCGCCGCCTTCCTCGGAGCGCTTTTGCACGGGCGGCGCGGTGAGCCGCTGATCGATGTGATGGGCGATCAATTTCGGCACAGAGACGATCGCCGGGGACTCGCGCAGGGCGAACACAAGGGCGATCGCCGCGGCGTGAATCGCAATGCTCGATAGTCCGGATGGAGCGCGCATGCCGAATTCAGAGCAGTTCGCCTGCCATTCGAAAATGCCAACAAAAACGGTGGTTGCGGCGCACGCGTGTGTGCACCGCAGCCACAGGTGTTACTTCTTTTCCGCGATCGCGAACAGGTGCGACATGCCGCGCACATACAGAACGCCGTCCACTATCGCGGGCGACGTCATCAGCACTTCGCCCATCGGATTGGTGGCCAGCAGCTCGTATTGCACGCCGGCTTTGATCACGTTGATCTCGCCGTCTTCGTTCGATACGTAGATGCGTCCGGCCGCGGCGATCGGCGAGCCGGAATACGCGCCGCCCGTGCCGATCCGCTGCTGATAGATCTGCTTGCCAGATGCCGTGTCGTAGACATTCATGATGCCTTGGTTCTGCACGATGTAGAGATGTTTATCGTAGGCCACCGGCGTTGGCATGTAGACGCCGCGCGGCTGTGTCCACGCAACGAACTCGGTCGCTTTCGATAGATCGCCCTTCGCGCCGGGCTTGATGGCGTAGGTCTTTTGAATCGGCGGGTACGAGTTTGAGACGAAGTAGAGGCCATCGGCGAAGATCGGCGTCGTGACGGTGATCTCCGAGTTCGGCCCGACGTTCCACAACTCCTTGCCGGTCTTGACGTCGTAGCCGCGAACCGACTTCGTTCCGTTGGTCACCAACTCGCCGTTGGGCATGACCGTAGGCGTGCCCCAGGTGGGGATCTCTTCGCGGGCGGTGCGCCAGCGCTCCTTGCCTGTCGCGATTTCGTACGCCGCGATGAAGCTATCCTTGTGGCGGTCGACTTGAACGATGACCGCGCCATCGTGGACGATCGGCGAACTGGCCGCGCCCCATTCGTAATCAGGCTCGAAGAACCATCCGGCGTTGACGATGCCGTGGTCTTTCTTCCAGGCGAGCTTGCCGTCCCATGTGTAGACGTACAGGCCTTCGCTGCCAAAGTACGACACGACGAATTTTCCATCGGTCGCGCAGGTTGAGTTCGCCTGCGTCGCTTTTGGATGGCGCTTGGTTTTGGGCAGGCCTTCGTGAGCGAGTTGCTCCCAGACGATCTTGCCGGACTTGCGGTCGACGGCGTAGGTCTTCCATTGCTGCTTCGATGTGTCGGCGTGCGACTCGGTCGTGCCGTACAACCCGTGCTTCACCTTCGATGTCGCGTCGGCTGAGATTGCCGATGTTACGAAGACGCGGTCGCCGAACACGACTGGGGACGACAGTCCGAGTCCCGGAATCGCTGTCTTCCAAAGCACGTTCTCGCCTTTTTCACCGTTCCACCGCAGGGGCGCCGTTGCCGACGCGCTAACGCCTGAGGCGCCGACGCCGCGAAACTGCGGCCACGATTCGGCGGCGAACGCCGCGGCTGAGAGCAGAATCAGGGACTTCATTTCGCCACCTTCGTGAACGTCATGGTCCGGCCGTTCTGTTCGAGTTTGATCGACCCCGCGCCGTCGAACGTCAATTTGCCGTTCACGGCCGCGAGTGTGAAGACCGTGTCACTCTCCGCGGCCATCGCAAACTTCGGCTGACCCGTGCCCTGCACGTACATGATTCCGTCGGCCGCCGTGACGTCGAGCTTCAGCGGTACATCGGTCGAACCGTATTCGCCGACGTACTTGTTCAACACCGCCATGTCGGTTTTCTTTGCCGGAGGCAGCATGCCTTTGCGAACGAACTCAATGTTCTGCCCATTTTGATTCAGCGTGAAACCGTCCTTCTTGAAGGTGGCTTTCAGATTCGCGGGCGCGAAGCTGAATTCGGTCGCGCTATCGGCGCTTAGCGGCGCGGCCTGCTGGCCCTCGGCCTATATCTTTAACTGACCCGCTTCGTTCAAGATCTTTATCGGTACCGGAATCGCTTGCGAAGCGTACTCACCCGCGTACGAGGCGAGCGTTTCCGCCGCGACCTTTTCGATCTTCGGTTCCGGCGCGCCAGCCTTGCGGAGCACCGCGGCCATGTCGTCTTTCTTCACCGTGATTGCGGCCTTCAGCGCGCCTTCCAATTCGGCCGGTGTGAACTTGTGTTGCAGCGCCGCTTGTAACAGCGCGGCGTTGCCCATGCCAACCGTCATGTTCAGTTGCCGGCCCGTAAGTGTGACGCCCTTGGCGAGCACCGCCTTCACCACGTCGGTCAACTGTTTCTGTAACGCGCCGTCGATCAGCGACGACTTATAGAATGTGTCTGTCACGTTCGGGTTTGCGCCCTTTTCCAGCAGAAGCAACGCCACTTCGGCATGCCGGTTAAAAACGGCCATGAAGAGCGGCGTGGAGCCGTACTGGTTTTTCCATTCGAGCGGGGCGCCCGCTTCGAGCAACTTCTTCACCTCCGCCAACTGGCCGCGGCGCGCGGCGGTATGCAAGTCCTCGCCCGGGTCGGCAAACAGCGCCATGCCCGCGAGAATTATAATCAGGAATAGTTTCATGCAGCCTCTCTTCTCTCCAACGTCCATGGTACCAATTTGTTCCCTTTTTGTTCTAGCGCTGCCGCTGATGGCCGACTGGGTCGATTGGCGCGGCCCGAATCGCGACGGGCGTTCGCCGGAAAAAAACCTGCCGGCTTTGTGGTCGCCCGCGGGTGAGAACCTCGCGTGGAAAGCGCCCGTCGGCGGCCGTTCGGCACCCGTTGTGCACGGCGATCATGTTTACATTCTCACTGTGCTCGGCACCGGCAAGAACCTGCAAGAGCGTCTGGTGTGCCTGGACACCGATACAGGGAAACAGCTCTGGGAGCAGCGGATTAATCTCTGGTTGAGCGACGTGCCGCCGCATCGCGCGGCGTGGTCTTCGCCGTCGGTGGATCCGGAGAGTGGCAATGTCTTTGTCTTCAGCGTTCATGGTGTGCTCACTGCCTTTACACGCGACGGCAAGAAGCTATGGGAGCGCTCGTTGGCCGAAGATTTTGCCTTTGTAACGACGCACGGCGGCCGGACCGGATCGCCAATCGTCGATGGCGAACTGGTCATCGTCAACGGCATCTCGACCGGTTGGGGCGCGCTGTCGCGAGCGGGTCACCGTTTCTGGGCGTTCCATAAGAAGAACGGCGAACTCGTATACTTGAGCGCGCCTGGCGGACGGCCGTACGACACGACGTATTCACCGCCCATCATCGCCGAGATCGACGGTGTCCGGCAGTTGATCGCCGGTGGCGGCGACGGGAACGCCCACGCCGTGAAGGCACAGACCGGAGAAGCGCTGTGGCGCTACGAGGTTTCGAAGCGCGGCCTGAACACGGGTGTGGTCGTCAACGGCAAGACCGCCTACATCACGCACAGCGAAGAGAATTTGGACACGAGTGAAATGGGCCTGTTCAGCGCGATCGATGCGACCATGCGCGGGCCGATCAAGAAGGATCAGGCGAAGTTTTACTACCCGGGCTATCAGCTCGGTTTGAGTTCGCCGATTATCGACGGCGACCGGTTCCTGCAGGTCGACAACGGCGCCAACATCTTCGCCTTCGACGTGCAGACCGGCAAGCAGATCTGGAAGCAAAACCTCGGTACGATTCAGAAATCGTCGATGGTGCTTGGGGACGGGAAACTGTACGTCGGTACGGAGAACGGCAAGTTCTATATCGTCAAACCGCACAACGACCGCGCCGAGAAGTTGAGCGAAGTGTCGTTCATCAAGCCCGGCGAAAGCGAGGAGGAAGGCGAGAAGGTGATCGCGTCGGTGGCGATCAGCCAGGGGCGGGTGTTCCTTGTTACGACGAAGAACACCTACGCGATCGGAAAGAAACAGGCCGCACCGAAGGTCGATTTGCCGAAGCCGGTCAGCGCCGCTGCTGGCGCAGCCGCGAAGTTCTTGCAAGTCGTTCCCGCCGAGATTCTGATTAAGCCGGGCGAGTCCGCGAATTTCCGCGCGCGTCTTTTCGATGAGAAGGGCAACTTCATTCGCGAGGAGAAGGCCACGTGGGCGATCGAAGGCTTGAAGGGCGTGATCAACCAGGATGGCAGGTACATTGCGTCGTCGGATAAAGTCGCCCAGGCCGGCATATTAAAAGCCACGGCCGCGGGTGTGACGGGGCAGGCTCGCGTGCGCGTGGTTCCGCCGCTCGATTGGAACTGGGACTTCGAGTCGATGAACGTCGACACGGTTCCGATGGAATGGGTTAATTGCAATACCAAGTACGCCGTGCGACAGGAAGAGGGCAACAAGGTGCTAGTGAAGTTTGCCGACAATCCCGCCACCAAACGCGCGCGTGTGTTCATGGGGCCGACCGATCTGTACGATTACACGGTGCAAGCCGATGTGCGCGCTTCGCAGAAGCGACGGCAGATGGGCGATGTCGGCGTCGTGGCGCAACGGTTCAATTTGATGTTGTTCGGCAATGCGGAGAAAGTGGAACTGCAGACGTGGCAGCCCGAGACGGAACGCACCACGTCCGCGAAGTATCAATGGAAGTGGGATACGTGGTACACGATGAAACTGCGCGTCGAGAATTTGCCGGATGGCCGCGTGAAGGCGCAGGGCAAGGTCTGGCCGAAGAGCGAGGCGGAGCCCGCCGCTTGGACCGTGGAACGCATCGACCCCGCCAATCTCGCCGAACGCCAAGGCGCGCCTGGCATCTACGCCGACGCCCCGTATGAAGTCTTTTTCGATAACGTGAAGGTAACCAAAAACTGATGACACGCAAGAATGTGCAAACCGCGCTGCTCGGCGGCGCTCTGCTCGCCGGCTATTTGACCGCGAGCGACGCCGCAAAAGACTGGCCGATGTGGGGCGGAACCATGGATCGCAACATGGTCTCCAACATGAAGGGCGTTCCCGACAAGTGGGATTACGCGAAGAAGGAGAACGTCAAGTGGGTCTCCAAGCTTGGTTCGCAGAGTTACGGGAATCCGGTCGTCGCCAACGGCGTCGTGCTTGTCGGCACGAATAACGAAGGCCTGCGCGATCCGAAACAAGGCGGCGATCGCGGCGTGCTGATCGCCTTCCGCGAGTCCGACGGCGAGTTCCTTTGGCAGATCACGCACGAAAAACTGGCCGCGGGCCGCGTCAACGATTGGCCGTATCAGGGCGTCTGCTCCTCGCCGCTGGTTGAGGGCGATATCGTTTACTACGTGTCCAGCCGCGGCGAAGTGATCGCCGCCGATTTGAAGGGGATGGCGAACGGTAACGACGGCCCGTTCAAGGGCGAGAAGCATACCGGTCCAAAAGACGGCGACATCTTGTGGTCGTTCGACATGATGGAAGAGGTTGGCGCGTTCCAACACAACATGGCCAATAGCTCGCCTGTGATTCTCGGCGATTTGATCTACGTCTCGACTTCAAATGGCCAGGATGAAAGCCACGTCAACGTGCCGTCGCCGAAGGCGCCGTCGATCATTGCGCTGAACAAGAAGACGGGCAAACTGGTGTGGGAAGATAACTCGGTCGGCGAGCGGATTCTGCACGGCCAGTGGTCGTCGGCGGCGGTCGGCAAGATTGGCGATGTCGTTCAGACCGTCATCGGTCAGGGCGATGGATGGGTGCGCGGCTACGAAGCGATGTCGGGCAAGAAGCTGTGGGAGTTCGATATGAATCCCAAGGATTCGGTGTGGCCGAAGACGCGCAACGAAGTGATCTCGACGCCGATCATCGTCGACGGGATCGTCTATATCGGCAACGGTCAGGATCCGGAGCATGGCGAAGGCCCAGGGCACTTGTATGCCATCGACGGCACCAAGCGTGGCGACATCACCAAGAGCGGTTTGATTTGGCACTTCGATAAGATTCGCCGATCGATTTCGACCGGCGCGTTTAAGGATGGCTTGCTTTACTACGCCGACTTCTCCGGCTTCCTGCATTGCGTGGACGCCAAGACCGGTACCGAGCTTTGGAATCACGACATGCTCGCGGCCGTGTGGGGCTCGCCGATTATCATCGATGGGAAGGTCTATCTTGGCGATGAAGATGGCGACGTTTCCGTGCTTGCGCATGGGCGGACGAAGAAGCTGCTGTTTGAGACGAACATGGGCAGTTCGATTTACTCGACGCCCGTGCCGGCGAATGGGACGCTGTTTATTGTCAATCGGAATGAGTTGATTGCGATAGGGAAGAAGTAGTTAAGTCTTTAGTTTCAACTGTTCGACATCCGCCAAATCCACGGGTCGGCCCGCCGCGGTCTTCGACTTGATAAGGTCGTCCACCGAAACTAAGTGGAACGGCACGCTTTCGAAGACGAGAGTATTTCGCTGACGCCACGCCTCCTCGAATGCCAAGCCGGGTGTTGCAGTCTGAATGTCTACGCGGGCGCGGTCTTTGAATATCGTGATTTCGTTGGCGAGAAGCTCTTTTGCCGTAATCAAGTGTGCCGTACCAAATCCAGCTTCGCGCAAGGCCGTGAGCAGTTTTTCGGCATTGGCCTCATTCGCCTCGATCAGAATGTCGATGTCGAACGTCATCCTCGGTACGCCGTAGAGCACCGCGGCGACACCGCCCAACACCACGTACCGGCAGTTATTCGAGTGTAAGGACGCGAATACGTCCCGGTACCGGTTGAGCATCTTTTTTCTGAACCAGTTCTGGATTTAGCGCAAGCAGCATGTCCGACATCTCGACAAAGTGCTGCATGCGTTCTTCAATCGTCAGCGATTGGAACCAACGCGCTTTTGCCGCTGGAGTCTCTTCGGCGCGGTCGTGCGAAATCGAGTGCATCCACTTTCATTCTACGCCGCCCCGCAACCCGATATAATTATCGGCAAAGGAATGCTGAGACTACTTCTCTTCACAAGCGCGGTCTTCGCGCAGCCGCTGCAGTTCAATCGCGACATCCGGCCGATCCTTTCCGACCGCTGTCTGACCTGTCATGGGCAGGACGCCGCCAACAAGGGCACGCGGCTTCGGCTTGATCGTGAAGAATCCGCCAAAGGCGAGACGCGTGCGATCGTGCCCGGCAAACCGGAAGAAAGCGGGTTGATGAAGCGAATTACCAGCGAAAACAAAGCGCTTCGCATGCCGCCCGCGCACACCGGTGCTACAGTCTCTTCCAAAGAACGCGCCACGCTGGAACAGTGGATTGGCGAGGGCGCTCCGTGGCAGAAACACTGGTCTTTTATCAGCCCGGTCAAAGCCCAGGGAAAAACGAAAATCGACGATTTTGTTCGAGAGCGGTTGACGCGCGAAGGCCTTGCGATGTCGCCCGAAGCCGATCGCGCCACGTTGATCCGCCGCGTTTCGCTCGACCTCACCGGTCTGCCGCCGACGCCGGCCGAAGTCGACTCTTTCGTCCGCGACGGCAACTACGAGCGTGTCGTCGATCGCCTCCTTGCGAGCCCTCGCTACGCCGAGCGAATGGCGATCCGCTGGCTCGATGCAGCGCGCTACGCCGACACCAATGGCTACCAGACCGACGCCGAACGGATGATGTGGCGCTGGCGAGATTGGGTCATCGACGCCTTCGCGCAGAACATGCCGTTCAATCGGTTCGTCACCGAGCAGATCGCCGGCGATCTGCTGCCGAACGCGACGGTCTCGCAGCAGGTAGCGACGGGTTTCAGCCGCAATCATCGGGGAAATTCCGAAGGCGGAATTGTGCCCGAGGAATATTTGGTGGAATACGGCATCGACCGCGTCGAAACGATGTCGACGGTGCTGCTGGGTCTCACTGTCGGGTGCGCGCGTTGCCACAACCACAAGTACGATCCAATCACGCAGAAAGAGTTCTACCAGTTCTTCGCCTACTTCAATCACATTGGCGAACCGGGCCGCTATCTGAAGTACGGCAACTCGCCGCCCTTCGTCCAGGCGCCGACCGATTCCGATCGCGCCGAACTCGGACGCTTGCGCCGCGTTGCCGAAACGGCGGCCGCGGCTTTGCGCGCGAAGGAATCGGAGATCAAGACCGCGCAATCGGCGTGGGAGAAATCGCTGGCCGCCGACTCACGCTGGCAGTTGAACGACGCCCTGCGCGACGACGTTTCGCTCGACGGCATCACGTTCACTGGCGCCAATCAGTACGAGAGCGGCGATCACGCCCGCTTCGGTTTTCTCGACCGTTTCACCGTCGCGCTGCGTATCAACCCGCAATCGCCCGATGGAGTTTTGTTCCAACGAATGAACGGAACGGAGTTGTACTCGGAGGGCTATGGCGTCAATCTCGACAAGGGCTATCTCGAAGCCCACTTCGCGGTCCGCCGTTTGGACGATGCCATCATTGTGCGTTCGAAACAGCCGCTGCCAACCGGCGCCGCCACGCACATCGCCATCAGCTACGACGGCACGCGGCTGGCCAATGGCGTGAAGCTTTACGTTAACGGGAAGCCGGCTCAGTTAGAAATTCTGCTCGATGCGTTGAATCAGGATTTCCGCAAGCCTGGCAAACTGACGTTCGGCGCGGGCGGAGGTTGGCCGCATAGGTTCAAAGGTACGATGCGCGAGTTCCGCTCCTTCAACGATGTGCTCGATCCGAACGAAGTCGAAATGCTTGCGCTTGGCGACTCGCTTGGCGCCGTGGCGCGGAAGACGCAGCGAACAGCCGTCGAGTCCGGATTTGTTCGGCGCGCGTTCACCGCGCTTGCCGCCGCGCCGGAGATTCAGAAGCTGGCTAGTGACGAACGCGCCGCGCGCAAGGCCGCCGAAGTGTTCGATCGTTCGCTACCAACTGTGATGGTCATGCGCGAAAATCCTTCGCGCCCGGACACGCACGTTTTGCTGCGCGGCGCCTACGACAAGCCCGGCGCGAAAGTCGATCGCGGAACGCCCGCCGTTCTTCACGCGACGCCTGCCGGCGCGCCCGCCAATCGCCTTGGTCTCGCGCAGTGGTTGACCGATCGCGCCAATCCTCTGACGGCGCGTGTGACGGTGAATCGCATCTGGCAGATGGCCTTCGGCATGGGCATCGTCAAAACCGTCGAAGACTTCGGTGCGCAAGGCGATTGGCCTTCGAATCCGGAGCTGCTTGATTGGCTCGCGGTCGAGTTCATGGACTCCGGTTGGGACATGAAGAAATTGTGGAAGACGATCGTGATGAGCGAAACGTACCGGCAGTCGTCGAATGTCTCCGGCGCGTTGCGCGAACGCGATCCCGACAACCGGCTGCTGGCTCGCGGTCCGCGTTTTCGCATGCCCGCCGAAATGGTCCGCGATCAAGCGTTGCTTGTATCGGGGCTATTGATTGAAAAGACGGGCGGGCCCTCGGTTCGGCCGTATCAACCCGCTGGATTGTGGAGCGAAAACGGCGGCGCGGACTACGTGGCTGATCACGGCGAAAATCTTTATCGGCGCAGCTTGTACACATTCTGGCGAAGGACTTCGCCGCCTCCTTTCATGGCGACGTTCGATTCGGCGCTGCGTGAGAGTTGCACGGTGCGCGAGGGCCGCACCAATACTCCGCTGCAGGCGCTGCACCTGATGAACGACGAGCAGTTCCTCGAAGCCGCGCGGGTGCTGGCGCAGCGCGCGATTCAGGAATCGCCGGCCGATCAACGCATCGCGCACACGTTCCGCCTGGTCACCGGCCGCGCTCCGCGCGCGAAGGAGTCCGAGGCGCTGGCGCAGATGCTCGCGTACGCAAAAGACAGGTTCTTGTCCAAGAGAGAATCGGCGGTGCAGATGTTGAAGCAGGGCGAGTCGAAACGCGACGAATCGATCGATCCTGTCGAACACGCCGCATGGATGACCGTGGCCAGCCAGATCCTCAACCTCGACGCCGCGGTGACGAAGGAGTAGCGCATGGACCGCCGCCAATTTCTAACCAAATCACCCGCGGGCCTGGCCGCGCTGCAACAACTCCTCGCCGCCGAGGAAGGCGCGCTGCCGCATTTCGCGCCCAAAGCGAAACGCATCATCTATTTGTTCATGTACGGTGGGCCGTCGCAGATTGAGACGTTCGATTACAAGCCGCGGTTGAAGCAGATGCACGGCGAGGAGTTGCCCGGTTCGATCCGCATGGGCCAGCGACTTACGGCGATGACGGCGACGCAGACGAAGTTCCCCGTCGCGCAGTCGATCTACAACTTCGCACAGCACGGCAAGTCCGGCGCATGGGTCAGCGAATTGTTGCCGCACACGGCCAAGGTTGCCGACAGGTTGTGCTTCATCAAAACGATGCACACCGAGCAGATCAACCACGATCCGGGCATCACGTTTTTCCAAACCGGTTTTCAGCTCGCGGGCCGGCCGTCGCTTGGCGCGTGGCTGTACTACGGGCTCGGCAGCGAGAGCAAGGATCTGCCGTCGTATGTGGTGATGACGACCGCAGGATCGAAGAACGGCGATCAACCGCTGGCCGATCGCGTGTGGGGCAGTGGCTTTTTGCCGAGTAGTTTTCAGGGCGTGCGGTTCCGCTCCGGGGCCGACCCGGTGCTGCATCTTTCGAACCCCGCGGGAATGGATAGCGAGATGCGGCGGCGTTTTCTCGATGGCCTTGCTGAGATGAATCGCGATCAGCAGGCGCAGACCGGCGACGTCGAAATTGCCACGCGCATCGCGCAGTACGAGATGGCGTTCAAGATGCAATCGTCGGTGCCGGACTTGACCGATCTGTCGAAGGAGCCCGCGCATGTGGTCGATAATTATGGCCCGGACGCGCGTAAGCCGGGCTCATTCGCGGCGAACTGTTTGCTCGCGCGGCGATTGTCCGAGCGCGGCGTGCGCACGGTGCAGCTGTTCCATCGCGGATGGGATCATCACCGCAATTTGCAGGAGTCGTTGCCCTTGCAATGCAAGGCGGTGGATCAGGCGTCGGCGGCGCTGGTGGCCGATTTGGCGCAGCGCGGATTGTTGGACGAAACGCTCCTCGTGTGGGGCGGGGAGTTTGGGCGGACCGTCTACTGCCAAGGCCCGCTCACCCCGACCGAGTACGGCCGCGATCATCACCCGCGCTGCTTCACGATTTGGATGGCCGGCGGTGGCATCAAGCCGGGCATGACCCTCGGTGCGACCGACGATTTTTCTTACAACGTGACCGAAGATCCCGTGCACGTGCACGACCTGCACGCGACGATTCTTCATTGCATGGGGGTCGATCATACGCGGCTGACGTTTAAGTTTCAGGGCCGGCATTATCGGCTGACCGATGTGCATGGCAACGTCGTGAAAAAAGTCCTGGCATGAACCGCCGGACGTTTCTTGGAAGCAGCGCAGCGGCGCTTGCGGCCGCGCCCGCGGGCGGCGGCATCGCGCTCAACGAAGACTCTAATCACTACTTCGCCTCCAGGGCGGGGAAGCGGCTCACCGCGGCTGAGGTGTCGTCGTTCGTCGATCAATACGCCGGCACGCAGGTGCGCGAACTCTTGTTCAACGTTAACGCCATGCGCGCTGGATTTCTTTCGAAGACGCGCACGTCGTTCACAACCGGCTACGACCCGAACGGTCCCGATCAACAGCCGATGTTCGCGAGTGTCCCCGCCGCCGAGGCGAAGTTCGCGCGGGCCTGGGTGCATCAGGCGTGGCAGTTGGAGCAAGATGGTATCGACGTCTACAAACTCTGGCTTGCGCGCGCTCGCAAGCACCGCATCGGCGCATGGGTGTCGATGCGGATGAACGATCTTCACAACGTCGACGACGAACGGCACTATTTGCACAGCGAGTTCTGGAAAATCAATCCGCAGTTCCGCCGCGTGCCGTATCGCGGCGAGCAGCGCGACCGTGCGCTCGACTATTTGCACGCCGAGGTCCGCGAGCATAATTTTTCGTTCGTCGACGAGATCGCTTCGCGATACGAGTTCGACGGCCTTGAATTAGACTGGATGCGTTTCGGCTTTCACTTCGCCCAGGGCGGAGAAGCGCGCGGCGCTGAGTTGTTGACAGAGTTCCACCGCCGCGTTCGAAAGCGTTTGGGGACGGGCAGGCGAATCGCGGTGCGTGTCCCCTCGCGGCCTGAAACCGCCGCGCGGCTCGGTTTGGACGCCGTTCGCTGGGCGCGCGAGGGCCTCGTCGACGCCGTCACCGTTACCAACTTCTGGCGCACCGTCGATAACGACATGCCGATCGCGCTTTGGCGGCAACTCTTGCCGCGCAGCGTGCAGCTGCGCGCTGGTCTGGAACTTGGCTTGAATGCGTTTCAAGGCTCGGTGGCGGCGGGCGGCCGGCCGTTTCAGACGAACTCGATTGAGACAGTTCGCGGCTCCGCGCATGCCTACTTGTCGCAAGGCGCCGATGCGATCTACCTGTTCAACTACATGGACAGCCAGACCGCGATGGACGACAACGCGCGCTACAGCGAACTGCTTCGCGATGTGCGCGGGAAACTGCGCCGCCACGTTGTTACCTATCAGGACACTTGGGCACCCGGCGAAAAACCCGCCTACAAGTTGCCCGTGGAAACCGAAGCCGGACGGTGGTTTGCCATACGTGTCGCGACCGGTGAGGGGGCGATTTCGAAAGTGCGCATCGGCGTGCGTGGGGCCGATGCGTCGTCGTGGGCGATGCGTGTCAATGGCGCGGTGGCGGCCTTCACACGCGTCGAGACCGATTTGAAACCGGGGCCCGATACGCCCGTGTATCTCTTTACGGTACAGGCGCAAGGCCCGGAGATCGTCGTCGATACGCAGGCGAATGCGAAGGCGCGCGTGGAGTGGATGGAGGCGGTATCGGACGGCTGATCCTACTTGCGGCTTCACTGGGGTGCTTGGCCGAGTCGCCGGTGGTGACTCCCGCGTGGGTCAAGGCTCAGCGCAACGCGATCGTCGCCGAAGTGAGTTGGAACTCATCGAAAGACTATGACGCGGGGCACATCCCGGGTGCGATTCATATCAACACGGATGCATTCGAAAACGGTTCGCCGCGCTGGCATCTGCGGCCGGTTTCGGAGTTGCACGCGGCGATCGGCAAGCTGGGGATCCGGCCCGATTCGACGGTGGTGATTTACAGCGCGAAGACTATTGCCGCCGCGCGTGTGTGGTGGGTGCTTTCCTATGCCGGCGTACGCGACGTTCGGTATCTGGATGGCGGCCTCGCCGCTTGGAAGCGCGCGGGGTATGCGGTGTCGACAACACCGGCGAGGCGGCCGCCCGCGCAGTTCTTCGCGCCCACACGCGACGAATTACTGGCGACCACCGATTACGTCAAAACCGCGAAGGACGCGGTCCTCGCCGACGTTCGCAGCCCGCGCGAGTTTCGAGGCGATGTCAGCGGCTATTCCTATCTCGACGCCAAGGGCCGAATTCCCGGCGCGGTCGCCGTCAACGACGCCGACGATTCCGCTCGTTTGTATCAAAACGCCGACGGCACTCTCCGCGATCTTGCATCTATCCGCGCACGCTGGCGCGCCGCCGGCATCCTCGACGGCCGCGAAATCGTCTTCTACTGTGGCGGCGGCTGGCGATCGAGTCTTGCGTTCTTATACGCCCGCGCGATGGGCCTTGCCAACGTTCGCAACTACTCCGACGGCTGGAGCGCATGGAGCACGCTCTACGATCAGCCCGATGGCAAGACCTGGCGCCAGCGGCCGTCGGGAAATCCGATTGCGCGGGGCCGCTAGGCCTTGATGCCGTAGATGCGGAGTGTGTTCCGCCACGTCACCTTGCGGAACACTTTGGCATCCGTGTAGTTCTTGATCAGCGCCAGCGATTCGCGCGCCACGCAGCGTCCTTCCATGCGATTGGCTTCGGGCGGATCTTAGTCTCGGCTCCAAACAGAAATCGGCCTCTAAGTTGTTGTTAAAGAGGGGGTTAGAGGTTTTGTAAGCGGAATTTTGCCTGACTACGATTCAGCG
>VFZW01000024.1 GCA_016871055.1 Acidobacteriota bacterium
TGTATGTAAAGACACTCGATCACTATTACATGACTACATATAGTAGCAATAAATGTGAGTTAAGCGTTGTCACATCAACCACTTGACGGCGAAAGCGGTGATTCAAAGAGGGCTAAGATCCGTCGGGACGGAAGCCATTGCCGAAGATTCAGTTCGCTAACCTGCCCAGACCAGTCTGGCAGCATCTGCTCCAGCGAGTCGATGAGCGAAGGATCTCCGTTGCGGACTTGATGGCTCTGCAGGAATGGGTGAAGACCGGTCCTATCGCGCCCGATGGCGATTGGTACAAAGACTTCGGCTCGTTTTTTCTGTGTGGCACCGGTCAATTCCCCAAAGACGGTGTTGGAAAAGGGAATGAAGCCGTTTGGCGATCCGATCGGATAGAACTGTCAGAAGATCAACTTCAACCCGACAAAGATGCGGCGCTCTTCCTGACCGGTTTGCGT
Source organism: Acidobacteriota bacterium (assembly GCA_016871055.1). Taxonomy (GTDB): domain Bacteria; phylum Acidobacteriota; class Terriglobia; order Bryobacterales; family Bryobacteraceae. Next base: position 447 of record VFZW01000024.1, read on the forward strand.
GTTGTTCACCTGGCCGAAGATTGTGCTTGCCGGCGCGACGTTTGGCGGGCTGAAGTTGGGTGTGTTGGTCGCGCCTTCGGCTTCGCCGCGCAGTTGCACCTTGAGCTTTTCGTGCACTTGGAAGTTCTTGAGGATCGACATGTCCCACACGTTGATGCCGTCGGCGCGGATGTTCGATAGGCGCAACGGGAACGCGCGGAGATTCTGATCGAGCTGGAAGGCGGCGCGGCGTTCGAAGTTCGCGGTATTGAACCATTGGTGCACGCTGGGCTTCGAGAGATTCAGTTGATCGTACGTGCCGGTGAGGATCACGTTGCCGAAGCCGATCGGCGCGCCGGATTGTCCCTGGTACAACGCCTGCAATTGCCAGCCGCCGAGCCAGCGGTTGCTTTTGAACACGGGCAGGTCCCACATGCCGGCGAAGGTGAGGCGCTGCGTGCGGTCGATGTCGGAGATGACATGCGAGGGCAATCTGTCGGTTGGGTTCAAGTAAGCGACGGCCTCCATCGCCTTCGACCACGTATAGTTCGCTTGCACCATGAAGCCGTGCGCGAAGCGGCGCTCGAAGCGGGCGGTGAAGGCGTGATACCAGGCGGCGCCGGCGGGGAGTCCAGTTTGCAGCCCGCCGAAGTGCGGGAAGGGCCGCAGCAATTGCGTGCGCGCGGTGTTGGCGTTGGCGAAGAGGCCGACGCCTCGGAACGCTTCGATGTTGCGGAACGGGTTCGGGACGGCGCCGGTGAGGAAATTGATCGTGGTGTTGTCGCGAAAGGGAGAGGTGCTCATGTACCGCTCCGGAATCGGGTTTAGATCGGCGCTCACGCGCAGTCGAACGCTCTTGTTGCCCTGATAGCCGAACTCGAGGACAGAGTTTTTCATTGGCTCGAATTGGAGGTTGTAGCTCCAGCGTTGGGTGATTGGGCGGCGTCCATCGGCGGCGAAAAATCCGGGTGATCGGCCGACGAAGGTCGCGAGGCCTTGTGATGCGCCTTCGGGTTTGTCGACGCCAGCGGGGAACGGATTCGTCGATGAGGCGACGTACGTCAGGCCGTTGTCGTTGGACGCAACGACGTTGGTGCGGCGGTTGAAACCGGGCTGGGACACGTCGGAGAAATCGGCGCCGAGCAGGCCGTAGAAAAAGCCGTAGCCGCCACGCATGACGATCTTCGGGGTCATGCTCCAGGCAAAGCCGATGCGGGGCATGAAGGCCGAGTACGATGCCGGGCGCAGTTCGCGCGGGACGCCGTTGCGGCCGGAAAACGTCAGGCCGCCGAGCGTGCGGAAATTGGCGGCGGCGATTTCGGGAATCGGCGCGCGAGCATAGTTGGCGCGGGCTTGGGCTTCGATGGGATTGGGCGTGGTGAAGTCGAAGTCGGCCGAGTTGCGGTTGTAGCGCTCGACGACGGGGCCTTCGTATTCCCAGCGCAAGCCGGCATTGATGGTCAGGGTTTTTCGGACGCGCCAATCGTCCTGCACGAAGAGCGAGTGGAAGGGGCTCTCTTCCGCGCGCGAGTCATTGATATCGATGCCGCCGGCGGTGGGGATGCCGTAGAGCATGCTGGCGAAATTCTGGCCGGCGCCGGGCGAGCCGGGCGAGTTGTCGAGCGGACCGCGTGTGTAGAGATCGCCGTAGGTCAAGGCCGGCGATACGTTGCCGAACGTGGTGGAGTTGTCGAAGGTCAAACGGCCGTCGAAGCCGAACTTCAAGCTGTGTTTGCCGCGCGTCCAGTTCAACACGCTGAGCAGCGAATGGGTGTAGTAGCGCTGGTCGAAGCCGCCGTCGTTGCCGAGCGGGAGCATGCCGGTTACGGTGATCGCGGGGAACGTCACGCCGCGCGGGTCGAGCGAATTGGTTAGAGATGTGGGGAAACCGAACTCGGCGAGGTTGTAACCCTTGTTGACGAAGCCTTGTTTTTCGCTGAACCAGGTGTAGCCGTAGCGGACGTCGAGAGTCATCGTCGAACTCAGCACGCCGACGGTGTCGAGCGCGTAGCCTCGATAGGGGCGCTCGCGCAAGCGGCCGCGGACCGGCGAGCCGGGCACCCATTGATCGAAGTTGCCGTAGAAGATCGATTGCGAGTAGCGGCCGAAGCTGCGCCACTTCTCGTTCCAGTTGTGATCGAAGCGCACGATGGGTTGATAGAGATCCTGCTTGTCGGGGCGCGCGCGGACGTAGTTGTTGGTGAAGTCGGCGGTGCCGGCGCCGCTGGGCAGCGGGAAGTATTTGTAGAAGGCTTGCGCGCTGGGCGAGATGCGCGCGGCGGGGACGATATTGCCGGGCACGGGCTGGCGGCGGAAGCGCGCGCCTTCGGCGGTGATCGAGAAGGGATCGAAGATTTGATAGGTTGCGCCGGCTTGCAGCAGCGCGGAAAAATCGCCGCGGCGCATGGCTTCAGTGGGGACCGTTGTTGGGCCCGCGACGGTGCGCAGGCGATTGTGCGACTGATAGCCGAACATCCAGAATGTGCGGTTGCGGCCGTTGTAGATTTTCGGAATCATGACCGGCCCGCCGACGGCGGCCGATTGGCGCTGCCAGCGCGTGAAGGGCGTGTTGTCCTTGATTTTTTGAGGCGTGATGGGGCCGGTGGCGGGGTTGTAAATGAAGCCGTTGGTGAAGAAATTGCGCGTCATCATTGGGCCGGCGGCGACCGAGTAGCCGAGTGTTCCGTGGAGATCGTTGCCGCCGGATTTCATCGAGACGTTGATCTGGCCGCCCGAGGTGTGGCCGACCGCGGCGTCGTAAGCCGAGGTATCGACGCGCACCTCTTCGACCATGTCGGCGGGCGGGATGAATGCGGTGCGGCCGCCGTAGGCGTTGTTGGAAACGCCGTCGACGTTGTAGTCGACGCCGCCCAAGCCGGAGCCGCCGACGCGCACGGCGCTGGATTGATCGATGTTCCAAGGGCCGTCGTAGGGGAGCGAGGCGAGCGCGGTGCCAGGGGCGAGCGAGTAGAGCCAGGCGATCGAACCGCTGCGGATCGGCATGTTGGCGAGGATCTTTTGATCGATGACCTGGCCGACGGTGGCGGTGGCGGTTTCGAGCACGGGCGATTCGCTGGTGACTTGAATTTTCTCGGCGGCGGCACCGGGCTCAAGCGTGACGTCGATGCGAAGGCGGTCACCGATGCGGACGGTGAGACCGCCGCGGGTGAAGGTCTTGAAGCCGCCGAATTCGGCGGTGAGAGTGTAGTCGCCGGTGGGGAGATAGTTGGCGTCGTAGACGCCTTCGGCATTGGTGGTGAAGCGTGAGACGACGTTGGTGCGGGTGGCGGTGAGAGTGATGGCGGCGCTGGGGATGACGGCGCCGGAGGTGTCGGTGACTGTGCCGCCGATGAAGCCGCGGGGGTCTTGGGCGGCGAGGGTAAGGGCGAATGCGAGGAACCTCATGATGAAAATACTCTATCTGAGATTGGCGCTGGCGTGGGGTATTTGGGAGAATAGGGAGGCGGGCCCTTAGCTCAGCGGTTAGAGCAGCGGACTCATAATCCGTCGGTCCCCGGTTCAAATCCGGGAGGGCCCACCAACAAGTTACCAGGAGCGAAGTCGACGGCGAACCAAGGCGCAAACTCCGGGGCTGATTCCGGTGCCCATGCGGCTACGAACTGAACTTGGATTGCCTCGTTCGATTCAAGTGGCGGCGGCTGAACGGCAAATCCGTTCGGCTTGTAGAGCACCGTCAGGGCTTGTACCGCAGCGCTGCGAGCCAGCCGGATCGGAAACAGTCCTCCATTCCTGCGATGGGCGACAATGGCCTCCAAGTCTTGGGTTCCGAGCGTGAGTGTGATGCCGGAATGATTCCATTCTTGTGCTTCCAAATACTGGCCGCTACATGGGCCACTGGGTCCGATGATTGCCTCGCTGTCGTGCGTGCACTCGAACGAATAGCCTGACAGCGTCCGATTTGCGCGTAGGCGTATGAGGGCCACAACACAGTTGTCGACAAACATCCCTGGAGGCAGGCGAGATGTGACTGTCGACACGAGGACTTCGGCCTCCAGTTGATCGTCGACAAGACTCCAATCCGTTCCGAGTTCCGTTGAGATGGCGCCGGTGCGGTTTGCAATGAACGACTCGCCATTCACGACGAGGTCGAGAGAAAATGCGGCGAGCGGCGTTCGGATCTGTGGCGGGCGCGGCGCAGTTGAGCGCGGCCAGCTATCGGGAAACAACATCGGCACTTCAAGTGTAGTTCAACACACCCTCCGCGCGAATCGGGTGTGAAGCTAACTACGACGCTTAGTATGTTACCGTCTATTTTTGTGAACGTTATAAGACTCACTGTATTGTATACTGAACGTTATGAAGACATCGATTCCTGTCGCCCGGCTCTTGCGCAAGCTGGGCGAGGACATTCGCGACGCGCGGCGGCGGAGGCGGATTGCGACCGCTGTCATGGCCGAGCGGACGTCCATGAGCCGGACTACTTTGAACCGGATTGAGAAGGGCGATCCGAATACGAGCATTGGCAGTTACCTCGCCGTGTTGTACGCGCTAGGCATCGCCGACCGGTTTGCCGACGCGGCCGACCTGCGGCATGATGAGACCGGCATGTGGCTCGAAGATGAGCACTTGCCGAAACGTATTCGAAGTGGGAAGCAGGACGACAAGAAGTGAGTGTGGATAAGGAGACGTTCGTCTACGTTGATTTCGCGGGAGGGACACATCTCGTTGGCCGGTTGTGGAGCCACACCCGCCGTGACCGAGAAAGCGCCACCTTCGAATACAGCCGATCCTGGCTCGCGGACAAAAATCGTTTCTCGCTCGAACCCGCGTTGCACTTGAGCCCCGGCCCGCATCACACGGCCGCCGACCGCGCAATGTTCGGCGCGATTGGCGACTCCGCGCCCGATCGATGGGGGCGCGTGCTCATGCGCCGCGCCGAATGGCGGCGCGCGGAGCGCATTAAGGAAACGCCGCGGACGCTGCGCGAGATCGACTACTTATTAATGGTCGACGACGAGACTCGCCAAGGCGCGCTGCGATTTGCGCGACAGGAGGGCGGGCCGTTCCTGGCTGACGACGCCGAGAAAAAGATTCCTCCGTTAATCGAACTTCCGAAGCTGCTGCGCGCGGCGGATCGAGTCTCAGATAACACGGATACGGAAGACGATCTGCGGTTGCTGCTTGCGCCGGGTTCGTCGCTGGGTGGTGCGCGGCCGAAGGCGTCGGTGCGGGATCGCGATGGGCAGCTGGCGATGGCGAAGTTTCCGAATCGTAACGACGATATCGACGTGATGCGGTGGGAGGCGGTGGCGCTGACGTTGGCGGCGAAAGCGAAGATAGAAGTGCCGTCGTGGCGGTTGGAGAACGTCGCGCGGCGTCCGGTGTTGATCCTGCGCCGGTTCGACCGCTCGGGCGCCTGGCGACGCCCGTATCTGTCGGCGATGAGCATGATCGGCGCGCGCGATAACGAGCAGCGCAGCTACATGGAGTTCGTCGATGCGCTGCGGCGGCACGGCGCGACGGCGAAGTGCGATATTCGCGAACTGTGGCGGCGGATCGTATTCAATGTCCTCATCGCAAATACCGATGACCACTTGCGGAATCATGGTTTCCTGTATCGTGGCATCGACGGATGGACGCTTGCGCCCGCATTCGATTTGAATCCGACGCCCGCCGATTTGAAGCCGCGGATATTGAGCACGGCGATCAACATGGACGACAGCATGGGGTCGATCGATCTCGCCTACGAAGTGGCCGCGTACTTTGAGACCGGGCCGGCGGAAGCGAAGAAGATCGTGCGCGAAGTGGCCAAGGCCGTATCGAATTGGCGAAAGTTCGCGGTGGAGTTCGGTGTTGCGAAACGCGAGATCGACCGCATGGCGACGGCTTTTGAATATCCGATTCAAAAGGGCGCGGCGAGGGCGGTATAGTCGGTTTCATGAGGCGCACCGTTCTTGCCGCGATTGCGATGGCCGTCGTCCACGCCCAAGGCGTATGGGAGCGCCGGGCCAATTACCCGATTTCGGCGGCGGAGGTTTCGGCGGCGGAGATCGAAGGGAAGATCTACGCCGTGTGCGGGTTGACCGCCGAAGGACCAACGAACGGATTGTTCGTTTATGACCCATTCCGCGATGCCTGGACAGCGGGCGCCAGAGCGCCGGTCGCGGGCGATCACTGCAACGTCGCCGCGGCGAATGGGAAGCTGTATCTGCTCGGCGCGATACGGATCGGGAGCGCGTTTGTCGATGGCAACACGTATGAATACGACCCGCGGCGCGATCGTTGGAGCAGCGTCGCGCGGATGCCGACGCCGCGCGGGGCGAGCGGGGTTGCCTCCGACGGGCGGCGGATTTATGTCGCCGGGGGGACTGTCGCCAACGCCTTCGAGGTCTTCGACTCACAGAGCAACGAATGGACGCGGCTGCCGAATATGCCGACCGGCCGCGATCATCTGACGGCGCAGTTCACCGGCGGAAAATTCTACGCACTCGCGGGCCGCAACAGCCGCGATGTGGCGACGGTGGAAGAGTTCGATCCCGCTTCGAATACATGGCGCGCGCGCCGCTCCGCGCCGACGGCGCGTGGCGGCGTGGCGAGCGCCGTCGTGGATGGGAAGATCTACGTCATGGGCGGCGAAGGCGCCAGCGGCACGCCGCAGAACACGTTTCGGCAGAACGAAGAGTATGATCCGGTGGCCGATAGTTGGCGCGCGTTGCCCGATATGCCGACGCCCCGGCACGGCCTGTACGCGGCCGCTGTTGGACGCGCGATCTTCACGCCAAGTGGCGGGCCGATCGCGGGTGCGACCTATTCCAACGTAAACGAGGCGTACATCGTCGCGCCGGCTTCCCCGCCGTCGTTCGATAGCGGTCCGGTGAATGCGGCGAGTTATTCGAGCGAGCTTGGCGAGGGCGTGCTGTTGACCTGGTTCGGCCGCTCGTTCGCTCCGGCAGCGCAGGTATCGACGGGGGCGGCGACACAACTGCTTGGCACGCGCGTCACGTTGAACGGCGCGGCGTTGCCGTTACTCGCGGTTGCGCCCGGGCAAGTCTCGTTCCGGCTTCCGGCGGCAGGCGAATTGCGAATTATCAGCGCGGGCGTGGAGTCGGCGGCGTTTCGAGTGGCGAGTGTCGCGGCGGCGAGTCCCGGGATTTTTTCGTTGAGTCAGGATGGCAAGGGCCAAGGAGCGATCTTGGTCGCGGGCACCGGCCTGCTTGCGCGATTAACGCGGGATGCGTTTAGTTTGCCGGCGCGGTTGAATGGCGTTGTCGAAATATACTGCACCGGCTTGGGCGCGACCGATCGCGGCGCGGATGGTCTCGAACGCACGCGTGTTTCCGTGACTGTCGAAATCGACGGCCGGAACGCGGAGGTCCTTTACAGTGGACTCGCGCCGGGGCTATTTGGCGTGTATCAAGTCAACGTGCGCGTGCCGGCGGAGACGCGTGTGGGAAATGCGGTTGAGGTGCGGCTGCGCGCGGCTGGAACGGTGAGCAATGTGGTGACGATGGGGGTGACGGATTGAGTTCAGTCGGGATTCTCGTTGCCGGCGGGAATCATTTCATCGTGCGCGGCCCGGAGCCGTCGCACGATGAGGCACGCGCGTTGGCCCGATTTTGGTCACTGATTCAAATCGGCCGCGAGACGCCCGATGCGCTGCGCGCGTGGCGGATCAGCGCAAGCGAGTTTCGCGAGGAGTTGGAATGGGCTCGCATCATGGCCATGGACGAAGCGCCGTCACAAGCGGTGGCGGTGTTGCTTCGGGAACTCGCCGCGCGCGGCATCGCAATCGAGACCGTTACCATGAAGTAGATGCAGGAATCGCGCCGCATACCGGGCCGTTATGTTGTCTACTTCATCATCGCGTTCGCCGTGTTCTGCGCGGCGTTTGCCACTTGGGGCATCCGCGTACTTCGCAGCCGTCCGCTGCCGAATCAACGCCCGCCCGAGCTCATCCCGCTGAAGCCGCGCTAACGCCGCTTCAGCGCCGCGCGGAGGTCGTCCCAGGCCGGTTTCACATGCGGCCCGGAAATGCCGTCCGCTTCGATACGCTTCATCTCCGTCTCGGCGCGCATCAGGTATTCGCGTTCCTTTTCGCCGCCAAACGTCTCGCCGGCCGACATCAACGCGCGAACGACCAGGGTGCGCACGCGCGGCGAATTGCTGCTCGCGAACTTGCGACTCGTGGCATAGGCCGCAATCGTTCCGGCGAGTTTTCGCGCGTCGTCCGTCTTGCCGAGTTTCAGCAGAATCCGAGGGTAGATTACGTAACACTCCAGCAGCATACGCGCGCGGTCGTTATCCCTCGGATCCTTGCGCGCGAGCGCGCTCAGCTTCGCCTCGGCGGCCTGCACGTGTTCGAGCGCAGCCGCCCATCTTTCGCGTACGATGGCGTCCTCGGCGAGCATGTAACGCACGCAGGCCGCGTTTTCGGCCAATCGTCCGTTCTCGGGATCGGCCTTGGCGAGATCGTCCAGCAACCGGCGCGCCTCCTCCATCGAGCGCAGCGCCTTATCGCGCTCCTTATTTGTCTTTTATGCGGTGGATGCGCGGAGCAGCGCGAATCCGAGATCCAGCCGCGCCTTCCTGTCTTGCGGGTCGACCGAGACCAGCCAGCGCGCGATTTCGACAACACGCGTATAAGCGGCGGCGCCCTCGGCGGTGCGGCCAAGGTGCAATCCGTCCTGGCTGCCGAGCGTATCGCCGATGTGGCTCTGGGCGATCATCAAAACGCGCTGGCGTTGCGCGTCGTCGGGCGACTCCTTTGCCAGGCGCTCCTGAATGCCGGCATTCTGCTGGAACGCCTTGAGCCCGTCCTCGACCTTGCCTTTTCGGTTCAGCACGATGCCAAGCGTGGCGTAGCTGGAACCGAGTTGCGCGAGGCGCAGGCGATTTGTAATGCCCATGAACGTCAGTTCCTCGCGGATCTGAACGGCGCGCTGCGCGCTCACCAGCGCGTCGTCGAGGCCGATGGAGGCCGACGCGCGCGCCAGTTGATCGTGGGCCGAGGCGAGTTCGTGCAATCCTTCGGCGTCGTTATTGGTTCCCTTTACGTACGCCTCGCCGTGCGCGATCGCCTGTTTGAAGTGCGTGACCGCGCCGGCGGTATCGTTGGTGTTGCGCAGGATCGTTGCGAGTTTATTGTGTGCGCGCAGCAGATTCTCCCGCTCGGCGACCGGTTCGCCTTCCCGCTTCCACACGCCTTCAAGCAGCCGCACCGACTCGCGGTAGCTGGCGAGAGCTCCCTTGCTGTCGCCAATGTTGGAGCCAAGCGGATTGCCCTGCACATCGCCGACGCGCTCATAACCCAGTGCGATTTCCTTTTGCAGCGCATTGTCGGAGCCGGCGTCCTGCGCCAGTACCCGGAGATATTCAAGTCCCTTTTCGACGATCAACTGGCGCGCCTTCGTACCGCCCGGCAAATTGACCACGGCGTCGTGAAACTCGAACAAAAACGCCTTCGACAATCCGCGAACCTGTTCGAACCGCCGTTGATTCACCTGCGCCTGCCGCCACTGCAAAAAGCCACCGGCGAGGAGCGACGCGGCCACCGCGCCCGACAGCGCTACCGTCACGCGGTTGCGCTTGAAGAACTTCGACGCGCGATAGGCGAATGAATCGGGCCGCGCCAACACCGGAAGCCCCTGTAAGTAGTTGCGGATGTCTTCCGAGAACTTGTCGACGCTGGCATAACGTCGCTCACGCTCCTTGTGCAGCGCCTTCAGAATGATGTTGTCGAGGTCCCCGCGCAGCTCGCGCCGCGAAACAGGTCCGGTCTCGCCGGCCGCCAGCGACGGCCGCACCGGCAGCGTCTCGCAGATGATCCGTTCGATGGCGGCCAGGGACGTGTCGCCGATTTTCTGCGCCTTCGTGCCGGTGAGCATCTCGTAGAGAATGACGCCGAGCGAGTAGACATCGGTGGCCGTGGAGACGGGCTCGCCGCGTACCTGCTCGGGGCTGGCGTATTCGGGCGTGAGCATCTGCGCGCCGGCGACGGTGACGGTTTCGTCGCCGGATTCGTCCATCACGCGCGCGATGCCGAAATCAAGCAGCTTCACCGCACCGGCTTTGTCGACGAGAATATTGCCGGGCTTCAAGTCGCGGTGCACGACCAACTGCTGGTGCGCGTACACGACCGCCGCACAGATGTCGAGAAACAACAAGATCCGCCGCTCCAGATTGAGCTTCATCTCATTGCAATACTGCGTGACGGTGACCGCATCCTCGACATACTCCATCACCAGAAACGGCAGACCGTTGGCGCTGGTGCCGCCGTCGAGGAGCCGTGCGATATGCGGGTGTTCGAGCCGCGCGAGAATCTGGCGCTCCTGTTCGAAGCGGCGAAGCACATTGCGTGAATCGAGGCCCACGCGCAGGAGCTTGATGGCGACTTCCTTTTCGAAGGCCGCATCGTCGCGCACGCCACGGTAGACCGCGCCCATGCCGCCGCGGCCGAGAAAGCCGGTGATCTTGTAGTGGCCCAGCCGCTGGCCTATGGCCTGTTCCTCGGTCGCCAGCGACCACGCTTCGGCGCCGTCCATCATCGCCTTGCCGATCGTGCCACCTTCGTCGCCATCGACGGCGAGCATGGCCTGCACTTCGGCCATCAGTTCCAGATCGTCGCCGCATTCTTTCTCAAGGAACGCTGTCCGCGAGCCCGCCGGTTGATCGAGCGTAGCATTAAAGAGTTCGTCGATGCGCGCGAAACGCTCGGGGCTCATTTTTCGCCAGGCTGCAACTGAACGCGAATCCACGCTTCGGCGGAGCGCAGATCGCGGCTGACCGTGGCCTTCGACACGCCGGTCGCTTCAACGATTTCGTCAAGCGTCAGGCCGCCGAAATATTTCATCTCAAGAATCTTGCCTTTGCGGGTGTCCATCTTTTCGAGATTTTGCAGGGCTTCGTCGAGGGCGAGAAACGGGGAGTCGGCTCTGTCGTCGCCGATGTCGATGCCGATGCCGTCGAGCGAGACCTTCTTGCCGCCGCCTCTTTTCCCGGCGCGGAACTTGCGGGCGGAATCGACCAACACCTGGCGCATCAAGTGCGCGGCGACGCCGAAGAAGTGGGCGCGGTTTTGAAAGTCGGGGACATCCTGGCCGATCAAGCGGACGTAGGCTTCATGGACCAGCGCGGTGGGCCGAAGCGTGTGGCCTTGGCGTTCGCGGTTGATGTAATTCTCGGCGAGCTTGCGCAATTCGTCGTAGACAACGGGTAGCAGAGCGTCCAACGCGGCGCGATTTCCGTCGCGCCATTCGACGAGTAGTTTGGTGACTTCGGGCCGCATCATCTCGATTCTTTTGAGTCTAACACCGGCCGTGGGGCGAACCGGCGATTTGACATCGATCAGACGGGGTGTTTTTAATGGTAGCCAGGGTACTTTCCATCCGTACCCGCAAAGGGGTTGTTCATGACAAAACTGCAAATCGTAAACTGGCGGCGCTGTTCGGCGCTGCTGGCCCTGATTGCGCTGGCTGGGGTGCTTGCCATACCCGCCGCCGCACAGGTACTTTACGGCTCGCTCATCGGCACGATTGAAGATGCCACGGGCGCCGTTGTTCCCAACGCCAAAGTTTCGATTACCGAGAAGGCCACGGGTTTTACCCGGGACACGACATCGGACGCTGCCGGCAACTACTCGCTGCCGAGCATTCCGGCCGGCAACTACACCGTGAAAGTCACGGCGAATGGCTTCAAGACGCAGACACGCGAGGGCGTTGCGGTAACCGTAAACTCGACGGTACGTATCGACACGAAGCTCGAAGTCGGCGCGGTTTCCGATCAGATCACGATCGAATCGACCGCGGTGCAGTTGCAGACGGACCGGTCGGACACGAAGTCGGAGATTGTCGCGAGTACTGTGCAACAGTTGCCGTTGAATCAGTACCGCAACTATCAGGCGTTGATCAATCTGGTGCCTGGCGCTACGCCGGCGGCGTTCCAGAATTCAGCAACCGACACACCCGGACGCGCGCTAACCACCAACGTCAATGGCACCTCCCGAAATAACAATGTGACCCGCCTCGACGGCGCGACCAACGTCAACATCTGGCTGCCCCATCACGTCGCCTACGTGGCTCCCGCTGAAACCGTCGATACCGTCAGCATCACGACGTCCTCCTTCGATGCCGAACAGGGCATGACGGGCGGAGCGGCTATGACGGTCGCCTCCGCCAGCGGCACGAACAACATCCATGGCGCCGCCTGGGAGTTTCACGAAAACGAAAAGATCAGGTCCCGGCCGTACTTCATGCCGGTAACGGCGACCAAGCCGCTCTACAAGCTGAACATTTTCGGCGGCAAGATCGGCGGTCCGGTGATCAAGAACAAGCTCTTCTACTTCGGCCATGTTGAATTGACCCGGCAGGCAAATGGCGGTTCGAGTTTCTTCAACTTACCTAACGCCGCTATGCGCGCTGGCGACTTCTCGAACTTCATCGCTCCGAATACCCAGGGAACGGTTTTCGATCCGGCGACCGGCACCTCGACCGCGAACCGCACGCCATTCCCCGGCAACCGCGTGCCTTCGGCCCGCTTCAGTCCACAGGCGCTCCGTATCCTACAACTCGTTCCAACACCCAATAGCGAAGGAACACAAATCGTTGGCGCCAACCGCGCCATTTCGCAAAATCACTTCGTGACTGCAACCGGCAAGTTCGACCGCACCAACTACGATTGGAAGGCCAACTGGAACCGCAACGACAAGCACACGATGTTCTTCAAGATGTCGGCGCTCGATGCGGATGTGGGCGGCGTGTTCGGTCTCGGGCAAGCGGGCGGCGTCGGCGTCGGCGGCGATCCCGGTACCGGCTTTACGCGGCAGTACCTCGGCACGGTCGGCACGAACTACACGATCTCGCCGACTATGCTGTGGGATGCGACATTCGGCCTGACAAATATGGATCAGACGGTGCAGGGCACCGATTTCGGCAAGAATTGGGGCTCGGAAACGTTCGGCATTCCCGGCACCAATGGCTCCGACATTCGCCAGAGCGGCCTGCCCGTGTTTAATATGAACGGTCTCAGCTCCTACGGTCTCGCCCAGGGCTGGATGCCGCTGTTCCGCGACGAACGCAGCTACACGTTTACCACGAACCTGTCGATCATCAAGTCCAAGCATGAAATTCGCATGGGCTTCGACCTGGTGCACCATCAGTTGAACCACTGGCAGCCGGAGAATGACAATCCGCGCGGGCGTTTTGAATTTGGTGGCGGTGTTACGACGCTGAGCACCGGCGTCGCCCCGGTGCAGGCCAACGGCTTCGCGCAGTTCCTTCTCGGCATGCCGAATGCCATGGGCAAGAGCCTTCAGTATGAATTACTCACCGGCCGCGAATGGCAGATGGGCTGGTACCTCCGCGATCGCTGGCAAGCCAACCGCAACCTGACCATCAACTATGGCGTCCGCATCGAGCGTTATCCGTTGATGTCGCGCGGCGGCGGCAAAGGCCTCGAACTGCTCGACGTCAACACGCAGCGCATTACGCTCGGCGGACGCGGTCCGATTCCGACCAACCCGGGCATGTCGGTGCAACCGCTGTTTGTTACCCCGCGCGTCGGTATCGCTCTGCGCGTCACCGACAAGACGGTCATTCGCTCGGGCTACGGCATGACGATCGACCCGCTGCCGTTCTCGCGTCCGTTGCGCGGCTTCTATCCGCTGACGATCGCGAACACGTTCCAGCAGAATACTCCCTTCGAGAATTTCGGATCGCTAACAACCGGCATCCCCGCGATCCCGGTTCCGGATCTGTCGTCCGGCGTGATCCCGCTGCCCGGCGGCATCGACATGCGCAGCCCGTGGGGCAAGATCAATCGCGGCTATATTCAATCCTGGAACTTCACGATTGAACGCCGCCTTGCTCCCAACATGACCGCTACGGTGGGTTATGTCGGTACGCAGACGACGAACCAACTCGCCGACCGCGATATCAACGCGGCCGCTCCGGGCGCCGGCAACAACGGCCGCCCGCTGTTCGCGCAGTTCGGCCGCAACCGCGACTTGAAGATGTGGGACGGCTGGTTGAGCTCGAACTATCACGGCCTACAGACTTCCGTCCGCGGCAACCCGACGAAGGATCTGTTTCTCCAGGGCGCCTACACTTGGGCAAAAGCCATCAACATGACCGATGACGACGGCTGGGCAAGCGTCGGCTGGAACTGGGGCCCGGTAATTGGCCGCAACCGCGCCGTGGCCGGTTATGACCGTCCGCATGTGTTCCAGATGGGCTTCCTCTACAACCTGCCGGTTGGAAAGGGCAAGAAGTTCGGCAGCTCGATGAACTCCGTGGCGAATGCGATCGCCGGCGGTTGGCAGGCCGGCGGCATCTACTCCGCCTACTCCGGAACGCCGTTCACGATGGGCGCCGACGGTGCTCGCCTGAACGCTCCGGGCAACACGCAGACCGCCGATCTTGTTGGTGAGTTCAAGTACCTCCACGGCAAAGGCACCAACACACCGTACTTCACCACGTCCGCCTTCGCGTCGCCGACGCCTCCCGGCTCGGCCCCGCGCTTCGGCAACACGGGCCGCAACCGCTTCCGTAATCCCGGCGTTGCCGGCATGGACGCCAACCTCATCAAGACGGTGAACCTCACCGAGGCGATGAACGTACAGTTCCGTATCGAAGCGGCGAATGTCACTAACACGCCGCGCTTCGGCGGAGCTTCTTCCGGCGTCGAAAGCGGTACCTTCGGCCTAGTTACGTCGGCCTTCGGCGAGCGGCAGCTTCGCTTCGGCGCACGCTTCCAGTTCTAAACTGGAAGCGTTGCAACTACCAACCACAATCGGGCGCCTGTTACCGCGGGCGCCCTTTGTGTTTTTGTGTGTTGCGTTGGCGCAGACGCTCCCCGAACGCGCCACGCAACAGATGGCGGCGGGGTTGTTCGATCAGGCGGAGATCTCGTATCGCGAGTTGATCACGCAGATGCCCGCGAACCCTGGCTGGAAGTTGAATCTGGGCATCGCGCTGCACATGCAATCGAAAGACGCCGAGGCGATCGGGCCGCTTGCGGTCGCGGTGCGCGCGATGCCGCAGTCGTTTCCGGCGCATGCGTTGCTGGGGACGTCGTTGATGCGGCTTGGGCAGCCGGCGAAGGCGGTCGCGCCGTTGCTTCGGGCCGTGGCGTTGCAGCCGAAGGACCCGCAAGGCCGGCGCATTTTGGCCGATGCGTATTTGCAGTTGAATCAGCCGCGTAACGCGGTGGCGCAGTTGGCGGTGCTGACGCAGTTGGAGCCTCTCGATCCGGGCGCGTGGTATGTGCTGGGCCGCGCGAATGAGCAAGCGGCGGCGCAGGTTTTTGAAGAGCTTCGTAAATTGGATCCGGAGTCGAAGGCGTTCTTGTTGACGCTGGCGCGTGTGCGGCGCCAGCAGCAGCGGTTGCGGGCGGCCGAGGCGTTGGAAGCGCAGGCTGGCGGGCGTGTGGCGAATGCGAAGGCCGACGCGCTGGCGCGGCAGATCGAAGTCTTCAACGAGGGCGCGCGCAAGGCGTTCGCGCAGCTCGGCGGGCTGCCGGATAATCCCCAGATCCACAAAGTCAAAGCCGAGACGCTGCGGGCGAACGGTAAACACGCCGAAGCCGTCGAGGAGTGGCGCGCGGCGTTGAAGTTCACGCCACAAGATCGCGATGTCGAGCGCGAACTGGCGGCGTCGCTGTATTCCGCCAATCAATTCCTGGAGGCGCTGAATACGCTCAACCGGCTGCTGGTGCACGACCCCGATAGTGCCGAATTGCATTTCCTCAAAGGCGATTGCCTGCTGTTGCAAGGGAATCCGGAAGAGGCGCTCGAACCCCTTGGCGAGGCGGTGAAGCGGCGGCCTTTCTTGCTGGAGGCGCGGGCATCGTTGGCGCGGGCGCTGATCGCCGTGAATCGCGGCGCGGAGGCGGTGGCGCATTTGGAAGCGGCCGCACCGGCGCTGGATACGGATGGCTCGCTGCACTTTCAGCTGAGCCGGGCTTATCAGGCCGCGGGGATGGCGGAGAAGGCGGCGGGGGCGCTTAGGCGTTCGCAGGAGTTGAGGGCGGAAATTACTCCGCCTTGATCTGAACGACGTTTAGGCCCGCTACTCCGAGAAACGCCTCGTCGCGACTTACTACTGTCGCGCCGATAGCCAAAGCCGTTGCGGCAATCCAGAGATCGTTCTCTTCCATGCGCCTGCCGGCGAGTTGCCGCTCCATCTTGATCCGTGCGTAGTGTGGTCCGGCCTCAATCGGAACCTCGCGATGCTCGACCTGGTCTAAGACCAATGCGGCTTCGGCGGCAAGGGCGGCTTTTCGTTTGCCCGCCGGCAAGACGGAAATGCCGAATAAGAGTTCACCGAGAACGATCGAACAGATTATTGCCTGCGCGCCGGGCTCCGTCGTCGGAGCCCATTTGCTGAGTCCACCGGTGATCCGCATCAGGTCGCTGACTGCGTTGGTGTCAAGCAGATAGATTCGTGCCAACTCACTTCCTTCGAGGATAGAGGATGTATCTCTTTTCGGGCGGTTCCTGCGCCCTTAGAACTTCGAGGAATTCTTCCATCGTTTCGTCATCCACCGTCTGCGGCCGATTAAGGATATTAAGCAGCGCAGCTTGAGATCCAGGCCGCGGCTGCGTGTTTGCGGCGAGCAGGCGTTCCGTCGCAACTTCGCTGACGCTTGCATGCTGCATCGCGGCCTCGTCTTCCAACTGGCGTGCCAACTCATCGGGAATCTCGATTACCAACTGAGCCATGTCTTTATTATCGCGCCCTACGCCAGCACCTGCTTAATCACATTCCCATGCACATCGGTCAGGCGGAAATCGCGCCCGGCGTAGCGGAACGTCAGCCGCGTGTGATCGATGCCGAGCAGATGAAGGATGGTCGCATTGAGGTCGTGCAGATGCGTCTTGTTCTCCACCGCCACTCCGTCGACATCGCAACGGCCGTAGCGCATGCCGCCCTTTACCGCGCCGCCGGACAGCCACATCGTATAGCCGCGGTTGTTGTGCTGGCGGCCGTCGCCGCCGGGGCCTTGCTCCCAACTGGAACGGCCGAACTCGCCGCCCCAAACGATGAGCGTATCCTTCCACAACCCGCGCTGTTTCAGATCCGTGATCAGCGCGCTGATGGGCTTGTCGATCGCCGCCGCGTTCGCCGTCATGCGCGCTTTGAGGCCGTTGTGATGATCCCATCCGCCGGTTGAAATTTCGATGAAGCGCACGCCGGCTTCGGCCATGCGGCGCGCGGCCAGACACTGCGTGCCGAAGTCGCGCGTGGCGGCGTCGTTGAGGCCATAGGCATCCTTCATCGCTTGCGGCTCGTCGGCGATGCCGAGCACTTTTGGCACGGCGGCCTGCATGCGGAACGCGAGTTCGTAGGACTCGATCAGGCCTTCGAGTTCGTTGTCGGTCTGTGCCTTGTCGAGCATGCCGCGGTTCATCTCTTGAATGAGATCGATCTGCTTGCGTTGCTCGGCGGTGGTCATCTTCGTGTTGCGAATATTGGCGATGGGCGGCTGATTCGGCGCGATCGTGATGCGCGTGCCCTGATAGGTCGCCGGCAGAAACGCCGAACCGTATAGCGCCGCGCCTCCGATATTGGGCGGATTCAACGTGACGAAGCCAGGCAGATCGGAGTTCTCGGTGCCGCGGCCATAGACGGTCCATGCGCCGAGCGCGGGCCGCACGAAGGTGAAGCTGCCGGTGTGGAGGAAGATCGACGCCTGCGGATGCGCGGGCGAATCGGTGTGCATCGCGTTGAGCAGGCACAAATCGTCGGCGTGTTTGGCCACATGCGGGAACGCTTCGGAAATCGGCAGGCCGCTCTGGCCGTGCTTGTTGTACTTGAACACCGAACCGAGCAGATTGCCGCGGCTATTGCCGGTCTTTTTGCCGGCCGCCGTTTCGATCTCTTCGTTGTGATCGAACGTATCGTGCTGGCTGGGCGCGCCTTGCATGAACATGAAGATGACGCGCTTGACCTTGGGCTCAAAGTGCGGCTTCTTCGGCGCGAGCGGGTTTTGATATGACTTGGCCGCCTCCGCGGCCATGCCGGCCGCGGCGAGGTAGCCGAATCCGCAGGATGTTGTCTTCAAAAAATCGCGGCGGTTCTTAAACATGCTCATCTCCCCTTACGTTCGATACCGGAATTCAGCGCTGGCAAACAGAGCTTGATAAAACTTCGCCCACGCGTCGACTTCCTGGCCTTCCGCTTTAACGGTCTGCACATAAGTCAACGATTGATCGATCTCTTTCGCCGACGGCGCGCGGCCGTAGACTTCGCGATACGCCCGCGTGACACGATCCTTATCGGCCGTGTAGTTGCGTAGCAGGCGCTCGGCCGCGACCTTCGCGTGTCCCGCAACAAACGGACTGTTCATGAGGAACAGCGCTTGCGGCGCGACCGTCGTCACATCGCGTTTGCCCTTTGGCTCCGAAGGCTCTGGAAAATCGAAGGTTTCGAAAAAGCGATTCGGCTGATTCCGAACGACCGGCACGTAGACGCTGCGGTAGTTCTGCGTCAGTTCCCAGGCTTCGATGCGGCCTTGCTGGCGCGGGCGATTCGGGCTCGACGCCCACTCGGTGATTGGCGACCCTTCCGGCTGCTTGGTGTCCAGCTTGCCGCTGACATGCAGGATCGAATCGCGGATCGCTTCGACCTCGAGCCGGTTGCGATTGGCGCGCCACAGAAGCTTGTTGTCGGGATCGACATCATGCGCCTGCGCGTCGTGATTGGACGACAGCTTGTAGGTCCGCGACAGGACGATTTCGCGGATCGTCTTCTTCGTCGACCAGCCGTTGGCGACCAAACGCAGCGCCAAGTGATCGAGCAGTTCGCGGTGTGTCGGCATCGAACCGCTGCGGCCGAAGTTATCGGGCGTATCGACGATAGCCCGGCCAAACAGGTGCAGCCAGATGCGATTGGCCATCACGCGCGCGGTGGTGGGGTTATCGGCGCGCGCGATCCACTGGGCCAGCTCAAGCCGCCCGCTGACTTCCTTCGGAATGCGCAGCGGCGAACCTTCGGGCGCGAGAATTCGCAGCGAGCCGCGCTCGACGCGCTCGGCGGGATTGTGCGGATCGCCCTTGAGCATGATCTCAGACTCGACCTTGCGATCGGCTTCACGCACGCCCATCGCCAGGTTCTCGGGCATCGGTTGGCCGAGCCATTCGAACATCACGTCCCGAACCTTGATGCGGTCGCGCGAGCGCTCGGCCGTCAAAACCTTTTCCCACATGTCGGCGCGGGCTTTGGCGAGCGCCGTGGCGTCCTTGCCGGGGTAGGGATCGATGCCATCGAGTTTGACCAGCAACTGATCGTTGAAGTGAATCTGGTTGAACTGTGGGCGGCGGCGCAGGCCGTTTAGCAGTTCGGTCGACCGGAAGATGCCGGCCATGGCGTAGTAGTCTTTGGCCGGGATCGGATCGAACTTGTGATCGTGGCAGCGCGCACAGCCGACGGTCAAGCCCATGAAGGCTTTCGACACAACGTGAATCTGCTCGTCGACGTTGTCCATGTCGTACTGGCGCTTGTCCAGTTCGTTGAGATCGACCGCGCTCAACGCCAGAAAACCGGTCGCGATCTGATTCGCGTTCTTCTCTTCGACGGAATTCGTCCGCAACAAATCGCCAGCGATTTGTTTGACGATGAATTGGTCGTAGGGCAGGTCTTTGTTGAACGCGTCGATCACCCAGTCGCGGTACTTCCACGCCACCGGGAATGGAGCGTTGCGCGTGCGGCCGGTGGTTTCGCCATATCGCGCGACGTCGAGCCAGTGCCGGCCCCAGCGCTCGCCATAAAGCGGAGAGGCGAGAAGTTGATCGACGACTTTTTCGTAAGCGTCCTTCGACTTGTCGGCGACAAACGCGTCGACCTGTTCGGGCGATGGTGGAACGCCGGTGAGATCGAGATAGACACGGCGGATCAAAGTAGCGCGGTCGGCATCGGCGACGGGCTTCAGTTTCTTGGCCTCAAGCTTGGCGAGGACGAATTTGTCGATCGGCGTCGTGGCCCATTTGGTGTCGACAGTCTTCGGCGCGGCCGGTATTACAGGCGGCGCGAAGGCCCAGAACTTACGGGCGATCTCCCAGTTGATACTGGCGGGTTTTGAAACCACTTGGGTCGACTCGCGGGGATCGGGCGCGCCCATGGCCACCCATTTTTCGAAGTCGGCGACAATCGGCGCACATAGCGGCCGGCCGGGCGGCATCTTGCGCTCACCAGTCCGGCGAATGGCCTGGATCAGCAACGATTTTTCAACGTCGCCGGGAACGATTGCGGGGCCGGAATCGCCTCCCATTAGCGGCCCGAGCTTCGTGTCGAGAACGAGTCCGCCGCGGGAAACCTTGCCTTCGTGCGAATGGCAGGTGAAGCAGTTGCCGGCCAGTACCGGGCGGATCTTAGTTTCGAAGAACGCAATGGCCTCGGGCGATGGGGCGGGCGGCGTCTGCGCAAGCGCGACGGCAGCCGCGAAAATTGTCGAAAGGAATAGCTTCGCCATGGTTCCTCAGTTAGTTGAACCCTTTTCTGAATGAGAGAGTTGCTGCCTAGATCATACAACTTCGGCAAATGCAGCCGAAGCCTATAGGGCGAGCTTCGGGGCCATCATCCACTTGAGGACCGCGCGCGGCCGGGCGCCGAATTCGAAGACGTCGATGCGAACGAGGGCGCCCTTCTTGAAATCGACGGCGAGTTCCGGCGCGGAAAGTAGATAGGCCATCATGCCGCTCATGTGCGGCTCGTGGCCGACCAAAAGCAGGCTGGGCTCTCCGCGCATAGCGCGGACTTCGGCCCAGGCTTCCGCCGGCGAGGCCATGGGCACAAGGGCGTTCGAGGGCACGAGCTTTTCGTCGTAGCCGAGCAGCTCAGCCGCCAGTTCCGCCGTTTGCCGTGCGCGAACGTAGGGGCTGGTGACGATCAGGCTTGGCGCAACACCCGCCGTTCTTGCGCGCTTCAATATCTCGCGCAGAGGCTTGGAACCCTCCGCGGTCAGTGCTCGCTCCGCGTCGGCGCTCCCGGGTTGGGCATCTTCGGCGATGCCATGCCGGAGGAGGTAAAGTTGCATGGGCTGTCGAAGTTGTTCTTATTCTGCCATACTCTTCTAGTTTCGGGATGCAAACTTTTCTATGCCGGGAGAACGCTCCGGCACTCGCGGCTGGCGGCGCTCTGGCGCTCAGCGTCGTTTCGATTGCGGGTTCGCAGATCCTGCTTGGGCTGTCGATTGTACTGACGATTCGCCAGTGGCGGACGGCGGCGTATCCGCGCGGGGCTTATCTATTGGTACTGTTCGCGGCGCTCACGGTAGCCGCTGTGCTGGCCGCGCCGTCGCCAGCGGCGGGATTTCCGCAAATCAAGAAGTTCTTTGTTTACCTGATTGTTCCCTGCATTGCGGTGGCGTATTCCGGACCCGGGTTCGCGCGCGGCGTCTTCGCGGGAATCGGCGCGGGCGGCGGACTGTCGGCGGTTTGGGGCTTCATTCAGTACGCCCGCAAGTACAACGCGGCCGACACCGCGGGCGTGCCGTTCACGCAGTTCTATATCGACAACCGCATCACGGGATTCATGAGCCATTGGATGACCTTTGGCGGTACGATGATGTGCGTTTCGTTGCTGGCCTCCGCGTATGTCCTGTTCCACAGGCCGGTCCGCTGGCGCATCGCGGCGCTCGCGCTGCTCGCCGCCGTCGCGATCAATCTGGCGTGGACGCGCGGCATCCTGATCGGCACACTCGCCGGCGGCTTGTATCTGATCTTCCGCTGGCGGCCGGCCTTCGTGCTGGCGACGCCGGTGCTGGCGATCGGGGCGTTCTTCGCACTGCCCGAAGCCGAAAAGGCGCGAATCGTTTCGATCGTCCGTCCGCGCGGCGAACTTGATTCGAACTCGCATCGCGTGGCGCTGTTCTTCACCGGCGTCGAGATGATCAAGGGCAATCCGCTGCTCGGCGTTGGGCCGGAACATATCAAGTACGAGTTCGAACGTTACGCGCCGGAGAGCGTGCCGAGGCCGGTTCCGCGGCACTGGTACATCGGGCATTTGCACAATGTCTACGTGCAGTTCGCGGCCGATCGCGGCATTCCGGCGATGCTGGCGATCATCGGATTTCTGATTTGGAATTTGTGGACAATCGCCCTAGCGCGCGGCGATGCCGGGACGCGGTGGATGCTGCACGGCGTCGCGGCGTTTCTGGCCGGCGTGCTGGTCGCCGGCGTGTTTGAGCACAACCTCGCCGACAGCGAGATCCTGACGTTGACGCTTGGAATGCTGACGATCGGTGCGCGTCTAGCCTACGATTCGAGTACGACAACCGCCATCACCAACCCGGACGTATGAGTGATCGTCAGATGAATTCGATGTACGCCCAAGGCGTCGGCGCGCTGTTTGGCGACACCCGATAGGTGGAGCGTCGGTTTGCCGGATTCTTCGCGGCCGACGGCCAGATCCTTCCATGTGATACCGCCGGCGAGTCCGGTGCCGAGCGCCTTCATCCCCGCTTCTTTCGCGGCGAAGCGCCCGGCGAGCCTCTCGTCGGCGTTGGCCTTCGACATGGCATAGTCGATCTCGGCCTGCGTATAGACGCGATTTAGAAACCGCGCGCCGAAGCGTTCGCGCGAAGCCCGGATGCGCGGAACTTCCGCCAAATCGATGCCGAGGCCGAGGATCATTCCTCAATTATGAGCGGTAGAATAGGATCTGTGCATATCGCCGACGGAATCTTGTCCGCGCCGGTCTGGGCTGCCCTCGACGCGGCCGCGATCCCTGCTATCGGCTTGGCCGCGCGGCGGACTCGCGTGGAGCACGCGCCGCTACTTGGAGTCATGGGCGCGTTTGTATTCGCGGCGCAGCGGATGAACTTTCCGGCGGGGCTTGGTACGAGCGGACACTTGTTGGGCGGCGCGCTGTTGGCGATGACGCTCGGCCCCGGCGCGGCGACGATCGTTCTTACGGCGATTCTGGTCTTGCAAACCTTGGTGTTTCAGGACGGCGGGATTTTAGCGCTGGGCGCCAATGTGTTCAACATGGCGCTGATCGGGGTTTGGGCGGCGTGGATTCCGTACCGGTTTCTGGCGCAAGGAAAGTGGAAAAACTTCGGCTACTTCGCGGCGGCTTTCCTATCGGTTCTCGCTTCGGCGGCGGCGGCGATGATCGAACTGCGCGTTTCGGGCGTAGCGCTGAATGGCGCGGTTGTTTCGATTTCCGCGGCGGTGTTTGTCACGACGGCGATCATCGAAGGGCTGATCACGGTTGCGGTCATGCAGACGATCGAAAAAATGAATCCCGGCTGGCTGCAAACTCCCGACACCCGGCCGAGCCGGGCGATGGGTCTGCTGGCAGGCGCCGCAGTGTTGCTGATGGCCGTTGGCGTGTTGTTTATCTCCGGCGCGCCGGATGGACTGGAAGCGCTTGTCGCGCAGCTTGGTTTGGAGTCGCGGGAGGTCGCCTATTTTCAGGCGCCGATGGCCGAATACGAAGCGCGGATCGCGGGCGGCGATTGGAGCCGCAAGGCGCTGGCGGGATTGGCGGGGTTGGGAATGATCTACATACTCTGCGCGGGCGTCGGCCGGTTATTGGTACGGCAAAGGAGCGCATAAGTTGGGGCCGCTGGCTCGGCGGGATGCGCGCGCGAAGTTAGCGGCGGCGCTCGTCTTTTTGGTCTGCGTTGGAACGACGCCGGCGGGTAACTATCAGCGGATGGCGGCACTGGCGGCGGTCGCGATCGTTTGGATTGCCATCGCGCGCGCGGGATTGTTTCGATCGCTCTTCCAGGCCTCGGCAATCTTGCCTTTTCCCTTGTCGTTTGGGTTGGTCAGTTGGTGGGTCAGCGGCGACCCCACGCTTGCCGTGGCGCTTGTGGTGCGGAGTTATCTGTCGGCATTAGTGGTTGTGCTGCTGATGAGCACGACCACGCTGGCCGACATCTTCCGGGGCTTGCAGTCGTTCGGAGCGCCGGCGGTTCTTGTGTTGGTCTTGCAGTCCCTGACCCGATATCTTCAGGTCGTCGTCGACCAGGGACTGCGGATGCGCCGCGCATCGATCAGCCGGTCCGGCAACACGGGCCGGCGTTATTCGCTCTGGCGGCGGGCCGGCGGGGCGCTTGCGGTCCTGTTCGGTAAATCGTATGGCCGGGCCGAGAACGTTCATCGGGCCATGCTGGCGCGGGGTTTTCAGGGGACATTCATCGCGCTGCGTCCGCATGCCTTGGAATGGCGGGATTTCGCGCTGACGGCTGTCGCGGCCGCGATGAGCGTGGGGGCGGCGTGGCGATGATCATCGAGGTCAAGGGGCTGAGTTATCGGTACTCCGACGGCACGGATGCGCTGCGCGGCGTCGACTTTCGAATGGAGGCGTCGGAGTCGGTTGCGTTGTTCGGCTCGAATGGCTCCGGCAAGACCACGTTCCTGCTCCATGTAGCCGGATTGCTGGAGGGCGAAGGATCGGTGCGCATCGCCGGGGAGCCTTTCACCCGATCGTCCGCACCGGCGCTGCGAGAAAAAGTCGGGTATGTGTTTCAGGACTCCGACGATCAACTGTTCATGCCGACTGTCTTGGAGGACGTGGCGTTTGGACCGCTCCATCGCGGGATGGAGGCGAGAGAGGCCGAGAACCGCGCTCTCGAATTGCTGCGTCAGTTGGGTATTTCGGAACTCGCCGGCCGCGCGCCGTATCATCTGAGCGCGGGCGAGAAGAAGCGGGCGGCGCTCGCGGGCGTGCTGGCCATGCAACCTGAAATTCTTATCTTCGACGAGCCGACCACGTTTCTGGATCCGCCGGGACAACGCGAGCTGGCACACTTACTTCTTGCGCTGCCGCAGGCGAAGTTGATCGCCACGCACGATGTCTGGTTCGCGCGTCAGGTGGCCAGCCGTGCGCTGTTCTTCGAGAAGGGCCGGGTCGTCGCCGATGGCCCTGTCGACGAAGTGGCCGCTCGTTTTGACTGGCGGTTGCACTGAACCAAGACGCTGGCGCGCGGGACGCTATCATAACGAAGGCGCATGCCGAATCCCGTCGTCCATCAAGAAACGTACTTCTTCTTCCCATTCGTCATCGACAAGGAAGTTGTCGCCAGCGCGCATGGCGACTTCTGGCCGCCGCTGCGAAGTTGGATCGACGGGCTCGACGAATGGATTCGCTCGGAGAACTGCGCCACCGCTTCGCCGATCCGCACGAAGCTCGGCGGCTGGCGGCGCGCCAGCTACGAACGGTTCGATCTCGAGTCGCCCGCCTACCAGGACATGGTCTTCTTCCATCCCTTCGTGCGGCGCGTTTTCTTCGACACCAAGACCGGCGGTCAAGACACACTCATTCGCGTGTATGAGATTACCGCGCCCGAAGGCGGCCCCGTGTTGTGGCACGCCGAAGACCTTCGCAAACGCTCCTGCACCGTCGCGGTAAAAGACCTGCGGCTCTTCCTGTTCGCCAACGGCGTGGGCATTCTTTCGATCGGCGTCGAGCGTTCGGACTGCTCGGTACGCGAAGCGCTGTGGATGAACGAGATGATGCGCAAGGTCTACCCGACCAGCGGCCGCCAGCGCCGCGAAGGCCGCATCCCGTCTTACTCGCGGTTAGTGCACGAAGGCGACATCCTGGCCGAGGAGACCTTCGAATCGGGCGCGATCGTGCAGTTTCAACCACCGCTGTCGAAGCTTGTGCAATCGCTGCTCTACTTCCTGAATTACGACGCCAACGAGTACGAGCAGATCTTCGACGAGCGCATGATTCCCTACACCTACGTCACGATCGCGCGCGATTTCGGCGAAGGCGAAAAAATTCAGATGCTGTTGAGCCGGTTGCTTTATGTCGACCGCGATGGCGAAGGATACCGCTACGATCCCGCATTCACTCGCGAGCAGATGAAAGAGCACTGCTACACGCGCTGGGCGCACGAGGGCACCTACTACGGCTTCACGCGTTATTCGAACGTCACGCTCGCTTACGAGCAAGGCACCCGCGGGCTTCATCTCGCCTCCGAGGGCGACCTCATCCAGCGCATGTTCCAAGGCCGCTACTACCTCATGGCGATCGTCGCGCTCTTCTACCGCGTCACGCTCCTCGACTTCGCCGAGAACGTCGCGCTCGTTTCGCGCCGGCTCTATCACGATCTTGAGCTCGGAACGCTGCAACATCAAAACATGGGCATCGCCACTGATCTTCGCAGCGACTTTCTCAACTTCTGCAACTACTGGCACTTCGACGAACTCGCCAACAAAGACGAGGAGATCGAACACTTCATGATGCAGTGCAAGGCCTATCGCGTTGAAGAACTTCGCGCGCAAGTGGAGCAGGAGATCGAAAAGATGAATGCCGCGATCAACGAGTACAACCAGTTCCGGTCGACCGAAGCCGTCAACCGCCTAGCGATGCTGTCGACCATCTTCGGCGCGGGCGCGGTGATCACCGGGTTTTTCGGCATGAACTTCGGCAGCGAGTTTGCACGTTATCTGTTCAATCCCGACGGTGGCACGCACCATATTCACGACGCTGCTGTGTGGAGCGTGTCGATCATCGCGCTGACAATCGTCTTTCTCGGCGTGTGGCTCGTGGCGACCAATTGGAACGACTACCGCGGCATTCTCCGCTTGCGCGGTTCGCGGCGCTACCGGCTTCACCGCTGGTTTAGCCTGCGCTCAGGCGGAAATCATTGATCACTTCGCCCGCGCGAACCGGGGATTTTTCCGCGAACCGTCGATCATAATTTTCGAATACGTTCCGGCGCCGGCCTTGGAAAAAAACGGATCCACCGGCTTCAGGGCCCATCGTTTCCAGCCGGTTTGCGTCTGCGAGACTCGCGCCTTCAACTTCACGTCGCCCTTGAATCCCAAGTGTTCGCTGTCGAGATTGTAATCCCCTTCGAGCGCCATGTCGGCGCCAGGAATCGCAAAGGTCAGATAGTCGAAGTGAATCTGCTCGTTCGCCATTTGGAACCGTCCGCTGAGGTTCGACACGACTTGGTCGATTTCTTCGTTCTTCGGCTGTCCCTGCGCCTGGCGGCTCATCTGATCGATCTTGTCCTGAATGGCCGACTTCAAGAACTTTCCGTCCGCGATCGTGAACGTACCGTTCAGTTTCAACTTCTCGATCACCTTGCCCGTGAGCGGCGGCACCAACACGCGCGCCTTCAAGTCGATCATCCCCGTCATGAACGTCTGGTCGCCGCGCATCGCCAGGCGCAGTACGTCCTCCAAGTGTCCGCGCTTGATGACAACATCCAAGTCCGTCGTGCGGCGCGTGTCGCCGTCGTGTTTGAGAACTCCGCCGGTCACCACCATCGCCGTCTTGCCCAGCCGCGCGTGGACCGGCGTCAACTTCGTGTTTCCATTCGTGCCGTCGATTTCGGCATTAAACCGCGCATGCAGCGGCAGCTTGTTTCCCGAGATCTTGAGCGCGAAGTCGGGCACCGTGGCTTCGCCCTTGGCGCGAAGTGCGTTCAGGCGGCCTTCGAACTTGCCCGTTGATCGCAGCGTGCCGCGAATCGCGGAGAATACCGAGAGATCGGCGTGTTCGAACAGGTAGTCGCCCGAGAGCGGCGTCTCGCCCGGTTCCTCCTTGTTCCACGGACCGAAGCTGCCGCTGGCCGTCACATCGCCCGGCGGCTTGGCGTTGCGAATGCTGGCTTCATATCGGAAGGGCACGTTGATCCCGGCCTGTTGCAATTGGACTTTTTTCAACTCGAACTGTAGCGGCTGCTTCGTCTTGTCTTTGGGCAGAATCGTTAGCTTCGCGTCGCCGATCAGGACCTCCTCTATCACGACGTTTGACTTCGGCGCGCCCGTTATTTGCACCTGCCCCGTTTGCAGCGCGGGCCGCTCTCCCTTGGGCGGAATCACAATCTCGACGCCTTCCAGCACCACGCGCTTGACGTTCTTGTCGCGGTCGAACAGCTTGCCCAGATCCAACTCAAAGCGCATCGATTTCATGCGCAATAGCGGATCGGCGCCTTTGCGGACCGAGATGCCGCTGCCCGTAACGTTCGCCATCGTGCCCACGCCCTTGGTCAGATATAGTTTGATCGGCGAGAATCCCGGGAGTTCGACGTTGAACTGCTCCAACTCCACATCGGCGCCGTATCGATCGCGCATGTAACCCACCGCTTGCTCGCGAATGTACGGAGAGATTTTGTGGATGTAGTTCGACGCGAGATAAAAAAGCACACCGGCGCCGATAGCCGGAACCGCTACGATCCCTCCGATCCAGAGTAACTTCCGCTTCATGGAGTGATATCGATTATGACGCCATCGGCGCCCATTTTCGCCGTCACCGTCTTTGATCGATCGCCCGCGCGGGCCGTTACCTCATATTCGCCATGAAACCCGCGAACGATTGCCGCGCCGTTCTTGTCCGATTTCAGGTCCGCGTTCGTCCACCACTGCTTATAGACCATCTCGCGCCACACATCGAAGTTTGGCTTCGTCGACCAATCGCGGCGGAACATCGCACAGCGAGGCCTCCAGTGGCGGCCCTCCCAGAAGCCCCACATCAGGAACGCGTTCGCCGATGGGTGGCTGAAAAACGTGATCAGCAGATCGCGCGTGAATCGGGCCTGCAGCGCCTCGTCGGCTGTGTCGAAGTCGAACTCGGTGATTTCGATCGGCTTGTTGAAGACCGCGAAGCGATCGAGAATGCGGAGCATCTGCTCGGGCGGCGTGGGCCCGCTGAAATGTCCTTGCATGCCGATGCCATCCACGGGCGTGCCGAGCGAATCGAGATACGAAATGGTCTGGTAGTAGTGATTGCGGTGCGCCAAGTTGCCGCCGCCGGCGGACAGGATGTTGTAGTCGTTGATGTACAACTTGGCCGCCGGATCGCCCCTTTGCGCGAGACGGAACCACGCCGACATCTCCTCATCGCCGAGGATGCGTTGGAGGTCGCGATTCGTGTACGGCTCGTTCAACACATCCCAGTCTTCGAGTTCGCCCGCGGTCGCCCGCGTCACTTCCGAAATGTGATCGCGCACGCGCGCACGCAACGCCTCCGTGTTGTTTTCCAGTGTCCGCACGCTCGCCGGCAGATATTGCCAGCCCGGCCACACGAGGTTGTGTCCGCGAATCCGGGAGATTCCGTTCTGCTTCAGCCACCGTATCCCATCGAGCGGCCTCTGGCGGTTCTGTTCCCACTGCGGCCACTTCAAATCGTTCTCGAACACAACCATGTTGAAGTTCGCCAACACAGCTTCGCGATAACGCTGACTATCGGTGCTCGTGCCGAGCAGTTGATCGGCGGCCACGGCGGTGCCCCAGCCAAACGCGTGCCGCTTCATGCGCACCTCGACCGCGGCGTCTTCGATCGGCTTGCCGTTCTCGTCGCGAACGTTCACCGTTAGATCGGCCTTGCGCAACTTATCGATACGCTCCACGGCGGCTTTGCGCCACTCGGCGTCGTGGTCCGCTCCTTCGTAGAACGGATCGACGCCAACGTCGGCGGGCGTCGCCTCCGTGCCGTAATTGATCAGCGTGATGTTCGACACTTCGACGGTCTGCACCTGCTGGCCCATCCAGAAATCGACGAAGTAGTCGTTGCCCTGATACGTCTCCGTCATCCGAAATGCGATTTTGACGGCGCGCGATTGCGCGGTCGACAAAACCGGCTGCGCGTACGACTTCGTGAATGGCGAGACCGCCTGCTCGACGTTCAGGCGCGTCGAACACTCCTCGGGCGCAAGGCACCGGATGTTGAACGCCGCTACCACCAGATCGTTGCGCTGCGCCGGAACCGGAATGCGAGCGCGGATTCGCATCGCCCACTCGGTCGACGCCGGCGCGTTTGGCGGAATGGAGATCGTCGTCAGTCGCCACGTGTCGCCGTCGCGCTCGGCTCGGCCGGCGGTCTCGCCCGATGTCGGGCCGCTGTAGACGAAGACCGGCCGCAGATCGGTTTGCGCGAAGGCGGCCATCGCCGACACTAAGAACAGAGATCGCATTACGGATTGGCGCGCTTCTGCCGCTCGAATTCCTCGTTGAACGCTTTTCCCTTCTCGTCAACGTAGGCCTTGTAGCCCGCGGGATCGATGAACGGATTCGGCCCTTTGCCGATCCTGGCGTACTTGCCCTCGCCGTCATAGAACTGCGGGTGCGCGCCGAGAAAGATGTCGCACTTCAGCGCACGCAGTTTCTTGAAGCTGTTGCGATAGTCGTCGGCGATCAACGGATAACTCGCGTTCTTCCACAACAGATAACCGGGGTTGTAGCCGACGCTGCAAACAATCACGACGTCGTAACTCTTACCACCTTCGCTTGCCTTCATCGACCATGTCGTGCAGCCGTTCGTATGCCCCGCCGTGAGATGCGCCTTTAGGGTCGTGCCGCCGAGTTTGACCTCGTCGCCGTCTTTCAGAACCTTGTCGATCGGATGCGGCTCGCCGAGCGCCATGCGCCGCAACAGCGGGACATCCTGCTCGAGCGCCATCACCTGCGCGCCGCCGGTGAGCCCTTTCAGCATCGCATCGGCCTCCATGTGATCGCGGTGCGCATGGCTGCCGAGGATGATTTTGATATCGGAGATCTTGAAGCCGAGCTTTTCGATATTCGCGCGCAGCTGCGGCACCGTGGATTCGAAATCGCTGTTGATCAAAATATGCCCGGCGCTCGTGGTGATCAGAAACGTCGACAACTCCGCGGTGCCAATTGAGTAGACGTTGCCGATAACCTTGTGCGCGGGGAACGGCTTGTTCCATTCGCGTTGGGCGAAAAGCGAGGCGCTAACGGCGAGAAGGAGAATTGCACGGGCCATTGGTTGATTATGGCGCGGTTCCAGTCGCGAGGGCCACCGCCCGAACGCTACTTCCGTTCGTACAGATACACGCAGTTTTCCAGGCGGCTATTCCCACTGCCATCGTTAACCGCAAACTGCCGCGATACAAAGCCGGTCCGCCGCAACTGCCCGTTCCACAGCGATCCGCCGGCGTAAGTGCCATCTTTCCGCAATGCGTAGAAGTTGATATCAAACTTCGTCAGCCGCGCCTTGTCGTCATTGAAGTTGCGCGAAATGCGTTTCAACACATCGAGCACCGCGTCCTTCGGCGTCATGCCGTGCCGCATGTTTTCGACGATCGAATGCGCGCCGGCCACGCGAATGTTCTCCTCGCCGCGCCCGGTGGATCCCGCCGCGCCCACGTCCTGATCGACATAGAGGCCCGCGCCGATAATCGGCGAATCGCCCACGCGGCCAGGTATCTTCCACGCCAACCCGCTGGTCGTCGTGCAGCCGCTCATCTCGCCTTTCGCGTTCAGCGCCAGACAGTTGATCGTCCCTGTTGGCGGGTTCTTGGCGCGGCCCCACGCATACGCGAGCAACTCATCGGACGCCTCGGGAAAAAGCCGGCGCAGCACCATCGGGGCATCGACGCCGTCGGTCCAATTCGGCAGGTGCGACTTCTTCCACGCCAGCCACGCCAGCCGCGATTTCTCCGTCAGCAGGTTCTCTTCCGCGAACCCCATCGACTTCGCGAACCGCAGCGCGCCTTCGCCAACCAGCATGATGTGGTCGGTCTCAGTCATCACAAGCTTCGCGACCTTCGACGGATTCTTGATGTTCCGAATCGACGCCACGCTGCCCGCGCGGCGTGACGGCCCGTGCATCACCGAGGCGTCCAGTTCGACGACGCCCTCTTCATTCGGCAGCCCGCCATAGCCCACCGAATCGTCGTTCGGATCGTTCTCGTTTACGTTGACGCCGGCGATGACGGCGTCGAGCGTGTCCTTGTTCGCGCGCATATGCGCCATCGCGATATTGCAACACTCAATGCCATTCGCGCTTGAGATGACGATGTTCTTCGCGCCGCCCGGCTGCGCCGCCGCGGGCATCGCCGCGGCTCCCACGATCCAACTTCTCCGGCTCCACATAGCGAGGGACCTCCGTTACACTGTTGAGAATGTCCACGGCTTTCCGGTTCGGCGCCGCGTTGGTGCTGATTGCAACATTGTTGTATCCGCAGGCGAAGAAAAGCAAGAAGCCCAAAGCGCCGGATGCGGTTCTCGAGAAGATCGAAATCAAGCGCGAGGGCGAAATCATCCTGCTCGACGGCGTGATTCGTAACACGTCCATCAAGCCAATCCGAGGCATGGTGCTGCACTTCGAGTTCTTCGCGCCGAACAAGAAATCGCTGGCGGTCATGAACGGGCCGATCGAATCGGCCATCGTCGAACCGGACGAGCAAGCCGAGTTCCGGCTGCAAGTCAAAGCCCCGACGACCGCCGTTTCGCTCGTCGTTGAAGCGCGTGACAGAGATCAAAAAGACCTGGTGATCGACAAAAACGGGCCCTATCCGATCGAATAGCGACGGTACAATGAAAACAACGTCATGAAGTCTCGCTACCTACTGGCCGCTCTAATGCTGCCGTCTCTTCTGCAAGGCCAGTCGGCAAATCCGACGGTCCGTTTCACTACCAGCAATTGGGGCGACATCGACGTCGAACTCTTTGCCGACACCGCACCTCGAACTGTGGCGAACTTCTTGAACTATGTGCGCCGCGGAGACTACAACAACACATTCATCCATAGAGCTGTGTCCGTCGGCATCAGTGTCATACAGGGCGGTGGTTTCACTATGAAAGGAAGTACTTTCGCTGAGATAAAGTCCGATCCGCCGATTGCTGATGAATTTCGTACGCCAAACACCCGTGGAACCATCGCGATGGCGAAGACGAGCCAGCCGAACTCTGCAACCAACCAGTGGTTCTTCAATGTCGCGAACAACTCGTCGAGTCTCGACCGGCAAAATTTTTCGGTTTTCGGTCGAATCATTAATCCGGGCGGGCTGGCGGCAATGAACGATATATGGAACCTCCCCAGATTCGCCATCGGCCCAGGTTTTGAAGGTACCCCAATGGTGAATTTCCAGCCAGGTGTCACGACGGTTACC
>VFZW01000025.1 GCA_016871055.1 Acidobacteriota bacterium
GTTCTGGCAGGGCGGCGTACCAGATGACGGATTCCTGGTGGCCTTCGAGGAAGGCGAAGCAGAGTGCCGCGAGCGCGGCGATGCGCCAGCCGATGACGCGCCAACTGCCGAGGGCGAAGACGAGCGTGGAGCAGAGAATATCGAGGAAAAGGCTGGTGAGTCGGTAGGGCAGGGGATCGATACCGAAGAGTTGTTCGGTCCAGTGCGTCAAAATGAGCGACGTGGCGCGGCAGCGGTAGAGGGCGTCGCTGAAGAGTGCCGGCCAGTTTTCGAAGGCCCCGTACTTGCTGGCGTAGTGGATCTGGACGTAGTCATCCGAGATGAAGGGCAGCGAAAGGGAGCGGGCGTAGGTCAGCAGCGACAATACGAATATTGCGCCGAGCACAAGCAACGCCTGAGTACGGATCGATTTTTTCATCCTCGTTGTTACGAACTGCAGTGTGGGCCAAGTATATAACAACTGGCCGAGTGTCCGGCGAGTTTTGTTAAAACGGCGGCCTACCCGACCGATGAGGTAATGGAGCGGCAGAAGGTCCGCCGCACTATCTCAAGGAGCTTGTACAAAAAGATGAAGAAATTTGCGACTTTCGCGGCCACGGCTTTGGTGGCGCTGTCCTTTGTTGCGGTGAACTCGTTCGCCAGCGACGACCACAAGAAGGACGATCACAAGAAGGAAGAGAAGAAGAAGCCGCACTAGGCTCTCTTCGAAAACTTACTCCACGGGCAAGCCGTCCGCCTGAGCGCGGACGGCTTGCGTTTTTCATTTGGCGGCGGATGGATACCAACCGCGATCCCAGGGGAACGCAAACGTCGGGCGGTTGACGTAGCGGGCCATTCGAAATGACAGCTTGGCGCCGGCGCCGGGCTCGAGGCGGACGGTGACGGTGGCTGCGGCGATCTTGATCGTCTGACCGTTGACGGTGACCGAATCGAAGCGGTGTTCGCCGTAGCCGCCGGCCTGGACGGCGACCTCGCGAGGCTCGATGGGGTTGGTGTTGACGAGGGTCACCGTGGCCGAATCGGCGGCGAGTTTGTCGACGAGTGCGCCGACATCTTCCGGAAGGCCGGCGCGGCGGCGAGCGGGATCGAAGTAGCGGAAACGGCTGTGCAGGGTCCAAACGCGGCCGTTGGCGAAGTAGCCGCCGAGGGTGAGATTCGTCAATGCGTTCGTGGTGGCGGGATTGAGGTCGAGCAAGTAGTCGGCAAGGCGGGTGTCGGCGGAGGTTTCGTCCTCGCGAATCATTTGGACTCTCTGGCGGATGTGGGCCAGGTCGGCTTGCAACGCTTTTTCCGGGAAGGTCTCGAACTTGCCTTCGAGGTAGCCCAGCCAGGCCGAGGTGCGATCGGTTTCGGCGTAGCCGCCTCGGCCGGATTCCGCGCGCAGCGTGGTGGCGACGGGGATGCGGTCGAGGTCCTTGCGATTCATCGACCAGAGGTAGATTTCCATGAGGCGGTCGTGATGAAGGCGCGGCGTCCAGTGATACCACTCTGGCTTGCCGTCATACTTGTAGCCGCGCGGATCGCCGTACATTTGGGGTAACGTGGTCTGCCCGTTCCGCTCCTTCTTCTGGGCGTAGATGAGGTCCATCTGTTTGCGCAGCGTGTCGATGTAGGACTGGTCGCCGGTCATCAGCAGAGCGTTGCCGAAACCGGGGAAATTACCGTCGGTAAAGTAGCCGCGATGGGCGATCTGTCCGAGTTCGCCGTCGAAGATGGTGAAGTTCCAGCCGTAGGTGCCTTTCCACCATTGGCCTTTGTGTTCGCCGCCGAGTTTGCCGTCCAGGCCGATGTTGGACGGGATCATGCCGCCGGTTTCGGCGGCGCGAGCTTTCCATGCGCCCATGTAGTCGCTGACCCACTTGTGGTATTTCTCTTCGCCGGTAAGGGCGTAGGCGTTGATGCCGAGGATTGTGGCCGAGAGATTGAGGAAATTGTCGCCGACGCTGTCGAGATACTCGTCGCAGTGCGAGAGCATCTTTTTGTAATTGGCTTCGAGGTCGAGCATTTTGCCTCGGCCGGCGGGATTGTGGAGGAGATGAAAGCGGCCGGGGACGGGATCGCCGACCCAATCGTAGGTCGTGGCTTTGCGGAGCATGGGGCCTTGCGAGCCGGTCCACATGCTGCGAATGATTTTCTTTTCGGGATCGTAGTTGGGGGCGTCGGTATCTTCGCCGGTATACATTTTGGCGAAGCGGATGGAGCGTTGCTTCCAGTGTTCGTCGTTGGGCGTGGAGAGGCCTTGCAGGAGGAATGCGCGCATGCCTTCGCCGGTGTGGAACCAGTCGGACTGGGTGAGGAACTCCCGGTGATAGGCGCCGTTGGCGGCGAGCGTGGTGAGTTTGGTGCGCAGTTCGTTGTACTGTTTCCAGTGGCCTTCCTGGCCTTTTTTGAACATTTCGAGGACGGCGTCGTCGCCGCCGAGCGCGTGGAGGAGCGTCCAGTTCCAATAGGTCTCGATGGCGTCGTCGGGGCCGTCGAGCGTACCCCAGCGCGGCGTGTGGAGCAGATAGCCACGTTCGTCCACGAACTTCTTGTAGAACTCGGCGACAGCGAACGAGTTGTACTTGAGCAGTTCCCGCTCCAGCACGGCCCAGGCGGGCGGAGGCATGGGCGTCTTCACGTGGACGATGGGGGATTGGGCGAACGCAGCGGAGCTGAGGAGAGCGATCAGACGAATCATGACAGCCAACACGATATCAAGTTCGAGCCGATGGCGGTAGGAGCGTTCGAGACGCTTGGCCTCTTCCTCCCGCGCGTCGAATTGGAACTCTGTTTGGCGTTTGGACGGGTTTACCGCCTAGGAGCGCCGCCGGTCAATTCCGCGCTTCATGGCAAAACGTGCAGTCATTGGGCGCCTTCTTGGCGCGGTGACATTCCATGCACGTGCCCATCGCAGTCGATACTTCCTTGCGGAGCGTCTCCCGCTCGGCGACCGGACCGTGGCAATCGGCGCAGGTGTTCTTCGCCTCAATGTGGGCCTTGTGCGAGAAGAACACGTAGCTTGGAATCTGATAGATCCGAATCCAGGGAACCTTTCGCTGCTGTGCGTGGAACTCCGTCAGCTTTGCGATATGCGGCGAGTCCTTCTTCACCGCCGTGTGGCAGCCCATGCACTTCGCCGTCTCCGGAATACCCATCAATTCGCCAGGATCTTTGTTCTCATGACAGAACTTACACGCCAGTTTCTGATCGCCGGCGTGGATCTTGTGGCTATACGGAATCGGCTGCCGCGGGGCGATCTGCGCCATCACGCACAGCGCGCCGATTACTAAAACCGCGTTGCGCATCAAACGCTGCCCTTTTTCCGCTGCGCGATCAGGTACTCGCTCGCCCGCATCGTTAGCGCCAGGATCGTCAGTGTGGGGTTCTGCGCGCCGCCCGAGGCGAAGCTCGATCCATCCAGCACAAACAAATTCTTCACGTCGTGCGCCTGGTTCCACTTATTCAGCACGCTCTTTTTCGGATCGGCGCCCATGCGGCACGTGCCGAGCTCGTGAATGCTCTCGCCCGGCGGCACCATCTCCCAGTGCTTCGCCAGCACCTCGAATCCAGCGCCCTCCATTGCCGCCGCACCTGTTTCCATCGCGTGTTTGGCCATGTTGAATTCGTTATCGGTGTACTTCTGCTCGATGTGCAGGCACGGTATGCCCCAGGCGTCTTTCAGCGCCGGATGAATGCTCACCTTGTTCTCGTAGCGCGGCAGGCCCTCGCCCATGGTGGTCATCGAGAACGCCGCACCCTGTAGATCCGCGAGTTGCTTGACGAGTTGCTCGCCATAGGCCGGAATCAGCTCGGCGTTCGGCGTGCCGCCGCTGTGGAAGTCGTAGGCGTAACCGCGGATGAAGTTCAGATCGGTGTGCTTTAGATTGGTGAACCGGGGGATGTAGCCAGCGCCGCCCATCAACGTGCGCGGGCCTTTGCCGCCGCGCGCTTCGGGCACAATCGCGACCACGGTGTTCTTTACGTAGAACTGATCGAACAGGTAGTGACCCAGTACGCCGCTCGAATTGGCGAGCCCGTTTGGATGGATCCTCGATCGCGAGTTCAGCATCAACCGCGTCGATTCCAATGTCGACGCGCCCAACATCAGATACTTGGCCGGGACGCTGAACTCCCGCTTGCTCCGCCGGTCCAGGAAATGAACCGCGTTCACCAGGCCGGTGTTCGAATCGACGCCGATCTCGCGCACGATCGCATTCGGCACGATCGTTAGATTGCCGGTTGCCAGCGCCTCCGGCAGCAGTAAGTTCACGCTCGACGCGAGCGTACCGGTCGACCGCCGCGGCTTCGACGTCGGCACGCCCAACTTGGCCGCCGCCGCCTTAAATCGCTCGATCGAGGTTGAGTCGCGCGAGTCGTCCAAGATCAGCTTGCCGTCGGGCATTTGCGCCCAGCCCTCGTTGCGGCCCGAGACTTTGAAGATCGGCTCGACGCGATCGTAGAACGGGGAAAGCTCGGCTAGATCCACAGGCCAGTTTTCACCGAAGCCATCGTGGTCTTTGCACTTGAACTCGTAGTTGGAGAGCCGCCACGACGCGCGTCCCCAACGCAGCGTCTTGCCACCGACCATCCGAATGCGCACCCAATAATACGGATCGTTCTCCGGATAGGAATACGGGTTTGCCTTCTCGTCGATCCACATGTTGGCGTCGAACTCGGAGGCCTGCGTGATATGCGGAAAACGGCCCGGCTTGTTGAACCCGCGATACGGCAACTCGTAGACGGCCTTCAGGGTCTTGTGCCGGTCGAGATCCGCCATCGGGCCGGCTTCGAGCATCAGGCACTTCACGCCCGCTTTGCACAAAATATACGCGGCCATTCCGCCCGACGCACCGGAGCCGACGATGACGACATCGTAGTCTTTCGCCATTAGTCGATCACCTCCCAGTAGGTGTTCACACCCGCGCCGCGCCGGCCGCCGGAGGCCTCCGCCCAGGCACGCGAGTTCATCGACGCTCGCAGAATATCGTTCTTCGCGTCGCGCAAGAATTTCGCCAGCAAATCCTTCGGCGCCGCCCAGGTCCACTTCGCGGTCAACGGCTTCAGGTGTTCGGCCGCCTCGGCCGCGTTCGTGCTTGCGAAGGCCTTGTTGTGCAGCTGCCGCGCGTTGACGTCGAGTTGGTCGAGCCCTTGACTGTAGAGCACCTGGCGAGCGGTGGGCGATTCCGCCAACAGGAAGTCGAGAAATTCCGGCACGCCCGCTTCGTTGGCGGAAGGGCGCCCGTTCACCGCGGGCAAGATCGCGCCGCAAAGCCGCGTCAGCGTTTTGAACTGCTGTTCGCTGAAGAACTTCGGTTTTGCATCGGCGACCGCCTCATGAGTCGAGGTGTCAAGCTTGACATTGTCTTCGGTGCGAGGAGCGTTGGAAGAAGGCGGCGTCTGGGCCGCTACTCCAACGCCAATCAGACTTCCTAGAGCGCTGCGGCGTTTCATTTGTTCAAGCTATCACATGGGATGCGCACGAGGACAATATCCTCCATATTCTCCGCATGGATGACATAGAGGAATCCGCCGCGCTCGAGCAGCTGCGGGTAGTGATAGCCGCGATAACCCGGTTCTTTGCCGGCGTAGCGATAGATCGTCGGCTCGTCGCGCAGCGTATAAATTTTGTCGAATACGATGCCGTCGTCGGAGAGCGATAGCGACAGCGGAATCCGCGTTCCATCGATGTTGGTATTGGATGCCAGCGCATAGCGCCCATCGGATAGCCGTAGAACGTTGAACTTGGCCATCGCATCGGGGAAGTTGGTCTTTACCGGCGCCGCGAAGTTGATCGAGCGATAGAGGCGGCGGGATCGCTCTCCGTCGCGAAAGGCAGTATGAATATCGCCGTTGGCTGCCGTCCACCATTCCGGTTCATCGAGACCCTTCTGTTCGATCGCGATTGCCTTCCAATCGCCTGGCGACGTCACCCCGCCTCGCAGCATCGACACATTCATTTTGTGGTTTCGTTTCGACATCAGCCAGTCGCCGCTCGCCGTCTTGCGGGGCGGAAAATTGTTGATCGCATCGCGTGCGATTACGACCGGCGCATCGAACCGCTTGCCGTTCCACTTGTAACCCAATAAAGTGAGTCCCGGGCCGAACAGCGGCCGCACCGCTTCATCGCGCGCCGCCAGCGCGATCAGCTCGCCATCGCGCACCCAGAACCCGCGCGCGAAGGTTCGATAGCCCTCTTCGCTCGGCGTCAGCGCGCGTGCCTCCGACCAGCGCTCGCCATCCACGCTTGTCGCATAACGGACGTATTGGCCAGACTGCAAATCGCGAATCCGGTTCGTGCTCCACATCGCCCAAAACCGGCCCTTGTGCCAGGTGATGTAGGGGTGCATGTTGAAGCCCGTCTTGCCTTCGACGGCCTGGTAGATCACACGCCGCCGGCCCGGCAACTTGCCCGCGTTCCGCGCCGCGAACATGTTGGTTTCGATAAACCGGTTCGTCGCCCGCGCGACTTCTCCGGGCGCTTCTACTAACAAGGAGTGGCCGGAATTCTTGACCCAATGCAGAACGATGTTGTCCCGCTCGGGGACTCGCAGTAAAGCCCGCGATGGGCGCTCTCGGCCGCGATCTCCCCAAATCGAAAGCACCGGCAGATGTGTCTCCGCCAGTATCTTCGACCCGTCCCACTTGCGCCATGCTGTTGCGAACTCCTTCCGCTCGGCGTCGGTCAGCGTGTTCACGATCCGCTCGCGCAGCGCTTCCGCTCGGGCCGGCCGTGGTCCGGGATCGCCGCCGAACGCCTCGGTCTGTACCAGGTGATGGGTCCATCCTTCCATGGCGATCACGCCCTTCAATCCTTTCGGATTGCGTCCGGCGATCTCGATCGCCACCATCCCGCCGATACTATGGCCGCCGATATAGAAGCTCTTTTCGTCGCGGATTTCATGCAGCACATGCGTCGCGAACGCTTCGACGGTTGGGTTCTTCATGCGCAACGGCAACTCGACCACGCGCACCTTGGCCGTCGAGCGCTTGCGAAACTCGTCGAAGACCTCGGGGCCGTTGAAGCTCCCCGGAATCAAAACCAGCGTTTGTGCATGAGACGCGACAGCGGCCAATAGCGCAAGGCGTCTCATCGTGCCTACTCGACGCGGTAGTTCGGCGCTTCCTTGGTGATGATCACGTCGTGCACGTGGCTCTCGCGCAAACCGGCCGGCGAGATCTTCAAGAACTTCGAATTCGCCTGCAAGTCCGCGATTGTGCCGCAGCCCGTGTAGCCCATGCCCGCGCGCAGTCCGCCGACAAGCTGGAACACCAACTCGGCCAGCGGGCCTTTGTACGGCACGCGGCCCTCGATGCCTTCGGGCACAAGCTTCGTCGAACCCACGTCCTGCTGGCCCGTATACCGGTCGGCCGACGATCCCGTCATTGCGCCGAGCGATCCCATGCCGCGATAGCTCTTGAACGTGCGGCCCTGGTACAAAATCGTCTCGCCCGGGCTCTCGTCAACGCCCGCCAGCAAGCTGCCGATCATCACGGCGTCGGCGCCGGCGGCGATGGCTTTGGTCACATCGCCCGAGTACTTGATCCCGCCATCGGAGATGAGAGGAACTTTCGCCGCGCGGCACGCTCGCGCGGCCTCGGTGATCGCGGTGATTTGCGGTACGCCCGCGCCGCTGACGACGCGTGTGGTGCAAATCGAACCCGGTCCGACACCGACCTTGATGCCGTCGACGCCCAATGCAATCAGATCCCGCGCGCCTTCAAACGTGCCGACGTTGCCAGCGATCAGGTCGATGTCCGGCAGCGC
Source organism: Acidobacteriota bacterium (assembly GCA_016871055.1). Lineage (GTDB taxonomy): Bacteria > Acidobacteriota > Terriglobia > Bryobacterales > Bryobacteraceae. The sequence goes on from VFZW01000025.1 coordinate 7,748, forward strand.
ATGCTTGATCGCGCTAACCGCCGCCAACACACCCTCGTGATGGCCGTGCGCCGAATCGATCGCCAGGACGTCGACCTTTCGCTTCACCAACTCCTGGGCGCGTTCGAGAAAATCCTTCGTCGAGCCCACCGCGCCGCCGCAACGCAACCGGCCCTGCGAATCCTTCGCCGCGTTCGGATACTTCAACTTTTTCTGGATGTCCTTGACCGTGATGAGGCCCTTCAGCGTGTACGAGTCGTCGACGACCAGCAGTTTTTCCACGCGATGCTTGTGCAGAATCTGCTCGGCGTCTTCGAGCGTCGTGCCGACCGGAACCGTGATGAGGTTCTCGCGGCCCTGCGTCATCCGCGTCGATACCGGCATTGTGAAGTTGGTCTCGAAACGCAGATCGCGATTTGTCAGAATGCCGACCAGCTGCTTGTTCTCGGTTGTGACCGGTACGCCAGAGATGCGGAAACGCTTCATCAGGTCGAGCGCATCGGTGATCGGCTGATCGGGGCGAATCGTCACGGGATCGACGATCATGCCCGATTCCGAGCGTTTGACCTTATCGACTTCCTCGCATTGCCGCTCGATCGACATGTTGCGGTGGATGATGCCGATACCGCCTTGCTGCGCGAGGGCGATCGCCAGGTGCGACTCGGTAACGGTATCCATCGCCGCGCTGACGATTGGGATGTTTAGCGGAATGTTGCGCGACAGGAACGTGCGCGTGTCCGAACTCGCGGGCAAAACAGAACTCCGCGAAGGAACGAGGAGTACATCATCGAAGGTCAAGCCTTCCATCAACTGATCGGGAAGCATGGTGTGGAGGGTAGAGTATCATCCATGATACGACAGGCGCGCTCGAAGGCCGTCTGCTAAAATAGAAGCGAATCCCTCCCCTGGTGTTCCGAATCTTCCCCCTCAACAGGAGTCTTTTCTTCGCATGATCAACGCGACCTCTTTGCGCCCTGGCATGGTGATCAAGTTCAACAACGAACTGCACAGCATCTTCACGTTCGTTCACCGCACGCCCGGCAACCTGCGCGCTTTCGTTCAGGTGAAGATGCGCAACCTGAAGAACGGATCGATGTTCGAGCACCGGTTCGCTTCCGAAGACCGCGTGGAGAAGGTGATGCTCGACGAGGTGGAAGTGGAGTTCCTCTACAAAGAGGTCGATACCTACCACTTCATGAACACCGAGACGTATGAGCAGTACGAGTTCACGGACGAAATCCTCGGCGACGCGGCGCAGTATCTCACGCCGAATCTCAAGGTAAAAGTCGAGTTCTTCGAAGAGAAGCCGATCGGCGTCGAGCTTCCCGCGGCGGTCGAAATGAAGGTCATCGAAACCGAACCCGGTCTGAAGGGCGCGACCGTTTCCAATGTCGGCAAACCGGCGAAGATGGAAAGCGGCCTCGTTGTTCAGGTTCCCGCCTTCATCGGCGAAGGCGAAGTGATTCGCGTTTCGACCTCGACCGGCGAGTATTTGGAACGCGCGTAAAGGCGGACAACGCTCCGCCGCCTACAATTGCCAGGCTGATATCGACGCGTACCCTGCCGCACCGGCGGCGACGCATGCCGGCGCGTTCGATTCGTTGACACCGCCCAGCGCGAGCACCGGAATCGAAACTCGGCGGGCGGCTTCGGCGAGTTGCGCGAGGCCGAGCGCGGGGCCGTAGCCGGGTTTAGACGGCGAAGGAAATATCGGACTCAAAAAAACGTAGCCGGCTTTTTGCGCGCGGACTACTTCGGCCACCGAGTGACAGGAAACGCCGAGCAGGAAGTTGGCCGGAATGTCGCTGGGAAATGGAACTCCCGACGGGAGGTGCGCTCCAGCGGCGCCACAGGCGCGAGCGACGTCGACGTTCGAATTCACGATGAGTTTCGGCGGCAGCTTGACGAGTTCGCGCGCAATCGCGAGCAGTTCATCCGATGGCAGATCTTTCTCTCGCAGTTGAATCCAATCGACCGCGCCGGCGACGCGGCGTGCGTTTTCCAGCAGCGCATCGATGCCTCCTAGCGCGCGGCCTCCCAGCGCGCGCCGGTCCGTGATGTAGCAGCGGATCATCCTTTCAGTAACCGCAACGAGGATGGTTGGATTTCGATGGCGAAGTGTTCGGCGCGTTCGATCGCTTCCCATTCGGCGCGTGCGATTTCGGCGCGGAAACCGCCCTCGAAAAGCAGCCGCGCGCGCTGCGCGCCTTCGACCACATGTTCCAACTCCATGGCGATCTGATTGGCGCGGGGTGAGCCGTTGCGGGCGGTGACCGAGACCTGCGTCGGGTGCGCGCAGAGTGTAACGCGATCGCCCTTGAGATGGCCGGGGTAATACGTGCCGGCGATTTCGAAATCGCCGACGCGCAGGCGGCTCGTGTTGCGGCCGGGGTCGAGCGCGACGATCTCGGCCTCGATCAAATTGTAGATGCCGAGTTGGCGGGCGATGTCGGGTGAAGCCGGCGCGTCGAAAACATCCCGCGGCGCACCGCTTTGCACGATGCGGCCGTCGCGAAAGACGTGCATTCGGTCGCCGAGTTCGATGGCTTCTTCGACGTCGTGGGTGACCAGTAGGATCGGCCGGGCGAAGTTGTCTTGCACGCCGCGAAGGACGGCGTAGAGCTCTTGCCGCAGCACGGCGTCGAGGCCCTGGGCGGGCTCGTCGAGCAGAAGCAGTTTGGGATCGGCGAGTAGGGCGCGGGCGATCGAGCCTCGCTGTTTTTGACCGCCACTCAACTCATGCGGCGCACGGCCGGCGACACCGCCGAGTTGAAACCGGTCGAGCATTTCCGAGACGCGCTTGTGTCTTTCGACGTTGCCGCCGCGCGTGACGGCGAACTCCAGGTTCTCGCGCAGGGTCATGTGCGGGAAGAGGGCGTAGTTCTGGAAGACATATCCACAACGGCGCGCTTGCGGCGGCAGGTGAACGCCGGTGGGGCCATCGTAGAGCAGCGCGTCGTCGAGCAAAATGCGGCCATCGGTTGGGCGCACGAAGCCGGCGATGCAGTCGAGTGTGAGCGTTTTGCCGGAGCCGCTCGGCCCGAAGAGAACGGTCACGCCTTTGGCCGCTTCGAAAGCGACGTCGAGTGTGAAGGCGCGCGAGTCTTTGCCGCCGGGGTAGCTCTTTTTTAGGCGCGCGTTGATCATCGGCGCACCCACTGCTGAGCGGCGTCGTAGAATGCTGCATTGTCTCCGCTGGCTTCGCGCGACGGTGCCGGTTGGGGAAGGTGCGCTTCGTTGAAAGTCAGCATTTGGGGTTGGGGAAGGTCCGCTTCCTTGCGGTCGCGGCTCTGTAGGGTTGTCGGAGTAAATGGGGCGTTTGGGGTTGGGGAGGAGGTGGCGACTTTCATCGTTTTGAGCGGCCCGCGGCGGGCCACGGCGCGGTGGATGAGTGCCAGGGCGATCATGACATGGCCCGCTTTGGCGTTAGACGGTTGGCGAGTGTGAGGAGAGCGAGAGCCAGTAGGCTTACCACCAGTACCAGCGCGCGCGCGGCGGCGCCATTGCCACCCTCGACCGCGTCATAGATTGCAACGGCGACCGTCTGGGTGCGCCCCGGGATGTTGCCGGCGACCATGATCGTGACGCCGAAATCGCCGAGAGACCGCGCGAACGCCAGCGCCGACGCGGCGAGTATGGGCCGGCGGGCTAACGGCAGAGTCACTTGGAAGAAAACGCGCCATTCCGGGGCGCCGAGCGTGCGCGCGGCGCGTTCGTAAACGTGGTCGACCGATTCCAACGCCGCGCGCGAGGACTTGATCAACAGCGGCGCTGAGTGCAGCACGGCGGCGAGCACGGCGGCCTGCCAGGAGAACACAAGCGGCTCGCCGAAGATTGATTCGTACGCGCGGCCGGGCCAGCTTTCACGGCCGAGCAGCACCAATAAATAGTAGCCGAGCACTGTCGGCGGCAGCACGACTGGAAGCGTCGTGGCGGCGTCGACGAACTCTTTGAAACGGAAGTCGCGATTGGCGAGCCAATAGGCGATGGGGATGCCGGATGCGGCGGCCAGAAGGGTGGCGAGCAAGGCGACGCGGAGGCTGAGCCAGAGGGGAAACCAGTCGATGGGAAGCGACTCAGCCATTCGAACAAAGTATACCGATTATGTTTTTGCCGTACGAGGCGGGTATGCTCGAAGGCGGACATGAATATTCAGGGCAAGGCGATTCTAGTAACGGGCGGCGCGTCGGGATTGGGCGAGGCCACGGTGAAGGCGCTGCGGGAATCTGGGGCGCATCCGGTGGTTCTCGATTTGCAGCCGGCGGGCGAGGACTCGGTGGCCGGGAGCGTTTTGCATGCCGAGGATGTCGAGCGCGCGATTCATATCGCGGTTTCAACACGCGGCGGATTGCATGGCGTAGTGCACTGCGCGGGCATGGGCGCGGCGGGGCGGACGATCGGCAAGGATGGGCCGATGCCGCTCGAGCGTTTTGAGAAGGTCATTCAGGTCAATCTCGTCGGCGTGTTCAACGTCGTCCGCTTGGCGGCGGCGGCGATGATGCGGAACGAACCGGACGAAGGCGGCGAACGCGGAGTGATCGTCACGACATCGTCGATCGCGGCGTTTGAAGGGCAGATCGGCCAGGCGGCGTATGCGGCGTCGAAGGCGGGCGTGGCAGGCCTGACGCTGCCGCTCGCTCGCGAGTTCGCGCCGCGCGGGGTTCGCGTTGTCTCGATCGCGCCGGGATTGTTTGACACGCCGCTGCTGGCGAATCTGCCGCCGCAAGTGAAGCAGGAACTGGGGGCGACGGTTCCCTTTCCGCCGAGGCTGGGCCATCCTTCCGAGTTCGCGAAAATGGCGCTGGCGATCTTCGACAACCCGATGCTGAACGGAGAGGTGATCCGTTTGGACGGCGCACTGCGAATGCGACCCTAACCGGCTGTGCTATCATAAAATCGACATAAAGCGATTAAGGTAAGACTAAGGAGTATCCACAGCAATCCCATGGCCCTGGCTAGCGAGTCGAAGTCGGCGATTATTTCGAAGTACAAAGTTCATAAGAGCGATTGTGGCTCGCCAGAAGTACAGGTGGCTGTCTTGAGCACGCGCATCCTGCAGTTGACGGAGCACTTCAAGACGCACAAGAAGGATTTCGGTTCGCGGCGTGGTCTGTTGACCATGGTGTCGCGCCGCCGCCGCCTGCTTGACTACCTCAAGAGCCGGAGCCCGGAGCGGTACCAAGCGCTTATTGCGAAGCTTGGCCTCCGCCGCTAGTGGACCTTCCAACGGTACGGGCTTTCGGTTAAGCCCGGCAAACCCGCTCTTGTGAGCGGGCCCAGCCGCATAAAAAGACTCCCGTCTCCTTGATCTGTAAATCAGACCTCAAGGAAAACACATGCTGAACAAAGTAGAGATCGACCTATTCGGGACTCCGATCTCCATTGAAACCGGCGTAATGGCGAAACAAGCCAACGGCGCCGTGATCGTACGTTCCTACGACAACGTCGTTCTCGTCTCCGCCTGCACCTCCGGTAAGGAGCGCGCTGGCGTCAGCTTCTTCCCCCTCACTTGCGACTACCGCGAGTACACCTACGCCGTGGGTAAGTTCCCCGGCGGCTTCATCAAACGTGAAGGCCGTATGTCGGAGAAAGAGACTCTGACCTCGCGCCTGATCGATCGCCCGATTCGCCCGCTGTTTCCCGAAGGCTTCCGCCACGAGACGCAGATCATCGCGATGGTACTGTCGGCCGAACCGACGCGCGACCCCGCCCCGCTGGCGATGGTCGGCGCGGCCGCCGCTCTCGCCATCTCCGACATTCCGTTCCACGAAGTGCTGGCCGGCCTCCGCGTCGGTAGCGTGAACGGCGAACTGGTCGCCAATCCGACCTACGACGAAACGAAGGCGTCGCCGATCAATATCACCGTCGCGGGTACCGAGAGCGGTATCGTGATGGTGGAAGCCGGCGCGCAACATGTCGTCGAAGACGATGTGTTGAAGGCTCTCGAATTCGGCCACGAATGCTGCAAGAAGATCGCCGCGGGTATCCGCGAGTTGGTTGCCAAGTGCGGCAAGAAGAAGTACGAATTCGTTGCCGCGCCGATCAATCAGGCGATGTTCGATCAGATCGACGCCGCGCTACGCGCCGAGCTGACCGATGCCCTGGATACCAAGAAGTACGCGAAGCTGGAATCGTACGCGCGCGTCGACGCCGCCCACGAGAAGGCCGAAGCGTTGTTCCCCGAAGAGCAGAAGAAGGAAGCCGGCCAGCTGTTCGACCGCTTGAAGGAACAGATCTTCCGCGACGAGATGTTGAAGGCCCGCCGCCGTCCCGATGGCCGTGCGTTCGACGAAGTCCGCAATATCGACATTCAAGTCGGCGTGCTGCCCCGCACTCACGGTTCGGCGCTCTTCACGCGCGGCGAAACGCAGGCGCTGGTCACGGCGACGCTCGGCACCAAGGACGACGAACAGCGCATCGAGCTGTACGATCCGACGGTCGTTTCCAAGCGCTTCATGCTGCACTACAACTTCCCACCGTTCTCGGTGGGCGAAGTGGGGATGATGCGCGGGCCGGGCCGCCGCGAAATCGGCCACGGCGCACTGGCCGAGCGCGCGCTGAGCGCGGTTGTGCCGGACGAAAAGGGCTTCCCCTACACGGTGAAAATCGTGTCGGATATTTTGGAGTCGAACGGTTCTTCGTCGATGGCCTCGGTCTGCGGCGGCTCGCTCGCGATGATGGACGCCGGCGTGCCGGTGCCGAAAGCGATCGCGGGTATCGCGATGGGTCTGGTAAAGGAAGGCGACGCGTACGCGATTCTCACCGACATCGCCGGCGCCGAAGATCACTACGGCGATATGGACTTCAAGGTCGCCGGTTCGAAGGAAGGCATCACGGCGCTGCAGATGGACCTCAAGGTTCCGAATGTGCCGCTTTCGCTGATGAAGGAAGCGCTCGAGCAGGCTCGCCGCGCCCGGCTGCACATCCTCGACAAGATGAACGCCGCGCTGGCCGAACCTCGCCCGAGTCTCTCGCTCTACGCGCCGCGCATCACGACGATCACGATTCCGGTGGACAAGATTCGCGAACTGATCGGCCCCGGCGGCAAGGTGATCCGCAATATCACCGACACCACGGGCGTGAAGATCGACGTCAGCGACGACGGACAGGTGAACGTGTTCGCTACCGACGGCCGCGCCGGCGAGCGCGCGATGCAGATGATTCAAGACATCTGCGCCGTGGCCGAATCGGGCAAGACGTATCTCGGCAAAGTCGTTCGGATCGTCGACTTCGGCGCGTTCGTCGAGATCTTCCCCGGCACCGATGGCTTGCTGCACATTAGCGAGATCTCGGAGAGCCGCGTGAAGAACGTGCGCGACGAGTTGAACGAAGGCGACCAGATCATGGTGAAGGTCCTGGCTCTCGAAGGCAATAAGATTAAGCTCAGCCGCAAGGCGATCTTGAAGGAGCAGCGCGAGAAGCTGGCGGCTGCCAAGGGCGAGTAGTCTTAGTTTTGATGTTGAAAAAGGGCGGGCCGTGAGGCTCGCCCGCCCTTTTGTTTTTGCTATCTTGAAGACGATGAGCGTGGCGACACAAATCGCGATCGAGGAGTACCTCCGGACATCGTATCGACCAGACCGTGAGTATATCGATGGCGAGGTGAGGGAGCGAAACTTGGGAGAACAACCGCACAGCCTGCTTCAACTCCGAATTGCTGCGCGATTTCTGCGGATGGATCCAGGTCTGAGATTGATTCCTTACGTTGAGTGGCGAGTCCAGGTCTCGATGTCCCGCTTTCGAGTCCCCGATATTTGCGTTGTCCGCGGTAAGCGCCCGCCATCACGTATCTTGGAGATAGCGCCATATATCTTGATCGAAGTCTTGTCCCCGGAAGACAGTTGGTCCGACATGGCCGAACGCATCGAGGACTACACCCGGTTCGGCATCGAAAACATTTGGGTCGTAGACCCGGTGCGTCGTCGCGCGTGGCGGATTTCCGGTGCGACGCGTGAAGAAGCCGTCGATCTCAATTTGACGACGGTCGATTGCGAGATTACGCTACCGCTCAGCGAAGTCTTCGCGGAAATTGACGCGATCGAATAGACGCCGCTATTTCCGCCGGAAGGCGTCGCTGAGTACGGCCTTCTCGACGAGATCTCGCAAACCGTCGCCCTTGGCCGAGGCCGCTTTTGCGATGCCGTCGATTGCTGGCGCGTCGATCGCGTCGAACTTGCGGCCGCAGGCGTAGGTCATAAGGCGGTCCGTTAGAAAGCGCGTGAATGCGGGCTTGCGTTTGGCGATCGTCTCGCGCAGGCCGGCGATGTCGGTGAACTTTTCGCCGGTTGTCATTTCGCCCGATGCGTCGATGGCGGCGCCATTCGGATACTTCGTGCGCCAGCGGCCGATGGGGTCGAAGTTTTCGAGCGCGAAGCCGGGCGGATCGATCGAACGATGGCACGACATGCAGGACTCGTTCTCGCGATGTTTTGTCAGCAGATCGCGGACTGATTTTGCGCCGCGCACGTCGGGGTCGAGCGCGGGCACATCGTCGGGAGGCGGCGAAGGCGGCGTGCCGAGAATGTTCTCCAGCACCCAGATGCCGCGCGTTACCGGCGACGTTTCGATGCCATTCGCCGACACTGTCAAAATGCTGCCGTGGCCGAGTAGACCGCCGCGGCGGGAATCGGTTAGCGCAACGCGGCGGAATTCGTGCCCGCCGGCGCTAGGCATTCCATCCGCAATGCCATAAAGCCGCGCGAGAGGCTTGTTGATGAAGCTGTAGCGCGCGTCGAGGAAGTCGTGCACGCTCTTGTTTTCATCGAGCAGGTGACGCATCAGCAAGCGCGTTTCGGTCTTCATCGCGTCCTGCAAGCCGTCGAAGTAGTACGCCGCGAACTGATCGCGTTCGGGCGGCATGTCGCCCAGTGAGCGCAGGTTCAACCAGGAATCCAGAAAACCGTCGACGAAGGCTTTGGCGCGCGGACTGGCCAACATTCGGCGTGTTTCGGCGCGCAGAATGTCATCGCGCAACAGTGCGCCCGACGCCGCCTGTTTCAGCAATGCTTCATCAGGCATCGACGACCAAAGGAAATACGACATCCGCGACGCGAGTGCGTACGGATCCAACCGGCTCTTGTCCTGCGCGGTGGAGATGTACAAAAAAGCCGGCGAACACAATGCCGCTTTCGGCGCGTCTTTTAACGCCACTTCCGCGCCCGCGTCGCGGCGCTTTTCGACCACGGCCATTAAGCGGTTCACTTCTTCCGGCGTTGCGGGACGGCGATACGCGCGTGAGGCGAAGTTGGCGATGATCTCGCGCGTGCGCTCGGGGGCGAACGGCCGATCGCCGTAGACGGCGCGCTGGCTGGCGGGAATGACGGGCGCGTTGAGCGGCCCGCGGATTTCGACATGATGAATGCGAATCTGCGGGATCTTGCCGTACTTCATCATCGCGATGCGGCCGGGCACGATGCCCGCGGCGACGTTGCGCTGATCTTCCGGGAGGAATTCCGGAAAGCGGCGCGCGAACTGCGAGAACACGCGGCGCACATCGTTCATGCCGTTGGGAAAAATGAAGCGCGGCTGATAGCCCGCGTCGAGGCGCACTTGGAAAGTAAGCCAGTACGGGCCGCCGTCTTCGAGCACGGTTTCGGCGAGCAGCGGTTGGATCGGCTGTTCATGCTGCAGGTAGCCAACGCGGGCGTTGCCGGCGACGACACCGAAGCGGAACGGCGCTTCCGGATCGGTGCCAAGCAACTTCGCGTCATATGGATTCTTGCGGTGCAGCGCCTCGACTTGCACCTTTACTTCGTAGACACCGTCGTAGGGAACTCCTTCGGAAAACGCATGCAGCGGCGCGTAGGCGCCTTCGTAGTGCGGCGTGCGCGGATGCTCGAACAGCGACATGTACTGCGTCAGCTTGTTCGCTCTGCGCGCGCCGTCGAGCTCCTTTTGCTGCTGAAACTGATCCTTAAAAACCCACGTGCGCGGCGCGGGCGGCGGTTGCGAAGGCAGCGCCTTGGCGACGACGGCTTCGGCGGCGTCGAGATATTGTTCGAGCAGATAGCCCGAAGTCACCAGCGTTTCGCCGATGTTGTCCATGTGCGTCCATTGCTGATCGCGCGGGAACTTCGACGAGGGGTCGAACTGATCCATCGGCATCTGAAACAGGTCGCCGATGGTGTTCAAATACTCGCGGCGGTTCATACGGCGGAGGACGATCTTTTCCGGAGCCTGTCTTGCGACGTGCGCTAAATACGCTTGCCGCTGCGCGGCGGTTGGCTGTTTCGGTGCGGATTTCGGGGGGCATCGTGCCCGCTTCGACGCGGCGCATGATCGCCGCGATGTCGACGTCGCCGCGATCGAAGCGGCGATTGGCCATCTGCACGGTTTCGCCGTGGCATCCAATGCAGTACGTCTTCAGAAAGCCCGCCGCGTCGTCGGCCGCGGCAAAGGCCAACAACATCACGAAGCTCATATGCCGCGCAGTGTGCCGGTGGAAAGCGCGAATTTTCGCTGCTCAATGCCGAAGCGTTGCAGCATGCTGACGAAGAGATTAGACAGCGGCTGCTTGTTTAGGCCGCTGGTTGGGAACGCGTGATACTGGCCGTGTTTGAAGCCGCCGCCCGCGAGGACGACCGGCAGATTCAAGTTCGTATGCGCGTTACCGTTGCCCATGCCACTGCCGAACAGCACCATGGTGTGATCGAGCAGCGTGCCGTCGCCGTCGTCGATGGACTTGAGCTTGGTCAGGAATCGCGCGAACTGTTCGGACTGGTAGCGTTCGAGTTTCACGAGCATCTCGATCGCCTCCGGCGCTTGGCCGTGGTGCGAGAGCGCGTGGTACTCCTTGCGAACACCGAGCACGGAGGCCTCGAAGCCGCCCGCGATTTCGAGTGTCGCGATGCGGGTTGAGTCGGTTTGGAGAGCCAGGGCCATGAGGTCATAAAGCACTGGGATATCATTCACCAGACCGCGGTTTTCGGGCTCCAGCATCGGCGCGTCGGGTTTGGGAACGTTGGCCCACTTCTGGCGCAGTTCGAGCACCTTTTCGACATCGCGCACCGAAGTGAAGTACTCGTCGAGCTTCTGTCGATCGCGCGCGCCGAGGCGATTTTTGAGCGACTTGGCGTCGCCGTGTACGGCGTCGAGAATCGATCCTTGTAATTGCAGGCGGTCCTTGGCGGCGGCGAGTCCGGCTTCGCTTTCATTGACGAAGAGCTTGCGGAAGAGTTCGCGCGGGCCTTGGATTGGATTGACGCGCGTGCCGCTGCGCGTCCAACACATCATGCAGCCGCCGTGCAGGCCTTCTTCGGAACCGAGCGTAAGGGAAGGGAAGCGTGTCGCGCCGCCGACGGTTTCGGCCGCGCGCTGATCAACGCTGATGTTGCCGTCGGGCATGCCTTTCGCATCCACTTGCCGCACGCCGCTTAGGAAAGAGTGCACCGCGAAGTGCCCGCCTTTGACGCCGTGATCGAGACCGGAGAAGACGCTGATGTCCTTGCGATGTTCCTTGGCGATTGGTTCGAGCAGATGCGGGGTGTCGTAGTTGGCGCCTGCGGTTTGCGGAAAGAACTGTTGTGCGTAGAAACCGAATGCATTACCGATCGCGGCCATGCGCATGGGGCGGACTGTTTTTGCATTGGCGCTCAGCGCGGTGACGGCGAGTCCGGAACGCACCACGTTCGCGCCAAGGGAATCAAGAATCGGCAGAGCGAGACGGATGCCGGTGGCGCTCAGAAAGAAGCGGCGTCCGGCGAGATCGGGTCGCGAAGTCGGCATGACTGCATCTTATCATCGGCGGGAGGTACTATTAAGTGATGTCCGACTTCGTCGTTCCCATTCTTGCCTGCGCGGCTTATTTCGCCATGATGCGATGGGTGCTACCGCGCTTCGGTGTGAGCACTTGAATGAGCGGGGATTGCGGCCCGGAGGGCCGCGGCGTTAGTTCGCCGAAACCTGGGTCTGTGTCCACGCGGACTCGCCCAGCGAATTCCGCGAGCGGAGCTGGTAGCGATACGATCCCTTCGCGGTGACGGGATCGGAGAGCGAAGTGGAACCGGCGGCGGGGTAGGCAAACGTGGCGAAACTACAGGTCTGGCTGGCGCCTTTGCCTTGCACCAGGCAGCGCTGCAATTCAAAATCGGTTTCGTTATTCGACGAGTCGGTCCACGTGAGACTAATTCCCACCAACAACTTGTTCCGGCCCGAACCGCTATAGACCGGAGTCCCGGCGAGCGATGCGGGCGCCGCAGGCGGGCCGTTCGGCGTGAGCGCTTGCGCGGTGTTCGAGTAAGCTGAGTTTCCCGCGCTATTGGTCGCGCGCACTCGGTAGGCGTAATTCGTATTTCCGGTCAGCCCGGTGTTCGACTATGCGGTTACGTTCGCGCCGACGACGGCTACTTCGGCAAAAGCCCCGCCGCTGGAGGAGCGCTCGATGCGGAAGCCAGTCTCATCGTTTGCGTTGTCGGTCCAAGAGAGATTGATTTGGCTGGCAGAGACCGAGACGGCCGATAATAGCGACGGGGCTTGCGGTGGTGTCGCCGTCGAACCGCCGCGGAATCCGGCGACGATCGGAACCGTCAACCTCAGCGTGCGGGCGTTGTCGCGTTGTTCGGCGATGCCGGTGGCGTAGCCGAGATAGGACACCCCCGGATTCGAGTAATAGGCGACGCGCGTGCAACCGTTGGGGCACGGGCTTGCATACGACATGACGGTGCGGAACTGCGCGTTCACGTAGTGGCCGAACGACCATGGGTAAGAAGCAGATGACGGCGCAGTACCGTTGGCGCGATCGTGCTCCAGGCCCGAGTTGTGGCCGTGTTCGTGCGCGAAGGTTAGATTGCCCACGGCGCAGTCGCGATCGGTGACTTGGAACGCGGAGTCGGCGAAACCGGGGCCGGGACTGCGCATGACGAAGCCGATGCCACATCCGCCGCCGCCGTTGGAAACGATCAACGACACCATGTCGGCGCCGTACTGATCGCGCAGCGCGGCTACGTTCGCGTTGGTAGAAACCCAATCGAGATCGGCGCTAGGGTTGCCGGAGTCGTTGTAGTTGGCCAGGGCCGTGTGCACAAGCGTGTATTGGGCCGAGACTTGCGAATTGACGAACGCGCCGTTAGCGGCGTCGACGGCAGCCTGAATCTGCGCGGCGATTTGCGTGACACCGCCAGCCGCGTCGCGCGCCTGCGGTGTGTAGACCGATAGTAAGGTGATTTCGGTGACAGCGTCAGCGGCGGCGCTGGCGGTTACCGCGTTGGGGGCGCCGGTCGTATCGGCGGCAAAATTCGGACGAACCGTCCGTGCACCGGCGCACGGCGGGAACGACGCCAGATTGAGCCGTTCAACGACGGAACCGGCGGACGCGGGCCGAATCTCGTAGACGGCGCTGGCGCGCCGAATTGTACCCGCCAGTACGCCGTCGTGCCAGGTTAACGAAACGTCGCTCGATGGCTCAAATACCAGGCTGCCGCGCCAGTGCGCGCTACGGACACCGCGCAGGGTGTGGCGAGCCAATTCGGCGATGACCGATTCACCGCCTGGCAGATCGATTCGAATCTGGCGCGATCCCCGGCGAACAATGTCTCCGGCAGGATCGATGGCAATGGCGGCGCTTCCGTGCGGACCTGGCGGCGTCGCGCGCGGAATCGAAGGAGAAAGGCGCTCCGGCTGAGCGAACAGAGCGGAGGACAAAAATAGCAGTGCGCCGGCGCGGCGCGTCCCGAAACACATGCGTCTTAGTGTTGCACGCCGAGGGCCAATTCCAAAACAATCTGACTATTTTTTGTTTGGAGCTGCCGCGCGGATTTCCAATACGCCAGTTTGTCCTTTACGAAAGACAATTTCCCAGAACGAGTCGCTGCCCATGAAGAGCCGGGCTCGCGCGCCGGCTTCCTTGTCGGTGTCGCCAGGATCGAGGCCAACGGTCATCGGGTACCAGCCGCCGCGCTCGACGATTCGTTCGGGTTCGGACCAGCCTTTGGGATTGGAGATATCAGGGTTGGTGCTCACGTAGATGCCCTCGGCAGGCCAACCGGGCTCGCAACAGGAGTGGTTCAGGAGCATTACCCATTCACCGAGTTCGCGGTTGAAGTGAGTGGACGGCCCCCAGAACGCATCTGCGTTTGGGCGCTCCCAGGGGGTTTTGACTGAAAAGACCGGCGTGACAGGGTCATCAATCCCGGAAGACTCCCACGCCCCGTCATAGTATTTGAATACCGAGCCGGCTTGATCGTTGCGATGCTCGTACGGCATTCGTGCGATCGCTATGCCTTGTTCGGCGGCTTCTCCTGTGTAGTTGGAAAAAAGGAAGTAGAAAAATTTTCTCTCCTTGTCCAAAACTACCGAGAAGTCGCCGTGGCCGCCGGCAAAGTAGCCGTTCTCCGCCGTGCAATTCGGCTCGCCGCGGGCCCGCAGTACGATGCCCATATTCTTAAACGTTCGGCCGTTGTCCTTGGATACCAGCGCACCTATCATTGGCACCGAGAGATACACGCCGGTTGTGTCGCTCTCGCAAACGTCCCATAGTTCATGGTGATACCACGCAAAGATCGTGCCGTCGGGGTCGCGGAACGTCGACTCGATCCACCAAGGTGAGATCGGATTCTCCACTATGTGAGCGGAGCGTACGTTGCGAAGCGTCGTGAGAGACGATCCCTCGCTACGCAGCGGATTGCCATCGGAGTTGTACACATAGAGCTTGCCGCTGTTCCAATGCATGGGACTGTTGGAATCGGCAACGCCAGGGAGATAAATGAGCTCTGCTTCTCGTACTTCCACCTTCTGGGCATTCATCGTCTGTGAACAAATGCCAAGAATAGCTACGGGTAAAAAACGCATCTCTTCTATTAGTGCAAACAGCGGGCCAAAGGTTACAGGGTTTATAATTATGACCCATGCAACTTTCCGTCGTCGACTGGGTGGTGGTCGCTGCCTACTTCCTCCTTAACATTGCAATTGGCTACTACTACAAGCAGCGGGCGGGCTCGTCGGTCGACGAGTTCTTCCTGTCCGGGCGTGATGTGCCGTGGTGGTTGGCGGGCACGTCGATGGTGGCGACCACCTTCGCCGCCGATACGCCGCTGGCCGTAACCGGGATGGTCGCCCGCAATGGCATTGCGGGGAACTGGCTGTGGTGGAACTTCGTCGCAGGTGGAATGCTGGTTGTGTTTTTCTACGCGCGGCTGTGGCGGCGGTCAGGGGTTATGACCGACATCGAGTTCTCCGAGATCCGCTACTCGGGCAAGCCAGCCGCGTTTCTTCGTGGGTTTCGGGCCTTGTACTTTGGGATACCTATCAATTGTATCGTGCTGGGCTGGGTTAACCTCGCGATGGTCAAGATTTTGATGATGGTCCTCAACGTCGAGAAGACCACTGCTTTAGTAATCGTCATTTTTCTGATAGGCATTACTTCTTGGATCTCGACATTGTCGGGGTTGTGGGGCGTGCTGGTCACCGACGTCGTGCAGTTCTTCATTAAGATGGCGATGGTGGTGATCCTGGCCTATTGTGCGGTCGACGCCGTTGGCGGCATGGACGCGCTGATGGCGAAGCTCGCGGCGGTTGATGCGGCGCGCGGCGCGACGCCCGGCGGCAAGGGATCGCTCCTCGCTTTTGTGCCGGATCTCGATTCGCCGTGGATGCCGATGATCACGTTTTTGGTCTACATTTCGCTGAACTGGTGGGCGACGTGGTATCCCGGTGCTGAACCCGGCGGCGGCGGATACGTCGCGCAACGCATGTTCTGTGCCCGCGATGAGAAGCATTCGCTATTGGCGACCCTGTGGTTCAACATCGCGCACTATGCGATTCGCCCCTGGCCGTGGATTCTGACCGCGCTGGCGAGCATCGTGCTCTATCCGAATCTCGCCGATCCGGAGACGGGCTACATCAAAGTGATGATCGATCACATGCCGGCGTCGCTGCGCGGGCTGATGCTCGCGGGTTTCGCGGCGGCGTACATGTCGACCATCGCGACGCAACTCAACTGGGGTGCGAGTTACCTGGTCAACGACTTCTACCGTCGGTTTTGGAAACCGACGGCGACGGATGCACACTACGTGCTGATTTCGCAGATCGCGACGGTTGCGATTACTCTGATCTCGGCGGGCGTAACGTTCTACATGGACTCGATCTCGGGTGCGTGGAAACTGCTCATCGTAACAGGCGCGGGCACCGGTGGTGTGCTGCTGCTGCGTTGGTACTGGTGGCGCGTGAATGCGTGGAGCGAGGTGGTTGCGATGGCGACAGCGTTTGTTGTGAGCGTCGGACTGCAACTGTTCGCGAAGTTGGATTCCGACAAGCCCGAGGAGTTCGCGTGGCTGATGATTATCACGGTCGGAGTGACGACGGTGGCGTGGCTGGCGGCGACGTTCCTGACGCCGGCCGAGCCTCGTGAGACGCTCATTGCGTTCTACAAACGGACGCGGCCGGCGAGCGGTTGGGGCCCGATCGCGGCGTTGGCGCCGGAGGTGAAACCCGCCAGCGATGGATTGAGCAATCTGGCGTGTTGGGTCGCCGGCTGCGTGATGATCTACATGGCGCTATTCGGGCTTGGCAAGGTGCTGTTGAAGGACACGATGATGGGCGCCGGCATGCTGGCGCTGGCGGCCGCGGCTGGAGCGTTTATCTATTACGACTTGAACAAGCGCGGTTGGACTTCGATTTCAGAGTAGGTCTGGGAGACTTTTCGCTTCGACGAGCTTCGTGAAGTGCCGCGGGTTCGTGGTTGCGACGACAAGTTCCTCTGCGGGCGCTCCGAACGTGAGCACCTGCGCGGCGAGGATGATGTCGGCGTCGATGTTTCGTGAGCCGGCGGTCGGTTCGCCGGCTTGTCGCTTCATTGCCCACAATTCCGCGGCGAGGCGCAGGGCGGTATCGGTGAGCGGGACGTAGCGGTTGTGTCCTTGCGCGATAAAACCGTCGAGCCGTGCGATACTGCGCGTCTTTCCCGCGCGCAAGAACTCACGCTTGATTTCGTAATAAATGATTGCCGGTACGTGGAACTGCACGCCTTGGTGGGATAACTCCTCGATTCGTTCCATAACGGCTTCCACCTCGGGACTTGGCGTTGGATTCACGAGCAGGCCCAGCGGCCCGGAATCGAGAAAAATGTATTTACTCACGGATAGACGGGCGGCCTACCGTCTATCCGGCGGTTTTCATTCATGTTGCGCTTGAATTCTTCCAGTTCGATCTGCCTTTGCCGAATCACCTCGGGATCATCGGTGGCATCTTCTTCGCGCCACTCGCGCAGCAGTTCAATGAGCGCGTAGTCGATCTCCGGCGGCGCGGGATTCGCAGCTGGTGGCGGCGTCGCCTCGTTATCTGGAACCTTGATCGTCTTCTTCATTGGTTACAGTCCCTTCGCCTTCATCTTAGCAACGCGAGCGCCACTCCAGTAAGATATCCCCATGCTCTCCCGCCGAGGCTTTATCGCCTCCACCGCGCTGGCCGCTCAACCAAAACGAAAACCGAACTTTTTGTTTTTGATCTCCGACGACCACGCCGGCTACGTCCTCGGTTGTGATGGCAACACGAAAGTCTCGACGCCGAACATCGACCGGCTTGCCGGCGAGGGCGTCCGCTTCGCGCGCCACTACTGCAACTCGCCCGTTTGCACGCCTTCGCGGCAGAGTCTTCTCACCGGCCAGATGCCGGTGGCCGCCGGCGTCACGGTGTTGAGCACTTCTCTCGATCCCGGCAAGCCGACGCTCGCCAAGCAGTTCAAAGGCGCCGGTTATCGCACCGCCGTGTTCGGCAAGATGCATCTCAACAGGCCGAGTGCGCCGGGCCTCTACGGTTTCGATGAAATGATGACCGAGCAAGACATCGCCAAGGCCTGGGGCGTGGCGCCGGTTACCAAACCCGCGCCGGCCAATCAGCCCGTCAAACCGCGATGGCAGCCGTTCCGCGTGCACGCTCGAACGTGGCTCAACGCCGAAAAACTTCCCTTTCCACGCTACTACGAAGAGATGCGGGGCACCTTTACCGCCAATCGTGCGATCGACTGGCTGAACAAACACAGGGACGACGCCGAACCGTTCGCGTTGTGGGTGAGCTTCCCCGATCCCCATTCGCCGTACGACTTCCCTGTCGACATGAAAGACCGCAACGACGCCAAGACCTTCGACGTTCCCAAGGTCGGCCCCGAAGACGCCTGGCAGGTGCCCAATATTTTTCGGGATCTCACGCACGAAGAGAAACAAGGCATCGCCGCGGCCTACTACACCAGCGTCTCGATGGTCGATCGCAACATCGGCGATGTGCTGAACGCGCTCGACAAACTTGGTCTGGCGGAGAACACGTGCGTCGTCTACATGGCCGATCACGGCTACTGCCTCGGCCAGCATGGCCGATTCGAAAAGCACTGCGGCTACGAACCCGCGCTACGCGTGCCGCTGGTCATGCGGTATCCGAATCGCATCCGCAAGGGCGCTGTCGTGCGCGAGTTCACCGAACACATCGACGTGCCGGCGACGATTACCGATGTCATGGGCCTTGGCAAATTGCCGGTCGAGCATGGCGCATCGCTCAAACCGTACCTCGAAGGCAAGAAGCCGAAGAGTCCGCGCAAACGGATCTTCAGTCAGTATCTGGAAAACGAAGAAGCCTTCGCCGCCGACGACCGGTGGAAGTTCATCTTTGGCAGCGGCAAGCGGAAACGCACCGACGGCTACGAGACCGATAACCCAACACCGGGACGTTATGTTCGACTGTTCGACAAGAAGAACGATCCGGGCGAGTTCGTCGATGTAACCGCGAAGTACCCTGAAGTAGTGAAGGCCATGCAAGAAGAGATCCTCGCGCGCTTCCGAAGCGTTCATCCCGACACCGCCGCCGAACCGAAGCACCTGCCCGCACCGGAGGCGATCGAATACTACGTTCGCCCGCGCGACGCCGCGAAATGAGCGAGCTCAAGATGCCGTGCCGTGTATGCGGGAAGGACGCATCCTTCATCGGCGGCAAGTTCGGCAAGTACAACGTCCGCAAGTTCTCCTTTTACCGTTGCGCCGATTGCGCATTCACTTTCATCGGCGATCCATGGACCGAGTACGCCGAGATTTACAATCGCGCCTACTATCGCGGGGAAGGCGCCGATCCGCTCGTCGACTACCACTTTGAACTCGACCACCCCGACAAGACCATCCGGCTCTACGAATGGCGCGGAATTTTGGAGGCGGTGAACGCGCTGCACCGCATTACGCCCCAGACGAAATGGATCGACTTCGGCTGCGGCAACGGCGGCCTTGTGCGGTATGTAAAGCAACAGGCGCCGTGCGATATTCAGGGTTTCGAGGAGGGCTGGATCGCCGATACCGCGCGCTCTCTCGAAATTCCGATTCTTTACGAATCGGACTTGGCTTCGCGGGAAGGGACCTGCGATGTGGTCACGGCGATCGAAGTCATCGAACACGTTGAAAAACCTGTCGAATTTTTGCAGGCTGTGCGGAAACTGCTCAAGCCCGGAGGCATCTTATTTCTGACGACAGGCAACGCCGCGCCGCATCGCAAGAATATCTTTGACTGGGGCTACACGACGCCGGAAATTCACATCAGCTTCTTTGAGCCTTCCACGCTTGAACGCGCGATGAACCTGGCCGGCTTCACGCCCGAGCATCACGGCTTTCTTCCCGGCTTCGCCGACATCATCCGCTTCAAGGTGCTGAAGAATCTAAAGCTGCGACAGCCCGCGCTTTGGGAGCGGGTGCTGCCTTGGCCGCTGCTTAGCCGAATTGTGGACCGGGTGGACCGCGTCACGGCGCACCCGGTCGGACGGGTTACTGCACCGCGATAGTCACCGGACGGCTGCGCTGGCCGGCGGCTTCGACGATGACCTCGACCGCGTTACCGCTTACTGACTTCTGCGGCACGAAGGCGTTGATCTGATAGAGACCGCTGAAGCCCGGCGCCAGCCCCGCGAACAGCACTTGCGCCTCGGCGCCGCCGATTGTCACCGTGACCGGATTCACCACCCCGCTTAATGGCGACGCCGGCGCAGGCCGTCCCGACTCCACAGCCGGACTCACCGGCCCCAGCCCCGCGCAATAGATAATAACGACTTCGCCCTTACGCGCGGGCGTGCCCGGTTCGGCCAGCGTCACGCCGTCTTGTTTCACGATCGCGCCTTGACCCGATCCGCTCTGCGATTTCGTGAACACGCCCGGCTGCGCCGCGGCCACCGTCAGCGTCTCCGGCACCGCGAACGCAGAACCACGTTTGACCGTGACCTGGTGTTGCGTATCGGTGGGAACGTCGAACGGAACTTGCGCGTTCAATTGTCCGTCGCTGGTGAACAGCAACGGCAGCGGGCGGTCGCCCAGCCGCACTTCGGTGCCATTCAAAGTCGTGGGCAGCGGCAGGCCGGAAGCGAGGCCGGTCTGATCGGCCAATCGCGCGCCGAATAGTGTGATGAGCCCACCCGGTGCGATCGGCACGCCGCTTTCCAGGCTTGCCGCGTGGACAACGCCGTTGGCGGTCAACAAGGGCGCCGACTGCTGCTGCAAGCCGGTAACGGCGCCGCTCAATTCCACTTTGCCCGCCTGGGTGCGGCCCGCGATGAGGTCCGCCGCCGTGCCCGTGAACAGCGCGACGATCGTCACGCGTGTTGACGTCGCCTCTCGCACGGGCCGCCAGGTTCCGCGCCACACGCCGCCGCCGACGTGCACCAGCACGATCTGTGGATCGCCGTTTTCGGGGCGCGCGACAACCTGGGCGCCCGTGCCGCCGGCAAGCGGCGTCAGAAGATTGCCGCATTCGTCGGAGGCGCGCACTTCGATCGTCGCCGCTTCGCCCACCCGCACCGCGAAACCGTTGCGTAGCGCGGTCGCTTCGACGCGCAGCGTGGGCGCCGCGCACGACGCCGCTTCCCGCCGGCCGTTGGCGTTTTTCACCGCATCGGCGGGAGCGACGATTGACAACACGTTCACCGTTCGCACGCTGCCGTCGTTGGAGGATAAAAGGGTCAGCACGCCGCGGCGTACCCCGGGCGGCAACCCGGCGAGCTTCGGCTGGACGACAATCGATACGGGTCCGTTGGCCGCCGCGCGGCCGAAGGATGGAGACGCGTCATAGAACGCGCCCAGCCGTGACGATTCAAACGTCGTCTCACCGCGGACAAGGTGGTTAAAGGTCACCGTTTGCGACCCCGGATTTTCCCCGGCCTTGCTGATAAAAACGACCGACGACGGCGATACCTCGGGACCCGGATTTGTACCTTCCGGGAGCACATTTAACAGTACCGTGACCAATTGTGGGGAGTTGTCGGCGTCGCCCGTTACTTCGATTTGTCCAAAATGACGGCCAGGCGCCAAACCCGCGCTATTCACCCTAACTTGAATGTTGGCGATATCGAGCCACGGTTCGGCTAAGCGGCCCGCTTCCGATCCGACTGCGATCCAAGGCGTCTTCGACTCAGCGCGCCAGTTCATCGCGCCCTCGCCGATGTTCAGAATTCCAAACGCCTGCGCGGTCGGCTCGCCGCCGCCCGCGACGGCGGTAAATGTGAGCCCCGCCTGCGAAAGCAGGATCGTTCGCCGCCCGCCTTTCACGGTCAATGAGACAGGAACATTGACGCGTTCACTGCTGGAGCTTACCGTCACCGTGCCCGAATACGTTCCAGCGCCGAGGCCCGTTGGGTTCGCGACGACATTGAGCGAAACCACTCGTCCGGCCTGCACGGCTCCGGTCGCGGGTGTCACGCGAAGCCAAGGCGCGTTCGCGGCGCTCGCTTGAAAATTCAACGTACCGCCGCCCTCGTTGCGCACATCGACAACAGCGGCGTCTTCACCGCTTCGCCCGCTTCGCGTGAAGCGCAGCGACTCACCGCTCAGCCGGAGCCGCGGCGCGGCGCTCGTCACATCCAAGGCAACGGCAACCGCATTCGCGATTCCCGCCGGGTCGGTGACGAGGCTGAGCGTGGCCGAATACCGGCCCGGTTCGAGGCGCGACGCATCGGCGCTTAGCGTCAGCGAAGCGGGCAGCGTTTCGCTTGCCGCAGCGATACTCAGCCATCCCGCCGAGCCCGTCCCGTAGCCGATATTGACCCGGAAGGGCAGGCCTGCAGACTTCGTTGAGATCGTGACGTTTGCCGGCGCCGCGCTAGTGCTGCCGGCCCTGGCCGTCATGTTGATCGACGTCGGGGTGAGCGCGGACGAGGGTGTAACGGTTCGCAATCTGCGAATGCGATTGTTTCCGGAATCGGCGATGAAGAGGTCGCCGCCGCGATCGACAGCAAGTCCGACCGGCCGGAATAGCCGTGCGTTTGCGGGCGGGCCTCCGTCGCCGGAAAAACCGAATTCCGGGTTCCTGGTGATTGAAGACACCACACCGCTTCTGTCGATGCGCCGAATGACGCCGGTCCCTTGCTGCGACACGTAAATATTACCGGTCCCGTCGGAAGCGAGGGCGAGTGGGAACAGGAACGACGCCTCGGCGGCGAGCCGTCCGTCACCGGCCGAGAGACCTCTTCCGTCTCCGGCGAAGGTTCGGATCGCGCCAGCGGCGCTTACGGCCCGAATGCGATGATTGGCCCCGTCGGCGATTAGCAACTCGCCCGCCGCGCCAAAGGCCAAGCCGACCGGGTAATTCAAGCCGGCGTTGATCGCGAGTCCTCCGTCGCCTGAAAAAGCAGCTCTTCCGTTACCCGCGAAGGTGGTGATCACACCGTTGACCGCGATTCGTCGCACGCGATGGTTCAGGGTGTCGCAGAAGTAGATGTTGCCGGAAGCGTCGATGGCAACGGCGGTCGGGGCATTCAGTCGCGCCTCGGTCGCGGTGCCGTTATCGCCGCCAAAGCTGCCGACTCGGGTCGATGCGGCCACCGAACCACCAATCACCGATATCGTTCCGTCGGTCGACATGCGAAGGATGAGGTTATTGGCGTTGTCGGTGATCACGAGCCGGTTCTGCGGGTCGATCGCGACTCCATACGGGTATCGCATCGCGGCCAAGAGCGCCGGCCCTCCATTGGCGCAGCACCCATAAACTCCCTGCCCGGCGATGTGGGTGATCGTGCCGTCCGGATTCACGCGATGAATCTTGTTGGCCACTGTATCCGCGATGTAAAGGCTGCCGTCGGACGCCAGCGCGATGCCAGATGGCTCCGACAGCCAGGCCAGAGATGCGCGAGTTCTCGGTGGGAAAACTTTGAAGCGCTGCTCGCCGGATACGATCTGAATCGACGTATTGCCCGTGATGCGCCATAGAGCGCCGTTGTAGAGATCGTTGATCAGAATCCGGCCTTGCGAGTCGATTGCGACCGAGGTGGGATAACCGATGGAGGCTCGCTCCGGCGCGCCTCCCGATCCACTCGCGTTGAGAATTCCAGTTCCGGAGATCGTCGTGATCGTCCCCGAAGGAGTGACCATGCGAACCCGGGCGGCGGAAGTGTCGCAAAGAATCAAATTGCCGCTCCGGTCGTAAACCATGCCGTCGACGTTCGTGATCGTCGCCGCGCGCGCCGGACCGCCGTCGCCGGAAAACCCTCGCGATCCGTTGCCCGCGATCGTTGTGAACGTTCCGTCAGCGTTCAATCGCAGTATGCGAAAGTTTTGAGGATCGGAGACAACGAGCGCGCCGGAGGGATCAAAGGTAAGGGCAAAGGGGACCAGCGCGGTTTGGCTGGCGGGCCGGCCGTCGCCGGAGTAGACGAAGTCACCCGTGCCGGCAATCGTCGAGACCGTACCGTCGCGCGCGATGCGCCGCAAGCGGTTATTCGCCGTATCCGAGAAATAGACGACCCCCTGGCGGTCCACCACGATCCGGTTCGGCGTCATTCCGGCACGTACAGCCGATCCGCCGTCCCCGGAAGAATCAAGGAAACCGTTTCCGCCGATCGTTGTGATAATTCCGGTCGTCGAAACCTTGCGAACGCGGCCGTTGCCGGTGTCGCCAATGTAAAGAGTTCCCTCGCCGTCGACGGCCAGTCCGAGTGGTGAATCCAATGACGCTTTTGTTGCGTCCCCTCCATCGCCGGAGTATCCGACAAGTCCGTTCCCGGCGACGACGCTGACGGCGCCGAGATTGCCCAACCGAAATACGCTGTTATTGCGCGTGTCGGCGAAGTAGAGGACACCATCGGCACCGGAAGCGAGCGTCAATTCCTGCGACAGCGCGGCCTCGGCGAGCGCGCGTCCGTTGCTCGGGAAAACCCAGTCCGTGCCCGCGAAGGTCGTGATGATCTGCTGCGCGAACATAACTTGCACAGCCGCAAGAACTGCCAAAATACGCATGGGATGACGCCTCTCCGTAATTTGCGGAATTCAGCCCGCAATTGGATCATACGCCATAATGACGATATGTTGCACCGCCGAAGTTTCCTGCTGGCCGGTTTGGCCGCCTGCGCCGCCGCCCGGGAGTTGAAGTGCGATGTTGCCATTCTCGGCGGCGGGACCGGAGGCGTCGCGGCCGCGATCGCAGCCTTGCGTAACGGCATGCGCGTCGTCATGACCGAAGAAACCGATTGGATCGGCGGCCAGCTTACTTCGCAGATGGTTCCGCCCGACGAGCACCCGTGGATCGAGCAGTTCGGCGGCAAGCCGAATAAACATCCAGCTATCGCTTCCTCGACGGCGTCTTCAGCCAGTTCACGAAGTTTGGTCGTAGAGGTGTCGGTACACGTCCCCGACGCGTCCGCATTACAGCAAATTACAGCAAAACAGGTCTAATTGCTTGTAAGTTGTTGATTTATTGGGGTGCCTAACGGGATTTGAACCCGTGACATCCGGAACCACAATCCGGCGCTCTACCGACTGAGCTATAGGCACCCAACCTTATTCAGCTTACCAAACCCGCCGCACGAAGTCAGCACTGGAGAGGATCACAAATGAGTTGGTGAAATCGATCAGAAACGCGCCCACCACCGGCACCGCGACGCGCGCACCCGGAGCAGCGCCATGCCGCGCTTCAAGAGCATCCAGCGCCGCCACCGCGTTCGCCGTCGTGCCCAGCATGAACCCCAACCAACCCGCCGCGCCAGCCGCTCCTTCGTACCCGCGCCCCATCACGCGCCAGACAACCAACACCGCCATCGCGATTGTCACCACTGTCTGCACCGCAAGCAGAATAAACAGCGGCAGCGCCAGCGTCGCCAGCACCCACAGCTTCAGTGTCACCAGCGCCAACACAATGAACAGACTCACGCTGATTCGAGCCGCCCGGTCCAGCACCCCATCGTCGAGCTTCCCCTCCCCGCGGTCGTCGATAAATCGAATCACCGCCGCTACGATCATCGCGCCGATATACCCCGGCAGCGTCAAACCCGCGCCCGCCATCGCGCGGCTCAGGACCGACCCCGCACCCATCGCCGCCACCAACATCCCAAGAGTCACTGCCACCGACCCCGATCGCATCTCCACGGCCTCAGCGCTCTTAACGCCGCCTTCGAACGAATGCCGCCGCACCAGGAATCCGCCGGCCGGCCCCGCCACAAGCCCCGCCACCAAAATCCCAAACACCGCGCACGCCACGCCAATCGTCGACGCCTCCGCCAAACCCATCCGCTCGAACGTCTGCCCAAACGCCAATGA
>VFZW01000026.1 GCA_016871055.1 Acidobacteriota bacterium
CAGATCGAAGTGCACGCGCAGATTTTGAAAAACAAAGACGCGGTCGCCTATCTCGACGGCCAACTTGCGAAATTCGCGAAGCCGCTGTCGCTGTACACGCGCATTTACAAGCGCCGCAACATGCTGACATTCACCGGTTCTCTCGCACCGGACCTCATCGTCGAAGAGACGTTGTCCTCGAAGCCTGTCGCACTATCGGAACTGAAGGGTTCGCCGGTGATGGTCTTCGGCTGGGCGCAATGGTGCGGCGATTGCCGCGCGCAGGCGGCGGCGATCGGCCGCATCCGCAAGAAGTATGAGTCGCGCGGCCTGCGCATCGTGATGCTCACGCGGTTCTACGAGTCCGACAAAGCCGCCGAACGCGCGGCGATCGTGAAGGTCTGGAACGAGTCCTATCGCGATCTGGACGGCGTAGCGTCGCTGGTTTCCGCGAATAGCATGGAGCGCTACGGCGTTTCTTCGACGCCGACGTTCACACTGATTGACAAATAGGGCAAGGTGGCCGCTTATCTTCCCTTTCGTCTGACCGAAGCGGAGTTGGACCGGCGGATCGCCGCCCTGCTTTAGTTACTTGCCGAACCGCAGCACGAGACCGCCGGCCACGGTTGGGTTGTGTTGACGCCCCGCGCCCGAACCCGCGTTCAATAGCGGAGAACCCGTGTAGTTGTCACGAATTTCGCCGCGCAGTCCGATCCACCGCCAGCCGCGTACATCGACGCCCGCGCCATTGGTCACCGTTACCGTGTTGCTGGTGCGCGCCACTCCGCTGGCCGCACCGGCGATGTTGAGCAGGCTGTGCTCGTAGACGGCCAAACCGGCGCCGGCGAACACGAACGGCGCGATCGGCGAGCCCGGCGCCAGTTTCACGCGAATCTCCGGCGTCACGTAGATCGTCGCGAAATCGCGAATCGCCAAACGATTCGCGGTCTTGACGCCGCGCAACGGACTGGCGATGAAATTCACGGCGCCATATACCGCGGCCTTGTCGCCTCCAGCTAGCCGCACGCCGTAGTTGGCGTGCAGGGACATGCCGCTTTCCAGCGATAGCGAACTCGCACCGATCTTGCGGTCTTGCTTCAACACGCCGCCGAGCAGCAAGCCCAGTTCCTGTTTCTGTGCGGCGAGGGAACCGGCGGACAGTAGAAAAACGATCGAGTTTTATCATAAGCCTCATTTGTGGAGGGTGGGCCAGTTTTTGTCGCCGGACTGAATCAGCTCAGCCATGCGCTCGGACCACTTCTGTTGGATGCTCGAGTTGTAGTTGAGATACAGTTTTCCGTCGACGATTTTCCATGCATTCGGATCGGTCGGCGCTGTGTAACCGTTGCCTACCGCCCAAGCGCAGTAGCCGCCAAACTGTGGAGCGTATTTGGCCGGATCGGCGACGAATAGATCGCGATTCGCCGCGGACACAAATCGAAACGTCGCTTCCTTGTAATTATGCACGAACACGGGTTTGCCTTTGGCAGGCGCGCCTTGTGTAAAGAAGGCCACAGGATCATAACCGCGGATTGCCACGCCCTTGTCATCGGCGAAGACCGGCGACACTGGGTCTTTCGCCAGCGCGGCGGCGCCAAGCATCAAGAAAATTCTTCGAAACATGTATTCTTCCTCTTGTTATTCGCGGACCGTGAGGGTCGCGCTGGTTTCCGTTTCGCCGATGCGAAGGATCGCGGCGATCGTCCCGCCCGCGACACTCTCGGGAATCCGTGCATTGATTTGCAGCACGCCCGCGGTTCCCGGCGCGAGCCCGGCGAATAGAATTTCCGCGCGCTGCCCGGCGAGCCGCAATTCGACCGGCGCGATTGGCGCTGCGAACGGTTCGGCCGCCAGTTCGCCCGTCGCCGCTGGGGGATTCGTCTGGCCCGCTCCCGTTACGAACAGGGTGACGACATCCGCTGTCTTGATCGCGGAAGCGTGCGGTCCCGGCGCGGTCGGCGCGATTGGGATCGGCTGGGGATCCAAGGCGCGTCCATTCACGCTGACCGCCAGTTGTGCCGTGCCAGGCTGAATCTCGTATGGTATCTGGAAATTCAGTTGTCTCGATTGCACATAGAGCACCGGCGCCGCAACACCGGAGACCATTACCGATACGCCACCCAATTGGGTCGTCAGCCGGCCCGCGGCCGCCACACCTGTTTCCGGACCCATTCCGGCGCCGTACAACGTAACCAGGGAACCCGGCGCCACCGCTTCCTGCCGCTGCGAAAACGCATTCACCAGCGGCGGCCGCGCGACTCCCAGCGCGACCAGTTCATCGGTCTTGCGACCGTCCTTTGAGCCCCCGAAGAAGAAGACCGTTTCGATGCCGCGTGCATACGCGCCTTGCAATCGCAGCCGGGGCGAAGGCGCATTCGGAAACGAAACGCTCGACCATTGCGACGCATCCGGATCGAACTCCCACGTGTCGTTGTACAACCGGGCGCCAGAACCCGCGAACAATATCAGCCTCCGCCGGCGCTCATCGAACGCAAATCCGAAATGTTGGCGCGCGGGCGGCGAAGGAGACGTCCGGATTTCGGTCCATCGATTGGTACGTAGGTCGAAGCTCCACAAATCGCCGAGCGGGCATGGTCCAAAACCCGACGCACATCCGCCAAACAGCAGCATCTGCGAACCCGCGCGGTCATATTCGGCGTGATGCAGGCAGCGCCTGACGGGCCGCGCGCCCTGCGGATTCAAATCGCTCCAGCGATTCGTTGCCAGATCGAAAGCCCATGTATCGTCAAAACGCCCGCGGTCGGTGAAACCGTGCGAGATGACGATGCGGTCGCGCTCGGCGTCGTAGATGCCGGAGTGCCCGTAGCGGCGGCTCGGCCCGGAGTTGTTGTCGGCCAGCATGCGCCACTCATTGCGAGCGATGTCGTAGGCCCAGACATCCGAGAAGAAACCGGCGCCCTCGCCGCCAAACAATACCGCGCTCCGCCGCACGGAGTCGTAGTTCCACGTGTGGCCGAATCGTGCCGCGGGCCGCGATCCGGCCGGACTCAATTCTTTCCATTCGTTCCTGTCAATCGAGTAGGACCACAAGTCGTTGCGGCTGTTCGAATCGTCCGAGCCGCCGAACAGCAGCAACTGATTGCCGTCCGGGTCATAAACGATCGTCCCGTCAAAACGCCCGCTTGGCCGCGGCCCCGCCGTGGTCAGGGTTCGATAGTCCAGTGCCTGAGCGCCCACGGCCAGTGACGCCAGCGCCAACAAAATGGCTCGCATGTCTGTTGAATCCACGCCGCTGCTTCTTTATTCCCGGTAGGCGATCGTCACCCGCGCCTCGGGAGCCGTCACCGTGCGAGCCGCGCCGAACGGAGGCGTCATCGTGATCGTGAACGGCCCCTTCGCGGCGCCCAGTCCGATGTGCGCCACCGGCTCGCACGAGCTGACGTATCCACATGCCGATTCCACGCGAAAGGCGTCTTTCCTCCCGGCCAGTCGAACCCGTGTGCCCAGCGGCGCACTGACGCGCAGCCAGCCGTTTTCCTTCGGCGCCGCGCCCCAGATGACGATCGGTGATTCGCCGAGCCGCGACACCACTACATCCAACGCGCCGTCTTTGTTCAGATCGCCCGTCGCCGCGCCGCGATGAAACGCCGGCGCGCCGACATCAGTGGCCTCGAACCGGCCTCCTGCGTTGCGCAGCACGAGATTCGGCTGCTTCGAAGCGCCCTTTCCAAAGGCTTCCGCGTTGTCGTTGACATCGCCGTTGGCCGTGAAAAGATCGGTCCTTCCGTCGTTGTCGAAATCGCCCGCCAGGATGCTCCATCCGCTTCGTGTGCGAGTCAGCGCTCCCAATCGCCACGCGAACGTCCTGTCGGTGAACAGCCCTTTCCCCGACCCAAAAAACACGGGAAATGTTTCACCCATCAACGCCGTGTAGGCAATGTCTTCACGCCCATCGCCATCGAAATCCGCCGCCGCCGCGCCCATGGCCGAAACCGGTTTCCCGGCATCCGGCAGCGCCACGCCAGCCAGGAGCGCGGATTCCTCGAAGCGTTTCCCTTCGACGTTTCGAAAAAGGAACGACGGCTCCGTGTCGTTGGTAACGAACACATCGGTCCATCCATCGTCGTCGAAGTCGAGAAACGCCAGACTCATCCCCTTGCCTTTGTGCGCCGCGATTCCTGTTCGCGAGCTCACATCCTCAAACGTCCCATCGCCGCGGTTGCGATACAACATGTTTGCTTGTGCCGCGTAAAATCTCGGATGACAGTATTGCCGCAGCTTTCGCGCCGGATCTCCGCAGAACCGTTCCTTCGCGGGATCCCACTCGACGTAACGCACGACAAACAGATCCAACTTCCCGTCACGGTCGTAGTCGAACCAGCCGCCGGCGACGCTCCACGGCTTTCCCGGCGAGGGCAAGCCCGCCACCTTTGTCACGTCGCGGAATTGCATTTTTCCGTTGTTGTGGAACAGATAATCCTGGTGAACTCCGGCTACGAAGAGATCGATATTTCCGTCGCCGTCATAATCGCCCGCCGCCAGCCCAACGGCGTAGGCCGATACCGAAAGCGCCGTTCGGCCTTCGAACTTCGGGCCTCGGAACACCGCGACTCCGCCTGCGCCGTTGGCGAACGCGGCGTCGAGCGAGCCATCGTTGTCAAAGTCGGCCAACGCAACGCCTCCCGGCATCGTTTCGATCAGGTGTTTCTCGGCGGTCGGCGCATGATCCAGCTTTGCTGGAAACGGCGAGTCGACCGCCGCCGCGGCGAGGAGCAGTAGTGTTCGAAGCAACACGACTCTTTCACGATCGCACAGGCCGGCGGACCGATTCGATCTCCCGCAGCAGATCCATCTCCCGCAGCGGTTTCGTCAAATATCCGTCCATGCCCGCATCGGCGCATTTTTCGCGATAGCCCTCCACCGCATGCGCCGTCAGCGCAATGATGGGGACGCGTCCGCCAAGATTCTCCTCGCTGCGAATCATCCGAGTTGCCGATAGTCCGTCCATCTCCGGCATCTGCAAGTCCATCAACACGATGTCCGGCCGCGCCCGCCGCCATTGCTCAACCGCTTCGATCCCATTGCTCGCGCCGACGACTGTCACGCCGCGCCGTTCCAACAAACGCGTGACGACTTTCATGTTCACCGCGTTGTCTTCGGCGACCAAGATGCTAAGCCCGTTCAAGTCCTCGCCGCACTGCACAAAGGCTTCCGCGATTGGCTGCCCGGCCGGTACGGACGCAACGCAGGGCACGCGGAAGAAGAAGCGGCTGCCTTCCCCCGCATGGCTGACGACGCCGATTGTCCCCTTCATTTCTCGGACGATCCGCGATGCGATCGGGAGTCCCAGGCCCGTTCCTCCATATCGCCGCGTGATCGACGTGTCCGCCTGCTCGAACGGCTGGAAAATCAACTCGCGGCGAGATTGCGGAATGCCGATACCGGTGTCTTCCACTTCGACCTCCAAGGTCGAGCCGCTTTCAATCAATCGGACGCGAAGCGCCACTTGCCCGACCGGCGTGAACTTGATCGCGTTGGCGATTAAGTTGTGAATTACTTGCCCAAGGCGCGCGGAATCGGAAACGATCCAATCCGGCACATTGGCCGCGACCTCGGTCCGCAACCGCAAACCCTTGTTGCCCGCGCGGCCTTCGAACAGCCGTTGTGCGCGCGACACCAAGGCCCGCACCGACACCGATTCTTCGATCAAGATCAGTTTGCCCGCTTCCATTTTCGACAAGTCGAGCACGTCGTCGAGTAATCGGAGTAGCTCTCTGGCCGAGTCGTCCGCCGACGTCAGCGCTTCTCGTACCTCATCGAGCGATTCGGCGCGCCGCGCCAGTTCGATCATGCCGCTCACGCCGTTCATGGGCGTCCGAATCTCGTGGCTGATGTGCGCGAGAAATTCGCTCTTCGCTTGATTCGCTGCTTCCGCCGATTCCTTCGCCTCTCGTAGCTCTTTGGTCTGCTTTCGGACGCGGACGCGGAGCGTCCACACCCAGGCTAGGAAAGCGATAACGAGTCCTGACAAGACACCGATCGCCGGTAGCACGGAAATCCCTTGCCACCACGGCGCCTTGCGTACAATCTGCACCTCGGCCAACGACTGCACCATCAACCGGGCATTCCGCCGCTCTGGAGTCAGCGGATCGGCGACGAGTCGTAGCACCCCTCTTGCCCGAACCAGATCGCCGATCGAAAATCGTTCGAGATCGGCCGCGCCCGCATTCTCGACGAACACTGGCAGCCAGACGTCGCCTTCCGACCGCAACGATAAGGCCAATCTCGGCGGCCGGATAGCCTTCCGGTTGTCGCCATCGAAAACACCGTCAATCTCGACCAGAACGCCGGAGTTGTGCGGCGATCGGATTGCATTGCCGCTCAACCGCATGGCTTCCGGCCGTTTTTTCGCCTTTTCCAACAACGCGACTTCCGCCTCGCGAAGGACCGGAAATCCGTCGACCATGCCAATGACGCCTCTGCTCTCAATTAGATCCCCCGTCGAAATATCGACAGGTTCCGCCGGCTCCACCGGCAGTCCGCGATCTTCCTCTTGCACAAAGAGGCTCTTCTTATTCAGCAACAGCGTCGCGGTCCCCCGGACTCGCACCCGCTGCCCAGGCTTGGCGCGATTGGCGAAGCCAAGCAGGTCGGCGATGGCTACTTGTGGCTCGACGTCCCCGACGCGAACCACGCGGGTCATCACCAAACAAGCCGCGGCGCCACACATTTCGACGTGGCCATCGATTCGAACGCGGTCACCCATTCGCACTTAGTCGAGCGATGCGCCACCGGCAGTTCGCGCGCGTACGGTCTGATCGCCGTCTTTCAGCGAAGCGACGCGCCTCTCCGAGTCCACAAAGGTGACCGTAGCTTCCAATCGCGCAGCAGGCTTCGCCCCCGCCTCTTCTCTGGATAGCGTTCGCAACGATCGGAGCGAATCCACCGGTTCGCCAACGGCAGTGGCGACCAGGCAAGTCCAGAGAGAAACAGACATCGGAATCCGCAATGCCAGTTGTCTCTTTGTCTTGAGTATACGCCAGCCCGGTATAATTTTCTTGTGACCTATCGGCCCGCATATCTCTTTCTTCTCGCCCTCGCTTCGTGCGTGACGAAGCCCACGCAATCGCAAGACGCCGTCCGGCAGGCGATTGTTGATCATCTCGGCAAGCGCTCCGACATGCTGGCCTCTTCGATGAGTGTGTCGGTTGTTTCCGTCAATTTTCGAGGCGACGAGGCCGATGCCGTTGTTTCCGTCGCGCCGAAAGGCGGAGGAGGCGGAATTCAAATGTCCTATACACTCACTTCCGAAAACGGCAAGTGGAGTGTGAAGAAGTCTGGCGCGGCGTCGGGCGCGCCTCACACCGGCACTTCCGGTGCGCCGCACCAAGTCGCGCCGCCGGCGGGTGGTGTACTGCCCGCCGGACATCCGCCTGTCGGTGGAGTTCCCAAAGGCCATCCGTGAGGCGAGTCGCTGTTATCGGCGGCGGTCCCGCCGGTGCAATGGCTGCCCATGAACTCGTGCAAGCCGGCGTTGAAACCGTGCTGATCGACGAGAAATTAGCTTGGGAAAAACCCTGCGGCGGCGGCGTTACGTTCAAGGCCTACGAGCAGTATCCGTTTGTGAAAGACGCGCCGCACCGTTCGGTTGCGCATTCGATCATCGCCATTGAGGATGCTGGTGGCGTTGCGCTCGACCTGAACAAACCGCTGCTGATCTTCGCTCGCAAGGACCTCAACCAACTGCTCCTCGACCGCGCCGTGCGCGCCGGCGCGCGCATCGAAAAAGCGCGGGTCACCGAGGCCCGGCCCGGAAACGCGTGGTCGCTTGCAACGAGTGCGGGCGGGAAAATCGAAGCTGATTTTGTCGTCGTCGCCACGGGCGCCCGAAATCCGCTGCGCTCACTCGGCACGCAGTTCCGCGCCGGCGACACAATGACCGCGCTTGGCTACTACACGCGCGTGGCGCGGCCTGACATCGACATCCAATTCTTTCCGGGCTTCGAAGGCTACATCTGGAATTTCCCACGCCACGATCACGCCTCGGTCGGCATCTGCGGCAAACGCGAATGCGTACACGCGATGCGCGGGCGGCTGGAAGCGTACATGGCGTCGAACGGCATTCCTCGCGGCCAGTTCTACGCGCACGTGCTGCCCTCTCTCGAAACTCCGTCGTGGCGTGAGAATCGCGTCGCCGGCAACGGATGGCTCGCCGTCGGCGACTCCGCCGGCCTCGTCGATCCCGTCACCGGCGAAGGCATCTATTACGCCATGCGGTCCGGTAAACTCGCCGGATCGTTGATCGCCCAAGGTAAGGTTCATCAATACAAACAGGCCATCGACGCGGAGTTCGCCGACGACCTTGCCTACGCCTCCACGCTCGCGCACCGCGTTTTCACAGGCCGTTATTTCTTCAGCGCCAACACGCGGCGGCTCATCCAATTCCTCCGCCACAGCCCGCGCCTTCGCGGTATAGTCCAGGAACTCTTCGCCGGGACGCTCCCCTACGTCGAACTCCGCCGCCGTATCAAATCGACGCTGCGTGCCACGCTCGCCGAGATCGCTGTGAACGGATTCCTCCGGCGCGTGGTGCAATAGAATTTTCTGAAAATGACGACAACGAAATCGGAAGCCCTTCTCGCCCGCGGCCAGCGCATCGTTCCTGGCGGCGTCAATTCCCCTGTTCGCGCCTTTCGCGGAGTCGGCGGCACGCCGCGCTTTATGGCCAAGGCCAACGGCGCGCGCCTCACCGACGCCGACGGCAACGAATACATCGACTACATTGGCTCCTGGGGGCCAATGCTGCTCGGCCATCGCCATCCCGAAGTGCTCGCGGCGATCGAGGACGCTCTCACCATCGGCACCAGCTTCGGCGCGCCCACCGAGCGCGAAATCGAACTCGCAGAAGAGGTCCAAGACGCGGTGCCGTCGATGGAGATGATCCGCCTCGTCAACTCCGGCACCGAAGCCACGATGTCGGCTTTGCGTGTCGCGCGCGGCTTTACCGGCCGCGATCTCACCATCAAGTTCGAAGGCTGTTATCACGGCCACGTCGATTCGCTGCTCGTGAAGGCCGGTTCGGGCATGGCGACGCTCGGAATCGCCGACACAGCGGGCGTTCCGAAGGCGTTCGCCGATACAACCATTGCGCTTCCCTACAATGACGTGCCCTCGCTTGAAGCCGCATTCGCGTCGCACGGCGCGTCGATCGCAGCGGTGATTTTGGAGCCCGTCGTCGGCAACATGGGATGCGTCACTCCAACTCCCGCCTTCCTTGAAGCCCTGCAAGCATTGACGAAAAAGCACGGCGCGCTGCTCATCTTCGACGAAGTCATGACCGGCTTCCGTGTCGCCCGCGGCGGCGCGCAGCAACTGTTCAACATCAAGCCCGATCTCTCGACATTCGGTAAAATCATCGGCGGCGGACTTCCCATCGGCGCCTACGGCGGCCGGGCGGAAATCATGCACCGCGTAGCCCCGGTCGGCAATGTGTATCAGGCCGGCACGCTCTCCGGGAACCCGCTCGCGGTCTCCGCGGGTCTCGCGATGCTCCGTCACATCCGCGCCAACACCGGTCTTTACGATCAACTGGAAA
The DNA here is from genome assembly GCA_016871055.1 of Acidobacteriota bacterium. Taxonomy (GTDB): domain Bacteria; phylum Acidobacteriota; class Terriglobia; order Bryobacterales; family Bryobacteraceae. The sequence continues at coordinate 9,536 of VFZW01000026.1, forward strand.
TCAAGGCCGCCGCGCTCTGCGCCAATCCTCCCAAGGGAGTCACGGTCAACCGCGTCGGTTCGATGTTCACGTTCTTCTTCACCGAGACGAAGGTCGTCGATTACGAAACCGCAAAGACTTGCGATACGGCTCGATTCGGCAAGTTCTTCCATCACTTGCTTGCGAATGGTGTCTACTTCCCGCCCGCGCAGTTCGAGGCGGCGTTCCTATCCACGGCGCACACCGATGCCGACATCGCGCATACGCGCGCGGCAGTCCACGCCTTCTTCGACGCGTGATAGGCTAACACCAATTCTGATGTCCGCCGCTTCTATCCTTTTCGCACTCGCGCTCTCGGCGCCGCCGGAGCGCGTCTTCGACAAGGTATGGGCGACAGTGGGTGAGGACTACTACGACGCCAACTACAACGGCGCCGATTGGCCCGCCGCTCGTAAAATGTATCGGGCGAAGGCCGCGGCCGCTCGCGACGACGATGAACTCTACAAGACGCTGAACGAAATGTTGCGCCGGTTGAACGATCGCCATACCAGCGCGATCCCGCCAAGCGTGGTCAAGCAAGAGCGCAGCCGCTCGGTGCTGCGAATCGGATTCGGCTTGCAACTGGTCGAGGGCCGTTGGGTCGTTAAAGCTGTCGATCCCAACTCGTCCGCGTACGAAGAGGGCGTCGCTCCTGGCTGGTTGCTCGAAAAAATGGGCGGCAAACCGATGCCCCAGCGCACCGGCGAGATGGCGGCGTTCGACGAGTCGATCCAATACCGCGCGCGCTGCGACGCCGGTGATCCCATTCCGGTTGCGTTGCGCGATCCCAATGGCGCGCCGCGCGAAGTCTCCGTCACCTGCCGCAAGTTATCCATCACGCCGAAACACGAGGTGAAGATACTCGACGGCGGTGTCGTTTATCTTCGCTTCGATGAGTTCGCGCCAAACTCGCACCGCTGGATGGAGGAAGTGCTCCAAGCCAATAAAAAGGCCGGCGCCGCGGTTATCGACCTTCGCGAAAATCGAGGCGGACTGCTTGATACACTCCACGCCATTCTCCCGCTGCTTTTCAAGACGAAAGTCCCCTTCGGTCAAATCACGACCCGATCTAATCGCCAAACTCAACGCACCGCGCGCGCGGGAGGCGTCAAAGCCTTCGATAAGCCCATCGCCGTGTTGATCGATTCGACCACCGCCAGCGCATCGGAAATCCTGGCCGCCGTGGTCCAGGAGTCAGGCTGCGGGAAAATCTACGGCTCTACGTCGGCCGGCGTCGTACTCTTCTCTGTCCGTGAAGATCTCCCTGGCGGCGGCGAGCTACAACTCAGCGTTTGGGACTACAAGACTCCCAAGGGACGCCGCCTCGAAGGCGCGGGCGTTGTGCCCGACGTCAAGATCGAGCCCGCTCTTGCCGACCTTCGCCATCGAAAAGATCCCGTACTGGAGGTCGCTCTTCATGACCTGCAAAATCGCCGCTAGTTTCATCGCCGCCGCCGGCTTTGCGCAAGACCCCGTCGTCTGGGTCAATCGTCCTAAACCCGGCCAGCAGTTGCCTGCCGGCGTCACGCACCACGTCTATCGCAGCAAAGCCATGAACGTCGACGTCGGCTATCTCATCTACCTTCCTCCGGCCTACGCGAACGATGCCGCGAAGCGCTTCCCTGTGATCTATAACCTGCACGGCGCCGGCGGCAATGAGTTGCATGGCTTCGAAGAAGCGCGCCTGCTCGATCAAGGCATCCGGGAAGGGAAGTGGCCCGCGATGATCATGGTCTTCGCCAACGGCGGCGCGCGCACGATGTACAAGGATTCCGGCGATCGCAAGACGCTCGCCGAAACGACTGTGGTCAAGGAGTTGATCCCGCACATCGATGCGGCCTTCCGGACAATCGCCGAACGTAAAGGCCGTGCGATCGAAGGCTTTTCCATGGGCGGCCGCGGTTCGACGCGCCTTGCGATGAAATATCCTGAGCTGTTTACCTCGCTCTTCAATCAAGCGGGCAATGTCATGCGCGTTGCGACAACACCGCGCAACGATTACCTTGGCGACGACCGCGCCAACTACACCAACAACGACGCCTACCTGCTTCTCAAGAAAAATCTCGCCAACATCAAAGGCAAAATGCGCATTCAAATCTGGTGCGGCACCAAAGACGACGGCCACATCGCAACCATCCGCGAGTTTCACAAAGCGCTGCTTGACGAAGGCGTCGACCACTCGTATTTCGAAATCGAAGATCTCGCGCATCAGCGAACCGAGATGGTGAAGCGCTACGCCAATATTTGGTTCGACTATCACGTCGAGTCGTTCCGTCGCGCCGGAGCGCTGTAACGTCATGATCCCGCTCCTCGCCCTCATCTCCCTCCTTCCCGCCGACCCGCGCCTCGAAGTCAACGGCCTCCCGTGGCTCGCTGAAAACAAGGGCGAACTCATCCGTCTTCCCAACCGCCTGAAAGACCAGCTCCCGCCCGCGGTATGGAATCTCGGACTACAGCCCAGCGGCGGACGCATCCGGTTTCGCACCGATGCGACCCGCTTCGCCATCAAGCTCGAATATCCGTCCAAGCCGAACATGGCCAACATGCACGCTTTCGGACAAACCGGTGTTGACCTCTACATCGACGGCGTCTATGCCTCCACCGCCATCGCACCAACCACCGCCGAAAAAGGAAAAATCATCGATCACACCTTCTTCGACAACCTGCCGAAACAAGACCGCGAGATTACACTGTACCTCCCGCTCTACAAGCCCGTCGCCGTTCACGCGATTGAGTTGAACGATGACGCCAAGCTGGCGAAACAGCGCCGCTTCGCCGCCTCCAAGCCTGTCGTTTTCTATGGCACGTCGATCACGCAAGGCGGCTGCGCCAGCCGCTCCGGCCTCAGTTATCAAGCCATCCTCTCGCGCCAACTCAACATCGATTTCGTCAACCTCGGATTCTCCGGCAACGGCAAGGGCGAGCCCGCCGTTGCCAACATGGTCGCCGAGATCGAGGCCTCCGTGTTCGTCCTCGACTGGTCGCAAAACAATCCCGATCTCGCTTCACTCACCGCCGTGTACGAGCCGTTCCTAAAGACCGTCCGTGCCAAACATCCCAACACGCCAATCATCGCCATCACGCCGATCGCCGCCTCGCGCGAGACCGCCAAGTGGCCGCAGTTCCGCGCGTACATCACCGAAGTTGTGACGAAACACATAGCCGCCGGCGACAAGCGCCTCACGCTCATCGATGGCCTTACGCTGCTCGGCCCCACGCAGTACGACGGTCTCGTCGACGGCGTTCATCCCAACGATCTCGGGTTCCAGTGGATGGCCGACGGCCTCGCGCCGCACCTCGCAAAGGTTTTGAACCTGCCGCCGCCGAAGCTGGTCGACGACCGCGCCATCACCGTCACGAGCGCCGCCACCGCGCAAATCAAGCGCGAGCAAATCATCAGGTACATCTGGGGCGCCGCCGGTTTTCCGAAAAATACGAAGCCAGCGTCAATCGAGAAGAACGCCAAATCTCCCATCGCCAAACTGAAGAACGCCAAGTTCATCGAGACCTACACAATCAAGATGGAAGCAGGCCAGGAAAACACGACGCACCACTTTACCCCCGCCAAGCCGAACGGCAAGTTGATCGTGCTGCACCACGGCCACGCCTGCACCTTCGATGACGCCGATGACCCGCGCGGCGGCGGCATGGGCGAAGCGGTCGATCAACTCCTCGCCGGCGGCTTCGGCGTACTCGCCGCCTACATGCCGCACATGCGGCCAACGCAGTGCCGGACGATGTCGCACGCCGATCTCTTCGAACTCAAGATCAACGAAGGCAGCGCGCTCAAGTTCTTCCTCGAACCCGTAGCCATCAGCCTCTACGCGCTGCGCCCGCGTTATAAAGAGGTGCACATGGCCGGGCTCTCCGGCGGCGGTTGGACAACGACGCTCTACGCCGCGATCGACACGTCGATACGCACCAGCTATCCGGTCGCCGGAACGATCCCGCTTTATCTCCGCATCGGCGGTTCGGTCGGAGATAAAGAGCAGTACCTCGACGAGTTCTACAAAATCGCCGGCTACCCTGATCTCTACATGCTCGGCGCGATGGGACGCAAGCAATTGCAGATTCTAAATCGCAAGGACGACTGCTGCTTCGGCGAAGCGCAGCATCACGCCCGCCGCGTAGGCGCGCCCTATCACGCAGCGCTGCGCGTCTACGAAAAGGACGTAAAGAGGACCCTCGGCGCTAACGGCCGCTTCGAACTCATCATCGACGAAACCGCCCCGCGCCACATGATCTCACCGGAAGCCGTCAAGATCATGTTGCGCGAGATGCGGCAATAGTTAGAACGTAATCTTTCCCGCTAAAAACGCGGCGCGCGAGTTCGATTGGAACGCCAGATCCGGCCGCAGGAATGTCGCCGTTCCCGGAATCAACATCTGCGTTTCACCGCCGCCGGTGCGGCTGCGGAGATTCGCCGCTGACGGAAAGCCCGGCGTGTACTGTGCCACGTTCAACGCGTTATACATCTCCGCGCGAAACTCGAACTTCCACCGTTCCGTGATGTTGATGTTCTTCGAGATCGACGCGTCGAGATTGCTGATTCCCGGCATCCGCACCGTATTGCGGCCAGCCGTCGGCATCACGCCCGCGCCTGCCACGATCCACTTCGCCGCCGGATTGTTTGCCAGATAGCCAACAACCTGCCCGCGCGAATTGTTCAGCGCCGTCACGCCGCTGCCCAGCTTCGGATCGCCGGCATTGTTTACCCAAGTCCGATCGCCCGCGGCATCGCCGTTACGATTCGAATCGACGTTTGAGCGCAGCGTCGCCCACGAGCCCGTCTGCGAGGTCCACGTTCCCGAAAGCGCCCAGTTGCCAATCAGGTTCTTCATCGCCCAGTTGTTCGAGTTCCGCCACCAGGACGATTCGTAGATCATGTTCAGCGTGAACCGATGGCGGTGATCGAGCGCCGCCGACGCCCGTTCCGGCCGCAAATTGTCGAAGTCCTGCGGACGCCGAGGCGTAGTCACCGTGCTGTTCAACGCCGCCGTCGAATCGTCGATGTTGTGCGACCAGGTATACGCGCCGACAAATTGATAGTTCCGCGCGAAGCGCTTGTTCACCTGCGTCGCCAATCCGTGATAGGTCGAGTTGCCCTGCGGAGTAAACGCCGTGATCGCATTCGGGAAGCCCGCGTCGAACCAGCGGCCATACGAGTTTCCGATCGGCAGCATCGTTAGGTTCGACGTCAGTGCGTCAAGTTCCGCTTGCGATGGCCGCTGCAAATACGTCGGCAGCGTCCGATTCGGCTGCACGATCGCCGGCCGGTTCGTGTTGATCTGGTACGGAAGATGCACGCCGCGGTTGCCGAGGTAGCGCACCTCAACCGTGTAGTCGTCGCGCAACACGCGCTGCACTCCGAGATTCCATGCCACCGAATAGGGCCGAACCTGATCGGGAATGTAGGACGTCGTGCGAGCCCTCGCGACGGTTGCACTCGAGTTCGCGCCCGTTGTCGTTCCCGGAATGCCGCCGTTACGAAGGAAATTCGGCGCGTTCGGGAACAGATCCTGGGCATTGACCGTCGTAAAAAACTGCGGCGGCAACGAGTTCGCGCCCAGGTTCTGATACACCTGGTCGTAGCTCATGCCGAAGCCGCCGCGGATCGACATCTTGCCGCTCTGCCCGGGTGAATAGACCACGCCAACACGGGGCATCCAATCGTTCTTGGTCGAGCGAGGTTCGCGAAAATCGACCAATCCGGGTACGGAAGAAATCGCATTCAACGCCTGTTGGCGAGAACCCGTCGGCACGCCGACGTATTCGTAGCGAACACCGATGTTCACCGTAAGATTCGACCGCAGGCGGAACTCGTCGTTCACATAAAACGCATGCTGCAGCGCGTTGCCGACAAACGGGAATCCGCCGACCGACCGCTGCCCCTGCTCCGGCGCGATGTCGAGCAGAAATCGCTCCAGCGTCCGGTACTGATACTCGCCGCGCTCGCGCTGCACAAACCGGCTCGAAATGTTGAACTTCTTTCCGTCATAGCCCGTCTTGAACGTGTGCCGGCCGTGCGTCCAGCTCAAGTTGTCGACGAGTTGGAAAGTGTTGTTGCGGCTGCCCTGCGGATAGCTCTGGTTCGGCCCAAGAATCAAACTCAAGTCCGCGAACTCGAGATTCGGAAACGCATCGAGCCCTTGGAACTTATAGTCCCCAACCGGCCGTTCATCGCGCCGCCGGTTATAGGCCGCGCGTAGTTCGTTCGTCACGTTGGGCGAGAAAATGTGCACGTGCGTGATCGACGCCAAATGCGCGCCGTACTTGACCGGCGTGTAAAAATCGGGGACTTGAATACCCGTCGTGAAAATCGAATCCTGCGTCTGTAGCAAATACCGCATGCGCAGTTGATCTTTGTCGGAGATGTTGTAGTCGCCCGACGCGACATAGCTGTAGTTGTTGTTGAACGCCGGCCCTTGCGCCCGCAAAATGCCGATCGGAATCTGTCGGCCCTGCACCGCGATCGTGTTGGTCTGTGTTGCCGCCGGCGGTGCATAGCGCTTCAGTACCTCGAGATTCGTCTTGCTGAGATTCGGAATCGAGTCCAGTGTTGAGTACCCCGCCGCTGTCGGCACAAACGCCGCTCCCGGCGCCGTCGCGTCGAAGCCCACTGGAGTGTACTCGAAATTTCCAAAGTAGAAAATCTTGTTTTTGATGACAGGCCCGCCCAGCGTCGCGCCGAGGCGGTTGATGTCGCTCCGAGGCGGGCGCGACCGGTTCCCCTACCGCTTGAACGCCTCGTCGATCGACGTCAATTCGCGGTTCTGATGATACTCGTAGAGCGACCCATGCAACTCATTCCCGCCGCGCTTGATGATCGTGTTGAACTGCCCGCCCGAGGAATGCCCGAACTCGGGCGAAAACTGATTCTGCTGGACCGTGAACTCGGCGACGGCTTCATTGGACACGGCGATTTGCACGCCCGTCGTTGAGCGATTGTTGTTGTCGACGCCCTCCACCATGAAGTTGTTGTTGGTCGGACGCTGGCCGCCCACCGAAGGGCCCGTGCCGTACCCCGCGCTGCCCGAGCTGGTCACACCCGCGTTCAACAGCGAAAGATTGATTACGCCTAACGCCGTCGGCCCAACGCCGACGCCGAACATCGGAATGCGTTGTACCTGTTTACCTTCGAAGGTGTTGGTGACATGCGCAGTTGTGGTGTCGATTACCGCGCTGGCTTCTTTTACTTCAATCGTGCTGGCCACCGAACCAACTTCAAGCGTCACGTTGATCGCCGCAGTCTTGTTCGTTTCGATGCGTACGTTGTTGACTCCGAAGGCCGTAAATCCCGTCATCGTCGCGGTCAACTTATAGTTACCCGCTAAAACGTTATTAAATCGATACGCGCCGATCTCGCTGGAAGTCGTCGTCGATTTGACGCCCGTGGCGATGTTCTCAATCGTCACTGTCGCTCTCCCGACCGCCGCTCCGCTGGCGTCCGATACGATTCCAATTAGGTTCCCGTCCATGGCTTGGCCGAATCCGGGTAAGGACGTGGCGGCCAGAAATGCAAGTGTAGTGAGTGTTTTTGAATAAGTCACGGTTGATCCCCCTGAATGATCCCCCTGAAGGCAGGTTTCGGGCCTAGCGCACCGGCGAAGTGCGCTAGGCGCGAGTTCAACCAAAGTATAGGGACCAACCGCACCAACCACGGAGTGGGTTGGGGCGAACTGCTGACGGAGTGTGGCGAGTAGCTACTTCCCGATGTGTTTACCTGAACCGTGGGGTAGAACGTTACTTAGAAAAGCTCGGTGCGACTCAGGTTCCGGGCTGTAACCGAAACACGCCGTCGTTCCGCCATCGACCGCCAGCACTTGCCCCGTCACATAGCTAGACGCGTCCGATGCAAGAAAGACAATCGGTCCATCCAACTCTTTCAACTCCCCGGTCCTCTGCAGCGCCGCGCTGCCCATCGCGAACTTCCGATAGTCCGGATTCTTCAAAACCGGTTCCGACATCTCCGACGGAAACCACCCCGGCGCGATCGCATTCACCCGTACGCCTCGATCCCCCCAACTCGCCGCCAGATTCCGCGTGATCTGAATCACCGCGCCCTTCGACGCCTGATACCCCGTCGGTCCATCCGGCCATCCGTTAATGCCCGCAATCGAGGCGATGTTGACGATCGATCCCCCCTTGCCATCGGCCAGCATTCGCGCGCCGATCTCCCGGCAGCAATACCACAGCCCCGTGACGTTCACCTGAATCGTCTGCGCGAACGCATCATAAGGGATCTTCTCTGGTGTTGGCCCGCCGTCGGCTGCGATCCCCGCGGCGTTCAGCAATATGTCGACGCGCCCCATCTGATCCCATGCCTCGGCCATCGCCGTACGCACCGACTCTTCACTAGCGACATCGCACCCGATCGCCAGCGCGCCGTTCCCAATCCGCGAGGCGAGATCGGTAAGCCGTTCCTTCCGCCGCGCCAGCAGCGCCACCCGCGCTCCCGCGCGCGCCAGCACCTCCGCCATCTGCGCGCCGATGCCCGACGACGCACCCGTAATCACCGCGTTTCGCCCGCTTAAGTCGATAGTGAACATCTGTCCAGTCTACTGCGAAACGTTGCCGTGCAGCCTCCGGATTCGAATCCGAGTTTCGTCGATGATGCAGGGCCATTCCTCATCCGGCACGTTGTCCAACAGTCTCGCGAGAGCTTCTGGCGTACGCTTCGGCGATGTCGGCCAGACGCGCAGCCGCACAATGCCCGCGTGAGTGCCCAAGGGAAACGTACGTGCATCGGCGAAGTCCTCGTCGAATGTAACGACGATTGCTCCGGTTCGCTGCGCCCACTCAAAAACCTGAATGTCCGTGGCACGGTTCAAACCCAACTCGCGCGTATGCTGAACGGTCCACTCCGGCCTTCGTTCACGTAGGAAACCAAGAGCCTCAAGGACGACATTCTGGTCAAGCAGAATCGACAGTTTCAATGGGCGATGACTTGTTCCCGATCGATCACCTGAGGCGCGTACTCCAATGCAGACTCCACATCTTCGCGTTCTAAGTCTGGATAGGAATGAAGAATTTGATCAACGCTGCACCCGGCCGCGACCATTCCAAGGATATTTCGAACCATGATTCGCGTCCCCCGAATCACGGGCTTCCCGCTGCAGATCTCTGGATTGATTTCGATTCGGCCCATACTCACCTCCTATCCTACCGCTCCTTACACGCAAAATTCGCCGCGTCGTTCACGCTCCCCGAACCCCTGTAAACCGCCACCTTCGGATACGGACACAACGGCCTCGTCATATCGACGACGCCATTCCCCACCCGTGCCGCCACAATCGATTCCGGCGCCACGCCCTCCTCCCGCCACCGCTCCATCGCCGCCAGCGCGTTGAACTGATTCGGTCCCGATCCCCCGCCGCAATGCGCCATCCCAGGGATCATGAACAGCCGCACCCAGTCTCTGCCAACAGGCTTGATCTTGCCGTAGTAGTCGATCGAATTCAGCGGCGAAATCGCCCCGCCCGAGCCCCCATCGCTCCACCCGTGATAGATCAGCAGCTTCCCGCCGCGCGCCTTGAACTTCGAAAAATCGGCATCGCGCGCCTCAATGAATCCAGCCTTCTCCTGCGCCATCGCCACATCGCGTTCGATATCAAACGTCTTCCAGTCCCAAGCCGGATCCTGCCGCGACACATCCCGAAACATCCCCAGGTCGATCGAGCCAGGTTCTTTCGCCGCGCCTGGAAGCAACCACCCGCGTTCGCCCCCGCGCACCAGCCCCGGGTAGATCAACGAGCCATCCTTGCGCCGCGCATCCGAGTACGCCATCCGCACCGTCGCCAGTTGGCCCGCGGTCAGACACGAATCGCTATCGCCGTTCTTGCACAACAACGCCGCCGGATCGTACGAACACTTCCGTGGATCGTCGAGCAGGCCATCGATCACGCCGTCGATCCCATCGCAAGCCGCAATCACCGCGTCGTTCAACAACGCCGTCTTCACCGCCGGCAGCGCCCGCGCCGGATCCTTCAACACCGCAACCATAATGTCCATCCGCCAGCCGCACAGTTCGATCTGATTATTTGCCGGCGCTCCCGCAATCATGCCGTCGAAGTCTTCCGGATACCGTAGCGCCGACATCAATCCTTGCCGCCCGCCGGTTGAGCAACCCTGCCAATATGCCAACCGCGCCGCCCGTCCATAATGCGCCACGATCAACGACTTTGCCGCGACCGTCATCTCATGCACCGCGCGATACGCGAAGTCGATGACCTTCTCGGGGTGCCCGATCGCAAACCCCGTGCCGCCGCCCTCATGCCCCGTATCGGTCGAGGCCGCGGCATAGCCCTCGCGCACTCCCGCCGCCAGGCCATTGCGGTTGATCGAGCCGACAAACCCGCCGCCTCCAACGCCCAGAAACTTTCCGTTCCACCGCACCGGCAGCCAGACTTCGGCCTTGATGATGGAATCGGCCGCCGGCGTCAGCGTCACCGCCACCCGGCAATGCGTTGGCAGCGATTCCACCGCGGTAACAAACGGCATTCGAATCGACTCACAAGGCGTCTGCGCCAACGCCGCGGACGAAAGCAGCAGTAGAAACCGTTTCATGGCCGATGAGTATATCGCGCGCGCCGTAACAACCTGAGTGGTACTATGAAATCACACTATGAATGTGCCTAAATCGGCAACAAGCCGAGCCCATGTAGTCCTCCCGGTCGATCTCGTTGCCGCCATCGACGAATTGGTCGGCAAGCGCGGCCGCAGCGCATTCCTCACCGAAATCGCGCAGCGCGAAATCAAGATTCGCCGCCAGCGGCAGGCGATCCGGGAGGCCGCTGGTTCGTGGGATCTGGCCGCGCATCCCGAACTTGCGCAAGGCGGCGCGGCATGGGAACGCCGGATCCGCGCGCTGGACAACGCTCGGATCGAAAAATTGGAACGCTCACGGAATCGAAAGTGACGTACCTGATCGACACAAACGTATTGATCGATGTCGTCACGGGCCGGAATGGCCGCGCGGAACTCCTCACGCAGTTCTCCTGGCGGAACATCCTACTCGCATGTTGTGCGATCAATGTCACGGAAGTATTTGTGGGTATGCGCCCCAAGGAAGAAGCGAAAACGGCCGAGATTCTGCGAAGCCTGGAGTTTTTCCCCATTACTTGGGAAGTCTCTCGCCTCGCGGGTAACCTCTATCGCCAGTGGCGCCGCAAAGGCCATACGCTCGGTCTCGCCGACGTTACAATCGCGGCCGTCGCTATCTCCCACGGCCTGGTTCTGGTGACAGAGAACCACAAACACTTCCCCATGCCGGAAATTCAGCTTCACAAACTCGCCGCCGCAAGCCGCGGCTAACGAATCCAGCGTTCGCGTGAGCCCATCGTGGATGCGGGCCGTGGACCCTTCGCGGAGCGGCAGAAGGCTCTCGCCTGGGGCAAGATCGCACAAATTTACGCCGCTCGCGGCGACTATCGCACGGCGATCAACGTTCTAGAATCCGAAGTCGTGCCCGTGGCCATTAAACTTGGTGACGAAACCAACCTCGTCGGTCACCGCGCCCAACTCGCGATCTGGCTCTACGATCAAGACTCCGCCCGCGCCACCACCCTCTTCCAGCAATCCCTCACCGCGGCTCGCCGAATGCGGCCGCCGGTCGTTCCGCAAATCGAATCCCTCATGAAAGAACACGGCATCCCAATCGAATAGCCGCTACTCCACCCCAAACACCAACAGCACATGCCGCGCCGAGATCGCCACATACTGCTTCCCATCCACCTTGTAGGTGATCGGATTCGCCACGATCCCGCCGCCCGCCTCGAACCGCCACAGTAGATCCCCCTTCGAGGCATCGAGCGCAAAAAACGACGTCCCGTTCGACCCAAACACTAACCCCCCAGCTGTTGTCATCAAGCCCGCGTGCGACGGCACATGCAGCCGGTACTCCCACTTCATCTCGCCGGTGACAACATCCAAAGCCCGCACCGCGCCCCATGGCTGCTCCGCCTTATTCGGCCTTTGTCCGCCGCCATTGAAGAACGACCCGGCTTTGAACTCCGCCGCGCCTTTGATGTAGTACGCGCCTTCCTCTTTCGCGTTGACATAATAAAGCCCCGTTTGCGGACTAAACGTCGACGCATACCAATTCGACCCGCCCCCAAGGCTCGGATACAGCAACACCCCCGCTTCTGTCGGCGTCGTATTCGGCAGCCGCATCGGCCGCCCCGATTCATCGAGCCCGCTCGCCCACGTCTGCTTCACGAACGGCCGCCCCGCGACGAACTTACCGGAAACTCGATCAATCGAATAATAAAATCCGTTTCGATTCGCCAGCACCACTAACTTCCGCTTTTGCCCGCCAACCACGCCATCCGCCAATATCGGCGTCTGCGTGGAATCCCAGTCGTTCACATCGTGCGGCGTATATTGAAAATGCCACTTCAACTTACCGGTTGACGGGTCCAACGCCACTAAGCTGCTGGAATACAAGTTATCGCCTTTGCGCCCATCGCCATTCCAATCCGGTCCCGGATTCCCTGTCCCCCACAGCAGTGTATCGGTCTCGGGATCGTACACGCCAGTTACCCAAGTCGTCGCCGCGCCCGTCTTGTAACTCTCCCCGGCCCACGTCTCCGCACCCGGCTCGCCTTTGTCGGGTATCGTGTAAAACCGCCATGCGCGTTTGCCGGTCTTCGCGTCATAGGCGTCGATAAACCCACGCACGCCGAACTCTCCGCCCGCGATGCCGGCGATGACTTTGTCTTTCACCACCAACGGCGCGCCGGTTCCAGAAAAACCAACCTTTGGATCGGCCATCACGACATCCCATCGCACCGCGCCGGTATTCGCGTTCAACGCCACCAGGTGCGCGTCGATACTCCCGTAATAAACCGTGTCGCCGAGGATCGCCACCCCGCGATTTACCCTTCCGCAGCATCCGCGAAAGTCGTTGCCGATCTCCCGTCGATAAGTCCACAGCACACGCCCAGTCTTCGCATCCAGAGCCTCGACAATATTCGGCGGCTTGGTAATGAACATCACGCCATCGGCCACAATCGGCGACGCCTGCACCGTCTCCGTCTCGTTGGCCTGATTCATCCACGCCACCCGCAACTTACTCACATTGCCGGTATGGATTTGATCGAGCGGCGAATATCTTTGCCCCGAATAGTTTCTCGAGTACGTCAGCCAGCTCCCCGGCTCGGCATCGGCATTCAGAATTCGCTCGTACGGCACATTCACCTGCGCCAGCAATACCGGAGTTAAGAACAATAGCAGTCTCATTCGGAATCCTTCAACGACGCCAGGTAGGCGACAACATCGGTCAACTCGTCTTCGGAAAACGTGCCGCGGTACGACGGCATCGGCGACACTCCTCGCTGCTTCCGCAACTCCGCCAACTCTGATTTCCAATACGAATGCACTTTCCCAGACGCATCCCGGACCTGAATCGAAAACGAGTCCTCATTCACCCGCACACCCGTTACGTTCCCGCCGCTTCGAGGCACAGCCGTGACCAACAGATACCCGTCCGGCACCGCCGATTCCGGTGTCAGTAACGCTTCGCGCAAATACACCGCGCTACGCCGCGAGCCAACGCCCTGCAACGCCGGCGCCGTAAATCCAGCGTCATGACAACCCGCGCAACCGCCTTTTGTCCGATACAACTCCGCGCCGCGCGCTGCATTGCCCGGTACCGGTTTAATAGCCACGCGCCCCAACGTCCGGGCATAAGCCGCCGTCTGCCGGATCTCGCGCTCCGACATCGAATGCGCCCCCAGCATCTCCGTGCCGCCAATGCCGTGTTCGATCACGCGGACCAGCGCGGCGTCGTCGGCAGCCCGCGCAAACCGGGGTTTCGTCAACACCGGCCCTCGTCCGCCTTCGCCCGTCTGCCCATGACACAGCGCGCACTGATTCTCATACAACTTCCGGCCCGCCGCCAAATCCGCGCGGCCAGTCGGCAACTTCACAACCTCGGCCGCCAGAACCACCGCGCCAAAAAGTGCAAGTTTCATCCTGCAAAGATTGTATCCTCGCGTCGATCTCCCTGTCGAAGCCGCAGGATGCGACCGGCCCCTCATCCCGTTGCTATACTGAGATTTAACACCTATGGCATCAGGGACCGCCACCGTAACGGCTGAAAAGAAGATCGTACTGCTCACGCCCCGCGGCTTCTGCGCTGGCGTCGTGCGGGCGATCGACGTCGTGAAAATCGCGCTCGACACCTTCGGCGCGCCCATCTACGTCCGCAAGGAAATCGTCCACAACAAACACGTCGTCGACGAACTGCGCGAACTCGGCGCCATCTTCGTCGACGAACTGGTCGAGGTGCCCAGCGGCGCGCGCGTCATCTTCAGCGCCCACGGCGTCTCTCCGGCGGTCCGCGCCGAAGCCAAAACGCTCGATCTCAAAGTCATCGACGCCACCTGCCCGCTCGTCACCAAGGTCCACCTGGAAGCCGTGAAGTTCGCGCGCCAGGGTTACACGATCGTCTTGATCGGCCACGAGAACCACGACGAAGTTATTGGTACTCTGGGCGAAGCCCCGGACGCTATGGTCCTCGTGCAGACCGTCGAAGACGTCGATAAGTTGCAAGTCGCGGACGAGTCGAAAATCGCATTTCTTACGCAGACGACCTTGTCGCTTGACGAAACCAGCCACATCGTCGCCCGGCTTCGCGAGCGCTTCCCGCTCATCAACGGTCCGCATTCGCAAGACATCTGCTACGCCACGGAAAACCGTCAGGTGGCCGTCAAAGCCGTCGCGCCAATGACCGAACTCCTTCTCGTCGTCGGCTCGAAGAACTCGTCCAACTCGCAGCGCCTTGTGGAAGTCTGCCGCAAGGAGGGCCGCCCGGCGTACCTCGTTGACGACGAATCGGACGTCCGTTCGGAGTGGCTGAATGGCATCAACTCCGTTTCGGTCACCGCCGGCGCTTCGGCGCCCGAGCACCTCGTCGATAGTCTCATCGCCTTCCTGCAGCGCAGCGGCTTCGGCGATGTCGAAACATTGGAAGTGAAGGAAGAGGACGTTCGCTTTTCCTTGCCCCCGGAGTTGAATTCCGCGCGTCTGACGCAGATCCGTACCGCGTAGAAAATGAGCCCGACCTTGCAGATGACGGATGCGGGCGCAGCCGGAGCGGCGTCGGCCATTCGGCGCGCTTCGGAGTGGTTGCTCTCGCAGCAGAGCGAAAAAGGCTACTGGTGGGGAGATCTCACCGCCGACACCACGCTCGAGTCCGACTACATTTACTTGCAGCTTTGGCTGTATGAACCGAACGAGCGCGGCTGGAATCCGCCCACCCGCCCGCAAATCGACCGCGCAGCCCGCTCGATCCTCGCGCGCCAAAACGCAAGCGACGGCGGCTTCTCTATCTATCCTGGCGGTCCCGCCGATGTTAGCGCTTCGGTAAAGGCGTACTTCGCGCTCAAAGTCGCCGGCATCGATCCCGCTTCGTCCGAAATGACGCGTCTGCGGAACTGCATTCTGTCACTCGGCGGACTGCAAGCCTGCAACAGCTACGTCAAAATCAACCTCAGCCTATTCCGCCTCTATCCGGCCGCCGACGTGCCCTCGGTGCCGCCCGAAATGATTCTCATGGGCGACATGCTCTACCACATGAGCGCGTGGGCGCGCGCTATCGTCGTGCCACTTGCCATCGTGCAATCGATGCTCCCGGTGAAGGCGCTCCCGCCTGGGTTTTCGCTCGACGAAATCCTGGCGCCGGGTGTATCCACGGCCTTCCCGAACCCTGATGGACCGCTTTCGAAAAAGGGCTTTTTCCTCGCTCTCGACAAATTGTTCAAAGTCTGGGAACGGCACGGTTCGGACATGTTGCGCGGCAAGGCGATCGCCAAGTGCAAAGACTGGGTGCTGACGCGCACGCAACACTCCGACGGCCTCGCCGCCATCTACCCGCCGATGATGTACACCATCATGGCGCTCGATGTCATGGGCCACGATGAGAACGATCCCGCCCGCATCGAAGCCGAACGCCACCTCGACGATCTCATGGTCGACGACGGCAATCGCTTCTTCTTCCAGCCCTGTTTCTCGGTCGTCTGGGACACGGCAATCGCCATGCACGCGCTCGCCGAAGCCGGCACGGCGCCGCCCGAACGGCTGCAACTCGCCGCCGATTGGCTCATCTCGAAAGAGGTTCGCCGCAAGGGCGATTGGTCCAAGCACCGCCCGAACACCGAGCCCTCCGGCTGGTACTTCGAATTTGCCAACGAGTTCTACCCCGACATCGACGACACCGGCATGGTGATGATCGCCCTCGGCCTCGTCAAAGGCCGCGACGCTGCCGCTCACGGCGCAACTTCCAAACGCGCCGTGCAATGGTTGTTCGACATGCAGGCCTCGGACGGCGGCTGGGCGGCCTTCGATGTCGATAACAACTGGCCCGCGCTGACCCACGTTCCATTCGCCGACCACAATGCAATGCTCGATCCCACCTGCCCCGATATCAGCGGCCGTGTGCTCGAATGCCTCGCGCTGCACGGCGTCGATGTGAATCACGCGGCGATGCGCAAGGGTGTCGAGTATCTGATCCGCACGCAAGAACAGGACGGCAGCTGGTTCGGCCGCTGGGGCGTCGACTACATCTACGGCACCTACCTCGCGCTGCGCGGCCTGCGTGCCGCTGGGGAAAGCGATCGCGAAGTGCACACGCTTCGAGGCGGCGAATGGCTGCGCTCGATTCAGAACGCCGATGGCGGTTGGGGCGAGAGCTGCGAAAGCTACGCCAAGAACACCTACGTCAACGCACCCTCGACGCCGTCGCAAACCGCTTGGGCCATCCTCGGCCTGCTCGCCAGCGGTGACGATCGCAGCGATTCACTCGAACGCGCCGCCGACTACCTGGTCAAAACCCAGCGCCCGGACGGCACATGGGACGAACCGCAGGCCACGGGCACCGGTTTCCCGCGCGTGTTCTATCTCAACTACCATATGTACCGGAACTCGTTTCCGCTGCTCGCGCTCGCGGCGTTCCTGAAAACGCGGGCGTAACGTGAAGCCTGTTCTCGTCACAGGCGCGTCGGGATTTGTCGGCTGGCACGTCGCGCGGCTTTTGTCCGAACGCGGGTTCGCCGTCCGCGCGATGACCCGCGGTATTAACCCTGTACCCGAGCTGAATGTCGAAGTCGTCAAGGCGGATCTCACCGATCGCACTTCGCTCGAAAAGGCCGTCGAAGGCTGCTCCGCCGTCTTTCATGTCGCCGCCGACTATCGTCTCTGGGCCAAGGATCCTCGCGAGCTGTATGCGTCAAACGTCGACGGTACACGCGCGCTGTTCGAAGCCGCCCGCGCCGCGCGGGTTGATCGCGTCGTCTACACCTCCACTGTCGGTTGCATCGGTTTCATCGACGGCGGACTCGGCGACGAAACCACGCCCGTATCGCTCAACGACATGACCAGCCACTACAAGCGTTCGAAGTTTCTCGCCGAGCAAGTTGCGCTCGAATTCGCGGCCTCGGGTTTGCCGGTCGTCATCGTCAATCCCACCGCGCCCGTCGGCGACCACGACTTCAAACCGACCCCGACCGGCCAAACCATCGCCGATTTTCTCCGAGGCAACATGCCCGCCTATCTCGACACCGGCCTCAATATCGTCGATGTCCGCGACGTCGCGCTTGGCCATCTGCTCGCATTCGAAAAAGGCCGCCCCGGCGAACGCTATATCCTGGGATCGGAGAACCTGACGTTAAAACAAATCTTTGAAGTTTTGTCTTCTCTCAGCGGAGTCAAGGCGCCGTCGATCGAAATCCCGTACTTCGTCGCCTGGCTCGCGGCGGCTGCGGGCGGCGCGATATCGTCGTTCACCGGCAAGCCACCCCGCGCCCCCATGGAAGGCGTACGCATGGCGCGCAAGAAGATGTGGGTCCGTCATGACAAAGCCGCGCGCGAACTAGGCTTCTCTCCACAGCCTGCCCGAATCGCGTTGCAGAATGCCTACGAGTGGTTTCGGAAATGAAAACCATTGTCGCCATCGCCTCCGAGCCCTTCGAATTCAAACCGTGGATCAAGCGCAATCGATCCGTCCACGCCTTCGCCGAAGGCCCCGGCCCGCGCCTCGCGCAACGATCTCTGCAAACCGCCATCGATCAACTCGGCAAGATCGATGTCCTTCTCAGCATTGGCCTCTGCGGCGCGCTCGACCCCAATCTCCAACTCAACGACATCGTCAGCGCCACCTTGGTAAACGAGTGGCCCGCCGAGCCGCTCCCCAACGCCAAGAGCGCAAAGCTACTCTCGATCGACCGCTTCCTCGGTAACAAAGAAGAAAAGCAGAACTTCCACCGGCAGGGCTACGATATCGTCGAGATGGAAGCCGTGGCCCTCGCAAAATGGGCGGCCGAAACAAACACGAAATTCCACGCGGTCAAGGTCGTCAGCGATCTCGCCGGCGAAGAGTTCGCGCTCGACTTCAACGCCCACCGCGACCCCGATGGCCGCTTCAAGAAAGCGTCAATCGCGCTGGCGGGATTGGTGCATCCGCGTGATCTATATCGCATGGCAAGCAGAGGAAGCGCCGCATCGGCGAAACTAGGAGAGTTCCTTTCGAAATATGAGTTCTAACGGGGTCATGCGCGCGGCGGTGTACCGCGGCAACAATCAGGTAGTCGTCGAGGAAGTGCCGGTTCCCGAAATCGGCCCCGGCGAACTGCTCGTCAAAGTTCACTCCTGCGGCATTTGCCACACGGATTTGAAGAAGGTCGAATACGATCTGCTTCCGCCGCCGCGCATCTACGGCCACGAGACGGCTGGTGTCGTCGTGCGTGTCGGCGCCGGTGTGACGAAGTTCAATGAGGGCGATCGCGTCGTCGCCTTTCATCACATTCCGTGTGGAAAATGTTTTTACTGCGCGCGGCGTCTCTACGCCCAATGCGCGGTTTACAAGAAGGTCGGCATCACCGCCGGCTTCGAACCCGCCGGCGGCGGCTTCGCGCAGTACATCCGCATCATGGATTGGATCGTCGACCGCGGCGTCGAGCTCATCCCCGACGGCGTGTCCTTTGACACCGCCTGTTTCGTCGAACCCGTCAACACCTGCGTCAAAGCCGTGTGGATGGCCGATCCCCGTCCCGATGAACTCGCCGTAGTCATGGGGCAAGGCCCCATCGGACTCCTCTTCACGATGCTGCTCAAGCACAAGGGTATCCGCACTGTCGCTACCGACACCATGCCCGAACGCCGCGCCTTTAGCCAACACTTCGGCGCGTCGGCGTGCTGGGATCCGCGCACAACAGACGTCGCCGCCGAGTGCGCCGCGCTCACCGAAGGCCGCGGCGCCGACATCGTTTTCATCGCCGCGTCCGCGCCCGGAATCGTCGAACAGGCCATCCGCTGCACCCGCCCCGGGGCGAAAATTCTGCTCTTCGCGCAGACCTCCGACAAGGAAAGAATCGAACTCTCCGGCAAGGACATCTGTACGGGGGAACGTATGGTTTTCGGTTCGTACAGCGCCGATGTGGACTTGCAGCGCGTTTCCGCCGATCTTGTATTTAGCGGCGCGATTCCGGTCGGCGAGCTGGTCAGCCACCGTTTTCCGCTTGACGAAATCAGCGCGGGTTTTGACCTGGCGTTGCATCCGTCGCCAAAATCGCTCAAAATTGTTGTTTGGCCTCAGGGACACGACAAGTGACGCAAAAGATGCAGGCCGCCGTCCTGTATGGCAAGGAAGACGTTAAGGTCGAATCGGTAGAAGTGCCGAAGATCGGGCCGGGCGACGTTCTCGTTCGAGTGAAAGCCGCGCTCACCTGCGGCACCGACGTGAAGGTCTTCCGCCGAGGCTATCATGCGCGCATGATCCAACCGCCCGCGCTGTTCGGCCACGAACTGGCTGGCGATATTGTCGCCGCCGGATCCGCCGTCTCGAAGTTCCGCGCCGGCGATCGCGTCGTCGCCGCCAACTCCGCGCCCTGCGGCAACTGCTTCTACTGCAAGAAGCATCTCGAAAATCTCTGCGACGACCTGCTCTTCAACAACGGCGCTTACGCGGAGTTCATTCGCATCCCGAGCCGCATCGTTGAAAAGAACACGTACCGCATTCCGGCGCATGTCGACTACCAAGACGCGGCCCTCGCGGAACCGCTCGCCTGCGTGCTCCGCGGCCTCGAAGAATCGCACGTCCGCCCTGGTGACACTGTCGTGGTCATCGGCCTCGGCCCGATCGGACTCATGTTCGTTCGCATGGCCAAAGTGATGGGCGCTCGCGTCATCGCCATGGCGCGCCGTCATGAGCAACTTGAAGACGCAAGGCGCATGGGCGCGGCGCATCTCGTCTGCCTGCCGGAGTCCGACGATCCCGTCGGCTTGGTGCGCGGCTTGACCGATGGCCGGGGCGCCGACGTCGTCATCGAAGCCGTCGGCAAACCCGAAGTCTGGAATCTCTCCGTGCAACTGCTGCGCAAGGGTGGCACGGTGAATTTCTTCGGCGGCTGCCCGAACGATACCCGCGTCGATCTCGACACCAACATGCTCCACTACTCCGAGATCACCTGCAAAGCGAGCTTCCATCACACGCCCGGACTGATCCAGGACGCACTCGAAGCCGTCTCCCGCCGCGACATCTGCGCCACCGATTTCATCGCCGGTCAAGCGCCGCTGTCCAGTCTCCGCGACGTCCTCCGCATGCTCATGAATTCCAGCGGCCGCCTGAAGACCGCGATCATTCCGTAACCGGAATGCTGGCGCCCAAGGATTTCGTCGAAGACCGCTCCGCCATGGAGCGCGCGTGGCCATTGGAAGAAGCGCTTGCCTACACTCGTTGGATCGCTACGTCACACTACGAGAATTTTCACGTCGTCAGCTTCCTGCTGCCCAAGCGCCTTCACCAGGACTTTTACAACGTCTACGCCTTCTGCCGCTGGGCGGACGATCTCGGCGACGAAATCGGCGACACCGCCGAGAGCCTGCGTCTCTTAAACTGGTGGCGCGCCGAACTGCATCGTTGCTTCGACGGCGCCGCAACACACCCCGTCTTCGTCGCCCTCGGCCCAACCGCCCGCAAATACAATTTGCCTCGCGATCCCTTCGACGATCTCATCACCGCCTTCGAACACGACCAGCGCGTGATTCGCTATCAAAACTGGGACGAAGTCGTCGCTTACTGCAAGAACTCGGCTAACCCAGTCGGCCGCCTTGTCCTTGGCTTGTGTGGATACAACGATGCCGCACGCTGTGCCTTGAGCGACGCCACCTGTACCGCGCTCCAACTCGCCAACTTCTGGCAGGATGTTTCGGTCGACCTCGAGAAGGACCGCATCTATCTGCCCCTCGATGTCCTCGCCAAACACGGCGTCTCGGTCGAAGATGTCTACGCGCGCCGCTTCACGCCCGCCTTTGCCTCGGCGATGCAAGAGGTCTGCGGAGTCGCCCGAGAACTCTTCGAAAAAGGCCTCGCTCTGCCGCCGATGCTCGACCGCCGCCTCGCGCTCGACATCACGCTCTTCTCGCGCGGCGGCCTCCGCATCCTCGATAAGATTGCCTCACAGGGCTACGATGTGCTCTCCGCCCGCCCGCACATCTCAAAGAGCGAACGCGTCGCGCTGCTGCTCAAAACCCTCGTCCAATTCACCTTCGCCCGAGCCGCGGCATGATCACCGTCGCCGAGTCTTACGTCTACTGCCGCGAAACCGCCCGCGCTCGCGCCAAGAATTTCTACTATTCCTTCGTCCTCCTTCGCGACGACCAATGCGACGCCATGTGCGCCATGTACGCCTTCATGCGCTACTGCGACGATCTCAGCGACGAAACCGACACCTCAACCGAAGAAACCATGGACGAATGGCGCGCCGATCTGGCCAGCGCGCTAAACGGCAAATACGCCGATCACCCCGTCTGGCCCGCCTTCCACGACGCCGTCAAACGTTACAATATCCCGCACGAATACTTCCACGCCATGATTGATGGCGTCTCAAGCGATTTGAAGCCCCGCACCATCCACACCTTCGACGATCTTTATCAATACTGCTACCGCGTCGCCTCCGTCGCTGGACTGACAATCGTTCACATCTTCGGCTTCAAGGACCGCCGCGCACTCGAACTCGCCGAGAAGTGCGGCATCGCCTTTCAGCTAACCAACATCCTCCGCGATGTCCGTGAAGACTTCGAAATGGGCCGCGTCTATTTACCCGCCGAGGATCTCGACCGCTTCGGTGTCTCGCCGTCAAATCTTGCCTACACGCCCGATTTCGTCGAACTCATGCGCTTCGAAGCTGCGCGCGCTTTCGACTACTACAATCAATCGATGCCGCTTATCCGCATGGTCGACAAAGACAGCCGCGCCTCGCTCTGGGCGTTGATTCAAATCTACTACCGCCTCCTGCAACGCATCGAAGCCCACCAATACCGCGTGCTCGATCGCCGCGTGCGGCTATCAACGTTTGAAAAGGTGTGGCTTGTGCTGCAAGCCGGAGGCCGCAAACTCGTCGGCGCGTATTAGGGCCGTCGCTCCTTGAGCAGGAGCGTTACAAGAAAATTCTGCGCCAGCGGCGTCTCGCGGATGAACTCCCAACTCACGAAAGCGGACTGGACGTATTTGAGCTGCTCGAATACGTCGCTTCGCGCCTATTCAACGGAACTGTCGTAGTCCGCGGTATGCCGGTTCCCCATCATACGTACAAACACCTCGGAAATATTCAGCAGGTGTTTCTCAACCGCAACGGCGGGATCACCAATGCTTCGCGTATTGAAGAACGTCCTCAGGTCGTCGCGCCGTTTCGTACAAACCTTCGCCATCAGCGTGTGTTCGAACATTCGAGCGAGTGTCGGCCGTTCCTCGACGCGCTTCCAATTCTTGGCCGTTTCCGAAATCAAAAGATGGAACAAAGCGTAGTAGCCGGTTGAAATCGCCCGGCGTAAGCTCGCTTGTTTGGGGCGCTTCAGCTCCCTTCGCGCTAGTGTCCTGTCTCATATAACTATGTACATATAGGCAGAGTTGCCTCATACTGGGTCATGTTCACCCCAGCAGCTCCCTTGGCGGTAGAAGCGAGCCAACGGGAGCAACTCGAAGCCTTGCTCCGGAACGGAAGCTCCCCCCAGCGTGTGGCGCTACGCTGCCGGATTCTCCTGTTGGCGGCGAAAGGCGTC
>VFZW01000027.1 GCA_016871055.1 Acidobacteriota bacterium
CACTATATGCCCCACCGCGTTTACGGAGAGCACGTCGCCTACATGTTCCAAACGCCGACCACCGCCGTCTGGAAAAAACTCTACGACGAAGGAAAGCTCAACGCCGCGCAGAGCCGCTTCTGGCAGACCAAACCGCACGAAGAGTTGTTCGATCTCGATAACGACCGCGACGAAGTCAACGACATCGCTTCGCGGCAACCCGCCATCACCGCCCGCCTCCGCGCCGCCGTCGACGAATGGATCGTCTCCACGAACGATCGCGGCTTCCTCCCCGAAGCCGAGCTTCACGATCCCGCTCGTTCCAGCTACGACGTCAAGAAGATCAAACCCATGGCTGACCTCGCCGCCTCGACAAAAGACGGCGTTGACGCGCAGTTCGCCGCCGGCTTGAAAGACGCCGACTCGGCCGTTCGTTACTGGGCTACCATGGGTTTGCTCATCCGTAAAAAGACCACCGGACTCGCCGCGCTCATGAAAGCGGACGCTTCGCCTTCCGTCCGAGCCATCGCAGCCGAAGCCGTCGGCCGTTACGGCACTGCCGCCGAAGCTGCCGCGGCCGCCGAAATTCTCGCTGGCCTCGGCGACATGTCCAAACACGGCGTCTACGTCGCAATGCTCGCCTTGAACTCGCTCGACGCTCTCGGCCCGCGCAACGCCTCCGTCCGCACCAAGGTGAAGCAACTTCCCATCAAGGTCGAAGGCATGCCGCAGCGCGGCGGCGGAACGTTTGGACCGCTGATACGCGCCATCGCCGGAAGCTAACCGCAACGTGCGAATCGGTCTAGACGCCACTCCGCTCATCTCGCCCACGGGCGGCGTGCCGCGCTACGTTCGCGAACTCCATGCGGCGCTGCAATCGCTCGGCGCCGCCGATGAATTTTCGCTCTTTACCGATCAACCGGTCGACGGCGCCATCGGTCCCCGTAATTCGGTGCTGGAAAAACGATGGTGGCTTGCCGGTCTCCCGATGGCCCTTCGCCGCCACCGCATCGACGTGTTTCACGGCACGGAGTTTTCGGTTCCGTATTTCCCAGTCGCGGCCAGCGTCATGTCGATCAACGATCTATCGCCCTGGCTCAATCCCGAGTGGCATTCAACCGCCGATCGCGTCCGCCAGCGCACGCCGATTCTGCTTCGCCTCGGCCTGGCCACAATGGTGCTCACGCTCAGCGAAGCCGTGCGCCGCCAGGCGATCAAACACTTCTCGCTCGATCCGGCGCGCGTCGTTGCCGTGCCTCTCGCTGCCGCAAACACATTCCAGCCCGTGAATGTTCAAGCACCCGCCGAGCCGTACTTCCTTTACGTCGGCGCGATCGAACCGCGCAAGAATCTGCCTCTGCTCGTCGAAGCGTGGCGCGAAGTCAGGAAGCGTCATCCCGTGCGTCTTGTGATCGCCGGCAAACGCCGTGAAGACGGTCCTCGCATCGAGCCCTCCGAAGGCCTCCAACTCCTCGGCGCCGTCGACGAGGCCGAACTACCCGCGATCTACTCCGGCGCTCTCGCCGCCGTCTACCCGACGTTCTACGAAGGGTTCGGCCTGCCCATCGTAGAAGCTATGCAATGTGGCGCGCCTGTCATTACTTCGGAGGACGAGTCGGTTGTCGAAGTCGCCGGCGGCGCCGCGCTCCACGCGCCGGCGACAAATCCCAAACCATGGGTCGCCGCAATGACGCGCGTGATCGAGGACGCCGCGCTTCGCGAGTCGCTCAAAGCGCAAGGCCTCGAACGCGCCCGGGCATTCTCCTGGGAGCGTACCGCGCGCGAAACGCTTGCCGTCTATCGGGAAGCCCATCGCCGTTTTCGATAAACTCAAACGATATGATCCGCCGCCGTGACCTCGCGTCGCTGTTTGCCACGCCACTCCTCGCCGCTGTCAAGAAACCGAAGACCTCGGTCTCCATTCGAGGCGACATGTTCTTCATCAACGGCAAGCCGACCTATCAAGGCCGCTCCTGGAAAGGCAAGAAGATCGAGGGCTTGCTGATGAACTCGCGCGTCGTGCAAGGCATCTACGACGACATCAACCCCGAAACCGCCGTGCGTTGGGCTTACCCCGATACCAAGAAGTGGGACGCCAATCGCAACACCAACGAGTTCATTGCCGCCATGCCGCTCTGGCGCAAACACGGCCTGCTTGCGTTCACTATCAACCTGCAAGGGGGCAGCCCCGAAGGCTATTCGAAGTCGCAGCCGTGGAACAACAGCGCCATCGCCGAGGACGGCTCTCTCCGCCCCGGCTACATGGCGCGCCTGGAACGAATTCTCGATCGCGCCGACGCGCTCGGCATGGTCGCCATCGTCGGCTACTACTACTTCGGTCAGGACCAGCGCGTGAAGGACGAAGCCGCCGTCAAACGCAGCGTCGTCAACGCCACCCAGTGGTTGCTCGACAAGAACTATCGCAACGTGCTCGTCGAGCTGAACAACGAGTGCAACATCCCCGCCTACGATCACGCCATCCTCAGGCAGGACCGCATCCACGAGTTGATCGAAACCGTGCGCGGCATGACGAAGGATGGCCGGCGTCTGTTGGTCGGCACCAGCTACGGCGGCCGCTTCATCCCGCTGCCTAACGTCGTCAAAACGTCGGACTTCATTCTCATCCACGGCAACGGCGTGACGGACCCCAAGCGCATCACCGAAATGGTGCGCGAAACGCGCAAGGTCGAAGGCTGCCGCCCCATGCCCGTACTCTTCAACGAGGACGATCACTTCGACTTCGATAAGCCCGAAAACAACTTCGTCAACGCGGTGAACGAATACTGCTCCTGGGGCTATTTCGATCCTGGCAAAAGCGACTACGCCGACGGCTATCAGTGCCCGCCCGTCAACTGGGGCATCAACTCCGATCGCAAGAAGGCGTTCTTCAAACTCCTCAATGAAATCACGGGCGCGTAGAAGTTCTCAACTCTCCATCGCATCCGAGATCAGCCCCTCAATCCACTCCGTGGCATCCCATTCTCGTTCGACGGCGAGGCTCATATCATCTTACGAATCCTCATCCTGTTCTTGCCTATTGTGTCGATGATGCTGTGGCCGGACAATAACTGAGCTCCCTCACCACAAATGCGAAACCGCCGCGATCCCTATCGGCGGCCCCGCCCCCTTGGAGCCCGAATACTCCACCCAGACACTCTCCCCATCCACAACACCCGTCCAAAAATCCCCATCCCCATTCGGCCCCTTCGCCGCGAACGACTGAGCCGCGCCTGCCCCGCGCACCGAGAGTGTCCCATCGACAAACTCAGTCACGTGCAGTCGCAGCCCCTTGGCCCCCTTCGAAACGATTCGCAGCCGCCACACTCCATCCTTCCACTTACCCTTGCCGAGCATCTTGGAAGAAACAGCCCTGTGCACGCCGGCCGCCTGCACTCCAGGCTTCGGAAGAGCCGACCGCTCCTTCTCAGTCAGCGGGCCGAGTTTCACCGTCTGCGCCGCGAGGCCGCAGACGGTGAGAACCATCGCTACTCGCGCCACGGTTTCTTCTCCTTGAGCAACGGCAACCCATCCACCGGCCTCGCCGATTTCTCGAACCGTTCCAATCGCATCCGCTTCGGCGCATCGCCCGCCGATTGGTCGACCACCGAAACAGTTCCCGTCGCTCGTGCGCCCGTCGAGAACAGCCCGATCGCAATGTAGTAGGTCCCTGACCGCAGCGGCGAATTCACCCCCGGCTGAATCGTCACGCGCTCGCTGCCGCCAACGCCCGCCGATCGGAAATCCGCCACGACGTTTCCATTCTGCACCGCCGGGGGAGCACCGTAACGCACGTACAGATCCGTATCGACGCCTTCCTGATCCGTCGTCAATACGATCTCCATTTTCGAGACGCTCGCCACATCCAGTCGAAACGCATTCGATCCCGAGAACAGCGTCGGCGTCGCCACGGGCCCGACCTCATACCGTACCGAGTCGTTCAGAGACAGCGTCCGCGTCTGTCCGGTCGGCGGCGCTGTCGTCCCTCGTTCGATCGTCGCCGTCACCGTCCCGTTCACCTGAACGTTCCGCGCGAAGTTGCCGATCGCGATGAAATACACGCCCGGCTCCAGCGGCGGATTCGACGTACGCGTAACCGTGATTACCTCGTTGCCTGTCGAACCTTCCGAGTAGTAATCGGCCACCAGATTGTCGCCCGCCAAATCGATATCCGCCCCGCGCCGCACATACAAATCGAGATCCGCGGCCGGCGTCGTCGTGTTCAAGCGCACCGTCATCGATGTCGCTCCTTGTGGTACGGCAATCCGGAATCCCGCGTTGCCGGCATGAAGCGTTGGCTGTGTCACCGGTGCGTAGGTGAACGGCGCCGGAACGCCCGAACTCAACTCCACCGCACGCTGCGGAGGAGGCGGCGCCGAGTCGATAAACACGGTCACGAAGCCCTGCACATCAATGCCTGATGTGAACAGCCCGAGATTGATGTAGTAGGTACCCACGCGAAGGGGCGGCGTTGATGTCGGCCGGATATCGAGATCCTCGTCGCCCGTGTCTCCCGTCGAACGGTGATCGGATAAGATGCTCCCGCCCGACACCACCGGCGCCTGTTCGTACCGCACGAACAAATCGACGTCGGCGCGCGGCGTAACCGTTCGTACTTCGACGCGCATCCGCGTCGCGCCCTGCGGCACCGTCACCCGGAACGACGGATCCAGAATCAGCGATGCCGAATTCACGGACGCCAAACGGAACGCCTGCTGCACCCCCACCAGCAACGGTTGTGCGACCGCATTACCTCCTTGGCCGGTATTGATCGTTGCCAGGATCGTCCCTTGAACGCGCACGTTCGGTGTGAACAATCCCAGAGCGATGAAGTACGTGCCGGAGCGCAGTGCCGGCGTCGATGTCGGCGTAATGACAATCGTCTCATCGCCCGAATCCGACTCCGAACGATAGTCCGCCACCACCGATCCACCCGAAACCACCGGCGCCGACCCTTCGCGCACATACAAATCCAAATCGGCGCCAGGTGTCGTCGTGCGGATGCGGACTTCAAGCCTCGTGGCTCCCGCCGGCACCGCGATCTGATATCCGGTACCGACCAGCGACGGCGAAGTCACCGGGCCTACCGAATACGTCGCCGGTACACCCGAGTTCAACGTTCCACCCGAACCCGCCGGTGGCGGCGGCGAGCTGCCTCCTGTCACCGTCGCCGTCAATCGCGACGTGATCCTTGTGTTGATCGAAAACACCCCGAGATGAATGAAATACGTCCCGGGCCGCAACGCCGGACTCGATGTCGGCGTAATCACAATCGTTTCGTTCCCATCCGGTCCCTCCGATCGATGATCGGCCACCGCCGTACCGTTCGCGATCGTCACCGCATCGCCGAACCGCGCGTACAAGTCCACATCCACCGACCGGTTATCGGTCTCCAAACGGATCTCAAGCCGCGTCGCTCCCGCCGGCACGGCGATCGAATACGAACTCGTTCCGGACAGCAGTTGTGGACCTGTTACCGGCTCGATCGTGATGTTGCGAACCTGCCCCGACGTGAGCGCCTGCGCTCCCGTCGATGGCGTGCTACCGCCACCACCGCCCGCTGTGATGATCGCCGTAATCGTGCCCTCCACCGCTACTCCCGGCGTGAATACCGCCAGCGTCGCGAAGTATGCGCCCGCGCGCAGCGGTGGGTTCGAAGTCGGCGTGATCACCACTGTCTCGTTCCCCGATTCCGTCTCGGCCGAGTAATCGGCCGTCACTCGCCCGCCATCGGCATCCGGCGCCGATCCCGCGCGCACAAACAGATCGACATCCGCGTTCGGAGTGGTCGTCCGGACTCGAATCTCCAGCCGCGTCGCCCCTTGCGGAACCTCGATTCGATAGGTCCCCGCGCCGCTCATCAAAGTCGGCCCCTCCACCGCGGCAAATCGGAACGTCGTCGCGGTGTTGTTGGTCAGCGTTGTGCCGCCACCCGATGGCGGCGGAGGCGGCGGAGTGCCCCGCCCGTCGTCCGCTCCTCAAGAAACGCCTGCAACGACGGATACGCCGTCGAGAATCTTCCATACCAATCGAACGCCGGATTCAAATCGCACTCGGTCTTCCCTGCCGGCGGCTTCGGTCCACCCGACAACATGCCGACAATCAATCCATCGGCGTTGAACAGCGGCGACCCAGACGACCCACCCTCGGTCACCCCTTCCCGCCAATTGATCGTATAGTAGACGCCTTCCGGCCGTCCGCGCACCGGAATCGCATCGCCGCGCGCGCCAAACGATATGCGCTGAAAATCCCCGCCGGGATGATGGATACCCGTCACATCGCCGCCCACCGGATGTTCGTCCGGCGTCCATCCCGAAAAAGTCACCGTGTCCGGTAACGTGCCGTTCAATCGCAACAGTGTAAAGTCGCCCTGCTCCAGGCCTCCGCCTGTCAAATACGTCGCGCCCAGCGTGGTGGGTAGCTGCCGCAGATTCTTCGGCGCGCCGCCGCACGACACCGCCGTGTAACCCCAAAACACCTGTACCGATCGAGCCTCGGCCGCGTTGTTGACGCAGTGGTCCGCCGTCAGAAAGTACGGAATGCCGCTCGAATTCCGCGTGTTCACCACCGATCCCGAACACAACGCCCCGCCGCCGTTCGTCTCGAACAAATAGCGGCCCACCGACCGCGCCCGCTCCGCCCACTCCGGATGGCACGTCACGTCCTTGTTGCAAGACAGCGCTTCCCGCCGTGCTGATGCCTTCCCCGTCCCCGGAAGAACTTCATGAAACACGTGGCTCACCACATCGACCTCAAACGGAAGCTTCCCTCCGCGCGAAGTCTCATACTCCAATACCACCGATTCGCCCTCGACGAACTCCGACCAGAACTCGCCATCTCCAAAAACTCCTCGCGCCGTATACGGTCCCGCGAAGTAGCCTTCGGTCGCCCCATCGGCCGGATACATCCACACGCGTCCCTCGCCAGCGTTGAAGTTGCGGAAGTGCAGCCGCAGCCCGAGCGCTTCGGGTGATCGCAATGCCGCACGATACAGAGCCTTGCCATCCGCTGTGCGCGACCACTGACCTTGCGCCAGCCAATCCCCCGGCGCCGCCCGGTGCACGCTCGCTCGCGTCAACCCCGCGCGCAACTCCGCTTGATTCCGCTCCGCCGTCGACAAAGGCGCTAACCAGCGTTCGGCCGGCCGCCCCATCCGTCCTCCGGGAGGTGTCTGCGCCGCCACCGAAATCGCCATCAATCCAACAGCCAGGAAAGTCCGCATATTCACTAGTAGCTTAGTGGATTGCGCGGGCGATTCGTTACACAGCCGTGACATAATCGCCCCTATGCGCCTCTTCATCGCCTTCGTCACAATGCTGCACGCCCAGGAGTGGCGTCACTGGGGAGGCGATGCAGGCGGCCAAAAACACGCCGCCCTGAAACAGATCAACAAATCTAACGTCGCCCAACTCAAGCCCGCCTGGACCTTCCGCACCGGCGACGTCTCCGACGGCTCGAAATACATCATGCGCTCAGCATTCGAATCGACCCCCCTCGTCGTCGACGGCGTCATGTACGTCACCACGCCGTTCAATCGTGTAATTGCCCTGCAGCCCGAAACCGGCGAACAAATCTGGGCCTTCGATCCGAAGATCGACATGACCCGCTCCGCCAACCTCTTCATCTCTCGAGGCTGTTCCTACTGGACCGACGGCAAAAAGAAACGTATCCTCCACGGCACTCAAATGGGCCGCATGTATTCCCTCGACGCCGACACCGGCAAGCTCGACGAGTCTTTTGGCGACAAAGGGTCAATCGATCTTCGCAAAGGTGTCGCCGATGGCTACGAAGAGCGCGGCTACGGCATCACCTCGCCGCCCGCCATCTACAAGAACCTCATCATCACCGGCGCTTGGGCCTCCGACGGCGAACCCCGAGGACCCGCCGGCGACGTCCGGGCCTTCGACGTTCACACCGGCAAACTCGTCTGGACGTTTCACACCATCCCACGCGCCGGCGAGTTCGGCAACGATACATGGGAAGGGAAGTCATGGGAAGGCCGTGGCGGCGCCAACATGTGGTCCGTCATGTCGGTCGATGCCAAACGTGGCCTCGTGTTCCTGCCGCTCACATCGCCGTCGACGGACCTCTACGGCGGTGATCGCAAAGGGGCGAATCTCTTCGGCGACTCCGTCGTCGCGCTCGACGCCGCCACGGGGAAACGTGTCTGGCACTTCCAAACCGTTCATCACAACATCTGGGACTACGATCTCCCCGCGCAGCCAGCGCTCGTCACCATTAAGTCCGGCGGCAAGCTGATCGACGCCGTCGCCCAAGTTGCCAAGACCGGCTTCACGTTCCTATTCGAACGCGCCACCGGCAAGACGATCTTCCCCATCGAAGAGCGCCCCGTGCCGCCCTCGGAAGTCCCCGGCGAACAGGCCTGGCCGACGCAGCCCTATCCGACAAAGCCGCCGCCTTTCGCGCGTCAATCGATGCGCCTCGACGAACTCACCAACGTGACACCCGAGTCCCGAAAATTCTGCGAAGCGCTCATCAAAGACGCCGAACTGAAGCCCCTCTACACGCCCGTCGGCCTGAAGACGACCGTGCTGTTCCCCGGCACCAACGGCGGAACAAATTGGGGAGGCGCGTCGTTCGATCCATCGACCCGCACTCTCTACGTCAACTCCATGGACGTCGGCATGGTCTTCCGCCACGAAAAGCGCCCCGAAGGGTCGATCATCCCCTACCGCAACCGTGGCGTGGCTTCACCGAACTCCCGCTTCTGGGACAACAATCTCTACTCCTGCCAGCAGCCGCCCTGGGGCCATCTCACCGCCATCGATCTCGATAAAGGCGAGTTCCGCTGGCGCGTCCCACTCGGCGAATACGACGAACTCACCAAACGCGGCGTGCCGCCCACGGGAACGCCGAACCTCGGCGGCTCGCTTGTCACCGATGGCGGCCTGCTCTTCATCGCCGCGACGAACGATTCGCGTTTTCGCGCATTCGATAAAGACACCGGCGCAAAGCTCTGGGAAACGCGCCTCCCCGCCAGCGGTCATGCCAACCCCATGACGTTCTACAGCGCCAAGACGAAAAAACAGTATGTCGTCATCGCCGCCGGCGGCGGCAATAAATACAATTCGACCTACTCCGACTCCCTCATAGCCTACGCGCTGCCCTAGTTTTTGAAATAATGGCGTCATGCGAAATATTGTTGTCGTTGCCACCTTCGCCCTCTCTCTCTCCGCCGCCGAGAAATTCGGCAAGCCGTTGACGCTCGCTCAGCCAACCCCTGTCGCCACCGTCCTCGCCTCGCCCGATCAGTACGTTGGCAAGACCGTCCAGGTAAAAGGAAAAGTCACCGAAGTCTGCCAGATGATGGGCTGCTGGCTCCAGATCCAGGATGGCGAAAAAGCTCTCCGCTTCAAGGTCAAGGACGGCGAGACCATGTTCCCCAAGAACGCCGCCGGCCGCGCCGCCGTCGCTGAAGGAGTGCTGAAGAAGATCGAGCTCAATCAGCAACAGGCCATCGCCTGGGCCAAGCACGAAGCCGAAGAACGCGGCCAAAAGTTCGACCCCGAAAAGATCAAGTCCGGTATCACGATCTACCAGATTCAAGGCTCGGGCGCCGTCCTCGACTAACATCGCAATGAGAATCCTCGCTCTCGCCCTCGCCGCCGCGAGTGTCGCTTCCGCGCAGCCTCCCAAGCCGCCGCCCGCCAAACCGAAGCTGCTGCTCACCATCGTCGTCGATCAGTTCCGCTACGACTACCTCACCCGTTTTCGTTCCGAGTTCAACTCCGGGCTGCACCGCCTGTTGACCCAAGGCGCCGTTTTCACAAACGCCAATTACGAACACTACCCCACCGTGACCGCAGTCGGCCATGCGACCATCCTCTCCGGCGCTTCGCCGCTCACCAGCGGCATTGTCGCAAATGATTGGTACGAGCCGGAATCGGGCAAAGTCGTCTCTTCAGTCAACGACAAGAATCTGAAACTGCTCGGCGCGGATACCGATGCGTCTTCCCCGCACCGTCTCATGGTCTCCACCGTCCCCGACGAAATCAAGATGTCGGGCAAGGGCGAAGCCAAGGCCATCGGCATCTCGATCAAGGACCGGTCCGCGATTCTTCCGGTTGGCCGTATGGCCGACGCCGCGTATTGGTTCTCCAACGAAGCCGGCCAGTTCGTCACCTCGACCTGGTACATGAAAGCGATGCCCGCTTGGGTCGAAAACTTCAATGCCAAAAAGCTCGGCGAACGCTACCTCGGCAAGCCGTGGATCCCGCTCGCCGGCGGCGCGCCCTTGAAGACAATGCTCTCCAAGCCCGACACGATGTTTTACTCGAACCTCGAGAAGTCGCCCTTCTGCAATGAACTGCTTGAAGAGTTCGCCGAGGCCGCCATCGAGAACGAAAAACTCGGTACCCACGCCGGCATCGATACCCTCTCGCTGAGCCTCTCCGGAAACGATTACGTCGGCCACGCCCACGGCCCCGATTCCCCGGAAGTCCGTGACGTCTCCATTCGCACCGACCGCATCCTCGGCAAGCTCTTTGCCTTCCTCGACAAAAAGATCGGCATGCGCAACGTCGTCGTCGTCCTCACCGCCGATCACGGCGTCGGTCCGGTCCCCGAAATCAACGTCGCTCGAAAAATGCCCGGCATTCGTTTCAAGGATGCCGACTTCGCCGCCGCCGTCGAAAAGGCCCTCAAGTCCAAGTACGGCTACGAAAAATGGACCGTCGGCAAGAACAGCCAGCAGATGTACCTCGAGTCCAAGCTCCTCGCAAAGTACAACGCCGAAGAGGTCCGCAAGGTCGCCGCCGACACGCTAAGGAACTTACCGCATGTCATGCGTGTCTATACCAAGGATCAGATTCTGCGCGGTGAAATCGGCCAGGACAAATTCGCCCGCCGCATCGCTGCCGGATACCATCCATCACGCAGTTCCGACGTTGTGGTGATGATGGCGCCGTACGCCATCTTCGCCACCGACAAAGCGACCCATGGCACCTACTACAGCTACGACACGCATGTCCCCATCCTCCTCATGGGTCCCGGCATCAAGCCCGGCAAATACCACACGTCGGCCGCCGTAAACGATATCGCCCCGACCCTGGCGACTTTGTTAGAAGTGGAAACTCCCGCCGGTTCTATGGGCCGCGTGCTCGTTGAGGCGTTGGTTCCGTGATACGCTGTTGTTTAGTTCAATCGCTCAGCGGGAATCTCAGGAGAAATCTGTAACATGTTCGGAATTCGTCAGGCTCGGGTCGTGCTTCCCGTCCTTTTTGCTTTGTGCGCCTCCACGATTACGGCGCAGGTCAAGGTCGCCATCATCAATCTGCAGAAGGCGGTGCTCGATACCGCCGAAATTCAGAAGGCGCAGAAAGAACTTGAAGCGCGCTACAAGCCGCGTCAGGACAAGATGGAGGCGTTGCAGAAAGAGCTGCAAAACATCCAAAACCAGTTGCAGACGCTCGCGGGCAAGCTCACACCGCAAGCCGAGCAGGAGTACAACCTGCAAGGTCAGCGCAAGCAACGCGAGTTGCAGCGCGTCACCGAAGATTTGCAGGCCGACGTCGACCGCGAACGCCAGGACATCCTCGGCCGCAGCGGCACCCGCATGAGCGACATCGTCAAGAAGGTCGCCGAAACCAAGGGCCTCGACGTTGTCGTCGACGTTTCCAATACCATCTACTTCAAACCGGCGCTGGACATCACCTCGGAAGCGACCGCCGAATACAACAAGGCGTTCCCCGCCAAGTAGTCCTCCGTCCTTTCCGCACAGGTTGCGAAGGTATTGCCGGCGGGCTATGCCGAGCTTGTCCGTTGTGCATGCCCAAAATTGGAGGACCAAATCCATGAGCGGCTATCTCGATAATTTCGGCGTCGTCGACGCCAAGCGCGAGAAGCGGAATAAACGCATCTTCGTATCGATTCTGTCGATCGCGGTCGCCGGCGGACTGCTCTGGTACTTCTTCCGCGATTGGAAAGAAGAGGCGCGCCTCCGCGAATTCTTCGCTCTTCTCGAAAAGAAGGACTACAAGCAGGCCTATGGACTCTGGGGCTGCACCGACGCCACTCCTTGCCGAGACTACGCCTTCGACAAGTTCCTCCGCGACTGGGGACCGGAATCGATCGCCGGAAACCTCTCCGCCGTCCAACGCGGCAAAGTGAAGAGTTGCTCCGGCGGAATCATCCAGCAGATGACCATCAAGGGCGAAGAGGTCAATCTTTACGTCGATCGCAATACCCTCGTGCTCGGTTTCTCTCCCTGGCCTGTCTGCGCCCCTCGCATCGCGACCTAGGACAACACGATGCGCATCGACAAATGGCTCTGGGCCGCGCGTTTCTTCAAGACCCGCGCGCTCGCCGCCCGTGCCTGCGACCTCGGCCGGGTGACCTCAAACGGCCACCCGGCTAAGCCCATGCGCGAAGTCCGCATCGGGGACAGACTGACTATCAAGAACGACACGGGCGACTTCACCATCGAAGTCCTCGGCCTTAGCCAAATGCGCGGCCCAGCCTACGCCGCCCGCGCCCTTTACCACGAAGGCGAAGAAAGCAGAGCGAAACGCCTAGAAGCCGCCGAACTCCGCAAAGCCACGACCCTCGCCGGCGGCTTCACCGAGTCCAAACCCGAAAAACGCGACCGCCGACTGCTCGACCGCCTGCGGGGACGCTAGCCGGCTTGGGGCGCCCGCTCCACCCTCACGCCTTCAATTCAAACACCACTTCCACCTCTACCGCCGCGCCCGTCGGCAGCGAGGCAAATCCCAGCGCCGACCGCGCGTGATACCCGTCTCCGTCCTTGCCAAAGATCTCGTGCAGCAGATCCGACGCGCCATTGATTACCAGGTGCTGCTCGACAAACTCCGGCGCCGAGTTCACACATCCAAAAACTTTAATGACCCGCAGTCCATCCAGCGTGCCATTGACGTTCCAAACCGAATTCAAGATCTTGGTTACGCATTCGCGAGCCGCGGCATAGCCGTCCTGCGTCGTCAAACCCGCGCCCAGCTTGCCTTTCAGCGTGCTCACATGTCCCGAGCTCCAAAGCTGATTCCCGGTCTTAATGCAGAGGTTCAGATACCCCGGCGTCTGCTTCTCGAAGCTCACTCCGAGTTCTTGTGCTTTCTGTTGAGGTCCCATTCGGTTATTATCACCCTATGAAGATTGCACGCCTATTCCTCCTCGCATCCGCCGCCGTTTTCGCTGCCGATGTCGACGGCAAATGGAACGCCACCGTCACTACCGGCAACGGCCAATTCCAACTCACCTACACCCTCAAAGCCGATGGCGAAAAACTGTCGGGTACCATCTCCAGCCAGTTGGGGGAACTGGAAGTGAAGGAAGGTAAGGTTGCGGGCAACGACCTGAGCTGGGTCATGATCATGGAGCGCAACGGCAACCAGATGCGCATTCTCCACAAAGCCACCGTCAACGGCGACGAAATGAAAATCAAGGCCATCCCCGAAGGCGCTGAAGACCGAACCATGGAGTTCACGGCCAAAAAAGCCGCCTCCTAGCGCCACACGATATACTGTTTCGTAACGATGCAGGAGATGAGCCTCTTCTGGCTCCGCGTGGCGGCGGTGCTTTATTCCGTCGGTCTTGTCTACGTTGCCGACTACTTCATCCGCCGTAGCGCCGCGCTCTACAAGCCCGCCTTCTCGGCCTTTACCGCCGGAGTCGTGTTCCACTTCGTCGCCGTTGTCGAACAAGCCGTCGCCACCAAAGATCAGTTCCAAACGGTTTCACTCCTGGCGCTGGTGTTGGCCATCGTGTTTCTGGTCGTCGTCTGGATCTACGAATTTGAAAGCCTCGGCCTGGTCGGCTTCCCGCTGATCGCCGTCTTGACCTGGATCGGCGCCGGCGCTTCGATCAACGTGTGGCCCGCTGAAGGACTGCGCGACGCCTGGTTGCTCGGTCACGTACTCCTCAACATAGGCGGCTTTACTTCAACCCTTTTCATGGCGCTCGCCTCGGTGTTCTATCTTCTGCAGGAGCGCCACCTGAAAACCAAACAGCCCATCCCGTTCTTCACGCAACTGCCGCCCCTCCACACTCTTGACCAGCTCTCGACGCGCGCCATGTACGCGGGCTTCGTGTTCACCACCGTCGGCGTGATCGCCGGCAGCGGTTGGGCGTACATGGAGTCCGGCACCCGCTGGATTGGCGAAGGCCGCATCCACATCTCGCTGTTCACTTGGGCCTTCTATCTCGCCGTCGTTCTGCTGCGTTCGAGCGGGGGCTGGCGCGGCCGCCGCGCGGCCTTCCTTGCTTTCTACGTGCTGCTGTTCTCAACTCTGACCTGGATCTCGCATACCGGATTGCGCCCACTGCTTACCAAATGAAACTCCACGTCACAGGCCTGAATCATCGCACCGCGCCGGTCGAACTGCGCGAACGATTGGCCTTTGACGCCGCCGCCCTGCCCGAAGCGCTGCGCGAGCTCCGCAATGCCGCCGGCATGCACGAAAGCCTGATTCTCTCCACCTGCAACCGCGTCGAAATCGTCGTCGCTGGCGATGAATCCGCCGACGCCGATCGCGCCGTCGCCGGTTTTCTCGATCACGCCCGCCCAGGACATCGCCTCGATTTCCAGCGCCACTTCTATCACTACGAAAACCGCGACGCCATCCGCCACCTGTTCCGCGTCGCATCGTCACTCGATTCCATGGTCGTTGGCGAGCCGCAGATTCTCGGGCAACTGAAAGACGCCTGGTCGCTGGCCAAGGAAGAAGGCGCCGTAGGCCAGTACCTCGACGCCGTGTTGACGCGAGCCTTCAACGTCGCCAAACGCGTCCGCACCGAAACCACGATCGGCGAAAGCGCCGTCTCGGTCTCCTTTGCGGCCGTCGAACTGGCCCGCGAAATCTTCGGCTCGCTCACCGGCTGCAAAGTCCTGCTGATCGGTGCTGGCAAGATGTCGGAACTCGCCGCGCGCCACTTGCACCGGTCCGGCGCCGAAAAGGTCTTCGTCACGAATCGAACCCGCGCGCGCGCAGAAGAAATGGCCTCTCTATTCAACGGCACAATCGTCGACTACGACGAGTTCCTCGACGCGATGCCGGCAATCGATATCGTCATCGCCTCCTCCGGCGCGCCGCACTGCATCTTGAACGAAGCGCAGGTCCGCCAAGTGCGCGCCAAACGCAAAGGCCGGCCGATCTTCTTCATCGATATCGCCGTTCCGCGCAATATTGATCCCGCCGTCAACACCCTCGAAAACGTCTTCCTCTACGACATCGACGATCTCGGCCGCGTCGTCGAACAAAATCGCAAAGGCCGCGAGGCCGAGGCGCAGGCCGCCGAAGCGATCATCGCGGATGAAGTCGACAAGCTCATCTCGCGCTTGCGCGTCCGCGAAGCCGCGCCTGTTATCGTCGCCGTCCAAGAGCAGTTCGAACGCACCCGCCAGGCCGAAATACAGCGGCTGCGCGGCAAAATCGGCGCGCTGACTCCGCAGCAGGAAGAGGCGCTCGAACTGTTGACCAAAGCGATGATGGCGAAGGTCGCACACGGCCCGATCGCCGAGATACGCCGCCTCGCGGCGAGCGAAGAAGGATGGGGCGAAATCGAAACGATCCGGCGCGCCTTGCGCCTGGATGAGACGGACAAATGAGCGAACTCGTAATCGGATCGCGCGGCTCCAAGCTCGCGCTGTGGCAGGCCAATCACATCGCGGCGAAACTCGTGGCCCTCGGTCACTCGACGCGTATAGAGATCATTCAAACCACCGGCGACAAAATCACTGATGTCGCGCTGAGCAAAGTCGGCACAAAGGGCCTGTTCACCAAGGAAATTGAAGAAGCGCTGCTCGCCGGATCGATCGATCTCGCCGTGCATTCGGCCAAGGACATGCCGACCGAACTGCCCGCTGGCCTTGTTTTATCGGCATTTCCCGAACGCGAAGATCCGCGCGACGCCTTGATCGGTTCCACGCTCGCCGCGCTCCCGCACGGCGCGATCGTCGGCACAAGTTCCTTGCGCCGCACGGCGCAACTGCGCGGCATCCGGCAGGATCTGGTGATCAACGATCTGCGTGGCAATGTCGACACGCGATTGCGCAAACAGGCTGAAGGGCAATATGCGGCCATCGTTCTCGCGGCGGCGGGATTAACGCGGCTCGGCTGGCAAGATCGCATCACCGAATTTCTCGACCCAGAGGTCTTCATCCCCGCCGTCGGCCAAGGCGCTCTCGCGATCGAAACGCGCGACGACAGCGGCGCGGGACACGCGGCAGCGGTGCAGTTGGACGACGACGCCACGCGCACGCGCGTAACCGC
This sequence comes from Acidobacteriota bacterium, assembly GCA_016871055.1. Taxonomy (GTDB): domain Bacteria; phylum Acidobacteriota; class Terriglobia; order Bryobacterales; family Bryobacteraceae. The sequence goes on from VFZW01000027.1 coordinate 16,221, forward strand.
CGAACGCGCCGCACTCGCCGCGATGGGCGGCGGATGTCAGGTCCCGCTCGGAGCGCATGCGGTGATCGGCAAGCACGGTGAAATCAACATGCGCGGAATCGTCGTGTCTCCCGACGGCCGCTTGATTGTCAACGCCACCGCAACGGGCGCCGGCAACGATCCCGCCGGTGTCGGCGCGGCACTTGCCAAGAAGCTCCTCGCCAGTGGTGCATCGATTGTGCTCCAGCAGGTGGGAATGTGAAAGTCGCCTCGCGCGTCGCGCATCGCCTCCGCCCTTCCGAGATGCCGCGACCGTCAGGGTGCGGCCGCCTCCGTGCGCGGCTTCGCCCAAGCCCGAACTGCGAGGTTTGCGATGGGTAAAGTCTATCTAGTCGGCGCCGGCCCCGGTGATCCGGACCTGATCACGGTCAAGGGCCGCGACGCCTTGCAGCGCGCGGGCGCCGTACTCTACGACAACCTCGCCGCGCACGAACTCCTCGACCTCGCGCCGCGCGCCGAAAAAATCTACGTCGGCAAAAAGAAGTCCGATCATTCGCTGCCGCAAACCGAGATCAGCCAATTGCTCGTAGCAAAGGCGCGCCAACACGCCATCGTTGTTCGCTTGAAGGGCGGCGATCCATTCATCTTTGGCCGCGGTGGAGAAGAACTCGAAATCCTTCACGACGAGGGCATCGAATATGAAGTCGTACCCGGCGTGACGTCGGCTCTGGGCATGGCCGCCTGCACCGGCGTGCCGCTCACGCATCGCGACCACGCCTCGTCGGTTAGCTTCGTTACCGGCCACGATCCATCCAAGATCGATTGGTCCCGCGTTGGCCACTCCGAAACACTCGTGATCTACATGGGCCTGAGCACCGCGGCCGATATCGCCGCGCGGTTAATCGCCGCCGGCCGTGCGCCGTTTACGCCCGCGCTCGTCGTGCAGCGCGCGACAACCTCGCGCCAACACACCGTTCGCACCGATCTCGCTTCACTCGGCGAAGCCGTCACGCCATTGAAGCCGCCCGCAACAATCGTCATCGGCGAAGTGGCCGCGCTCGGCGACAAACTGGATTGGTTCGCGCGCCGCCCTCTGCACAATCGGACGATCGTTCTGCTGCGTGCGCCGGAGCAATCGGCCGAATCCGCGCGCGCGCTTCGCGATCTAGGCGCGCATGTCGTCGAAGCCCCGGTAATCGCTCTGGAAGCCATCGATTTCGCCGTGCCCGACCTCACCGCCTACGACTGGCTGCTCTTCACCTCCGCCAACGCCGTCCGCTTTTTCCTTGCGCAAATACCCGACACACGCCGCATTACGCCGCGCGTAATGGCGATCGGCCCGGCAACCGCCGCGGCGTTGCGCGAGTACCGGATCGTCGCCGACGTCGTCGTTGAGAACTCGGTCGGCGAAGGCGTCGCGGAAGAGCTACGCGGAGTTTCGGGCCGTGTGCTGCTCCCGCGCGCCGCCGTCGCCCGCGATGTCATCCCAGGAGTCGAAATGCTTCCGGTCTATCGCAACGTAGTGCCTCCCGGCGCCTCCGAAAAAATCGCCGCCATCGCGCACGCCGATTTCATCGTGTTCACCAGTTCCAGCACCGTCAAGAACTTCCTCGCGCTCGACGGCCGCCGCCTGCTCGACGCCTGCGCGCGCGCGATTTCGATCGGACCAGCGACCAGCGAAACGATGCGCGCGCACGGCGTCGCCATCGCGGCCGAGGCTAACCCGCACACCTTCGATGGCGTGATAGACGCGATAATCGGGTAGATGCTGCTCCTGTTCCTCGCCTACGCGTTGCGCGTGCCGCTCGGGCTCGACAACTACGTACCCGCGCCGGCGTCGAATCCCATTACCAAGGAGTCGGCGGCGCTCGGCCGCAAGCTCTTCTTCGACAAGCGTCTCTCGCGCGATGGTACCGTGTCCTGCGCAACCTGCCACGATCCGCAATACGGCTTTACCGATAAACACCCGAAGGCCGTCGGCATCGAAAATAATGTTGGCCCGCGCCGCACGCCGCGGATTCTAAACCGTGCCTGGGGCAAACGATTTTTCTGGGACGGCCGCGCGCCCGATCTCGAAAACCAGGTCGCGCAGCCTATTGCCAATCCTTCGGAAATGGATATGCCGGTCGCCAAGGTAGTGGCGCGTCTGGCGGCCATCGACGAGTACAACGGCATCGATGAAAAGGGAATGCGGTTCGCGTTGGCGTCGTACGTGCGGACCATTCTCGCCGGCAACTCGCCCTACGATCGCTACCTAGCCGGCGACAAATCCGCGTTGACCGCAGAACAACAAGTAGGCCTCAATTTGTTTCGCGGCAAAGCTGGCTGCATCTCCTGTCACCTCGGTCCAAACCTGACCGATGAAGGCTTCCACGTTACCGCCGCCGGTGCTGTCGACGATGACGCCGGCCACTCGCTGGTGAGCTTCGACGACAATGACAACGCCGCCTTCAAGACGCCGTCTCTCCGACAGGTCGCCGCCACGCCGCCGTACTTTCACGATGGCAGCGCGAAGACGCTTGGCGATGTCATCGACCACTACGCCAAAGGCGGCAAACTGCGCAAGAACCTCGATCCCGAAATTCGCAAGTTCTCGATCACGCCGGAAGAAAAACGCGCCCTTGTCAAATTTCTCGAAGCCCTGAACGGTGAAATCCGCGAGGGGTATCCGGAGTGATCCTCGTCCTCGCATTACAACTCTTCTCGCCGGTCGATCCCGCCGACGTGGCTCGGCTCCACGAAGAACGCATCGCGCGCGCGCCATCGTCGAAGTCCGCGAAGCGCGACTACGGCCTGTTCCTTCTGCGCAACGGGCAACCGGCCCGCGCGGAATTTTATCTGCGCCACTCGGACGTCGAGCCCGCTTATTTGGCCGAAGCCGTCTCCGCGCAGGGCCGCGACGCCGAGGCCGAAAAGCTCTTTGAAGCCTGCGTCGCCACTGCCCGCTGTTTGACGCGCCTCGCGAATCTCGCCGAGCGGCGTGAGGACCGGGCCGCCGCGCTTGCGCTCTACAAACGCGCGCTTGAAGCCGAGCCGTCCATCCCGCGGCGCAGCGACTACGCCCTCGCGTTGCAAGCCGCCAACCGATACAAAGAGGCCGAATCGCAGCTCCGCGCGGCGCTTGCGGAGAGCGAAAAGTTGCATGGTCCGAATCATCCGGAGACCGCGACGCAGCTGAACAACATCGCAATGCTGCTGGGTGAGACAAAGCGGCCGGCGCTAGCGCGGCCGCTGATGCAGCGTGCCGTCAACATCTTCGAGCAGACGCTCGGCCCGCGCCACGCGCGCACACAAATCGCAAAGGATAACCTGGCGGACTTACGATGAAGACGACAATTCTGCTGATGACCACCGCCGCCATGGCCTGCGAGATACGCGTACTCACCTACAACATCCATCACGCCGAGGGCGTCGATGGAAAGCTCGACGTTCCCCGCATCGGGCGCGTGATCCGCGACGCGCGGCCGGACATCGTTTCGCTTCAGGAAGTCGACGTGCGCACCGAACGCGTGAAGGGCCGCGACACGGTTCGCGAGTTGGAGCGCCTCACCGGTCTTCGCGGCGTGGTCGGCCAATCGATGCCGTTCCAGGGCGGCGGCTACGGCAACGCGGTGCTGGTGAGCGGGCAGCTGCTGGGCTCGCGCGTCTTCCCGATTCCGAATTCACCAAACATGGAGCCGCGGTCACTGCTGCTCGTCGAAACGAGGCCCTATCGTTGTGCCCAGGACATCGCCTTCATCGCCACCCACCTGGATCATCGCAGCGAGACGGATCGTATAACGGGCGCCGATATGGCCAATCTTCCGGTGAGCCTGCCTGCGATCTTGGCGGGGGACCTCAACACAACGGCCAATAGCCCGGTCTTCGGCGTGCTGATGAAAGAGTGGGCCAATGCGTCGAACGCCGAACAGCCGACAATCCCAGTGAAGGACCCGAAAAAAACAAATCGACTTCGTTTTGTTTCGTCCCAAAAACCAGTGGAAAGTCATCGAGACGAACGTCCTGGATGAAGATGTCGCATCCGATCACCGAGCGCTGCTGGCTGTGCTACGGTTGCTTCCCCGCAGTAGCCGGGGCGCGACGAACAGTTCGTTCGGCGACGCAGCGGCCGGAATCACGAAGTCGACGAAGCAAACGGCCATTTCTTCGTCGGACTGCTCGCCCCATCGAACGGCGTTCGGATTACCGGAGTTGTCGAACACCGCTTCGGCTTCGATGCGCGCGCCGCGAGCGAGCGGAATCTGCCGCGCCGGCCGATACACAAGCTGCCAGTTGAACTGGTAACGCGGCACGTCGAGCACGACGCGATCGTCAACCGAAACGCGCATCGACCGGCCGCGCAAATGCATATGCGGCGCGAGCGCGTAGATCGCCGCCGGCGCCTGCACTTGGAATGCGATGTCGACCGTGTGATCCCGCGCGCGAGGCGGAATCTCGAAATCGCCGCGCGCGATGGCGGCCGAGTAAATGCGATATCGCGGTGGCTGCTTCGCAAACACAAGACCAACGCGCGTCGTGTCGGAGGTCGCCCGGCCCGTCGGCGTATAGTGCAGTTGAATGATGAGATCACTGCCGGCCGGAATGAGTTTGGCGTGATCCTCGGGCAGAGTCACCGGACCGTTGCCGGGTAGATAGGTGCCGATCACTTCGTCGAATGCCGACAGCCCCTCCAACGCCGCTCCTTTTGCCGTGAAGGCCGCGCCCGGCGCGCGATCGCGCAGCCATACGGATCGAGGGCGTCGGACAAATACGACCGCGTGATGTACCACCGCCGGCGCTGACGGCCGCACCTCGATCGCCTGAATCCAACGGTCCGTCGTAAAGTTCGTCGGCACGATGAAATGCTGGTAGTCGACCGTGCCCTTCGCCGGAACCGAATATGGTGCGGGCATGGCGAAGGTAACGTCGGGCGTGAGGTGAGTCGCGCCAAACACAGCCGCGCGCGGCGCTCCCTTCACCGTCGGATGATCCGCCCAGCGCTTGATGACCTCGATCTCGGCGGCGGATAAGCGAGAGTCGTTGGCGAACTCGTTTGGCTTCGAATCGGCAAACCACGGCGGCATCGCGCCGCGCAGGACCGCGTCGCGAATGGCCCGCGCGTACGGCCGCGCCTTCTCGTAAGTGTCGAGCGCCATCGGCGCGGACTCACCCTCGCGATGACACCGCAGGCAGTGCTTCTCCAACAACGGAAGCACGTCGGGATAAAAGGCCGTTGCCAGCAGTGCCACCCTCGTGCGATGCATACTCCCAATCTAGCTCGCCGGCGTTGATAGAATGTGGGAGACATGCGGCCGGTAATCTGTTTTCTCACCGCGGCGGCCCTCTACGCGCAAGCCGATTTCTTCGACAAAGAGATCCGACCGATTTTGCGATCGAATTGTCAGGGTTGTCACTCCGTCAACGGGCTCAACAGCGGGTTGGCTCTTGACTCGAAGGAGGCGATTCTAAAGGGCGGCAATCGCGGCCCTGCCGCGAAGCCGGGCGATGCGGCGAGTCTGCTGCTGCAAGCCGTGCGGCAGGACGGCGGGCTGAAGATGCCGCCGAAAAAGAAGCTGGAGCCGGAGCAAATCGCCAAGTTGGAGAAGTGGATCGCCGATGGCATGCCGGCGCCCGCGGACTTCGTCGCGGCGAAGCGGCGGACTTCGCGCCACTGGGCCTTTCAACCCGTGAATCGTCCGGCCGCGCCGGCCGTTCGCAACAGCGCGTGGGTGCGCAATCCGATCGACAATTTCGTTTTGGCCAAACTCGAAGAGAAGAATCTGCGGCCCAACGATCAAGCCGACAAAGCCACGCTCGCGCGCCGCGTTGCGCTCGACATCACCGGTTTGCCGCCGACCGAGGCGGAACTGAAAGACTTCCTGAAAGACACGCGCGCCGATGCGTATGAGCGCCTTGTCGATAAACTGCTGGCCTCGCCGCACTACGGCGAACGGCAGGCCCGGATTTGGCTGGATCTGGCGCGCTATGCCGATTCCGACGGCTACACCATCGACGCCCCGCGGGACATCTACCCATGGCGCGATTGGGTGTTGAACGCGTTCAATTCCGACATGCCGTTCGATCGTTTCACGATCGAACAGTTTGCGGGCGACTTGCTGCCGGGTCCAACCAACGATCAGTTAATCGCGACCGGCTTTCACCGCAACACGCCGTCGAACTTTGAAGGCGGCATCGACTTTGAGCAGTATCGCGTCGAGGCCGTCGCCGACCGCGTCGCGACGACGGGATCGGGATGGCTGGGCCTGGCGCTGGGCTGTTCGCGCTGTCATGACCATAAGTACGATCCGATTTCTCAGCGTGAGTACTATCAGATCTTCGCGTTTCTGAACAATGTCGACGAAGTCGATAAAGAAGCCGATCGCAGGTTCTTCAACAAACCGTTTCTTGAGATGGGTACTCCCGATCAAGTCGCGGCCCTGGCCAAGTGGGATCTGGACGTGCAGGATGTCGAGCAGCGCATTCGCAAGCACGAAGAGACCCTGAACGCCGACGCCGAGAAAGACCCGACGCTGCAAGCGCTGCGCAAAGAGTTGAACGCCACGCGCCGCCGCAAGCCGGACGTCAAGCGCACGATGATCATGCGCGAGTTGGCCGCGCCGAGGCAGCACTACATCCATCTTGGCGGCGACTTCACGCGAAAGGGCGCCAGCGTGCAGCCCGAGGTGCCGAGCGTGTTCCCGCCATTAAAGACCGCCGGTAATCCGCCCAATCGTTTGGACTTCGCCAAGTGGCTGGTCGACAAGGAAAACCCGCTCACCGCGCGCGTCAACATGAACCGCGTGTGGCAACATTACTTCGGCAAAGGCATTGTCGAAACCGAGAACGACTTCGGACTAATGGGCGATCGCCCAACGCATCCGGAGTTGCTCGATTGGTTGGCGAGCGAGTTCATGGAAAGCGGTTGGAAGATGAAGCCGATGCACCGGACGATCGTTCTCAGCGCCGCCTACCGGCAGTCGAGCGCGAACCGCCCTGACGCCGCCGCGATGGATCCTTACAATAAGCTGCTGGCGCGGCAGAATCGGCTGCGCTTGGACGCCGAAATCATCCGCGACTCCGCGCTGGTCGCGGCAAATCTCCTCGGCCGGCAGGTTGGCGGGCCGAGCGTGTATCCGCCGATTCCGAAAGGCGCGACCGATATCACGCAGGTCAAACGCGAATGGAAAGTGTCGACGGGCGAGGACCGCTATCGCCGCGGCATGTACACCTACTTCCAACGTTCGGCCGCGCACCCTGCATTGTTGACGTTTGACGCGCCCGACGCAACCGTCGCGTGCACGCGACGCGTGCGGTCCAACACGCCGCTCCAAGCGCTGATCTTGCTGAACGACGACGCCTACTTCGAATTCGCCGAAGCGCTCGCCAAGCGCGTTCTCTCGGAAGAAGGCGCCGATCAACAGCGGCTCGAACGCGCGTGGATGTGGACGTTGCATCGAGCGCCGAAAGCCTCCGAGTCCGCGCGGTTGTTGGCGTTTCTCAACACCACGCGCGATGCGCAAAAAGAGAAAAACGAGCAGGCGGCTTGGACCGCCGCGGCTCGCGTGATTTTGAACCTCGATGAGTTCATGACCAGGGAGTAGCCACGATGAATCTTGAAGACAAGCTCCTGCGGCGCCGCACACGCCGACACTTTTTTGAAGACTGCGGTTTCGGCGTCGGCAAAGCCGCGCTGGCGTCGCTGGCGGCCGGCAACGCGTTTTCGCAGACTCGCGGCAAGCACCACGCGTCGAAGATCGACAGCGTGATCTTTATCTTTCAAGCCGGCGGGCCGAGCCATCTCGAACTCTTCGACTACAAACCGGAACTGGTGAAGTGGGACGGCAAGGTCACGCCCGAGTCGTTCCTCAACGGCAAGCGGTTCGCATTCATGGATACGTTCGTGAAGGAACCGCCAAAGCTGCTCGGGACGCGGCGGACGTTCAAACAGTCGGGCGGTAACGGCATGTGGTTTTCGGATCTGATTCCGAACATCGCGACCGTCGCCGATGACATCTCGATGGTGCATGGTTTGTGCACGGAGAACTTCAATCACGGACCCGCGAAGTTGTTTGCCAACACCGGCAGTGTGCGCGTTGGGCGGCCGAGTATCGGGTCGTGGGTGACCTACGGCATCGGCAGCGAATCGAAGGATCTGCCGGGCTTTGTCGTGCTGCAATCGGGGCCGCGCGGTCCGCGTAGCGGCGCCGCGTTGTGGGCGAGCGGCTTTCTGCCCAGCGCGTATCAGGGCGTTCCGTTTCGATCGGCGGGTGATCCGATCCTCGATCTGTCGAATCCGCAAGGCATAGACGCCGAGCAGCAGCGAAGGACGATCGAAGCGATTCGCGATCTGAACAAGATGGAGCTCGAAGAAACCGGTGACGCCGAAATCCAAGCGCGCATCTCCCAGTACGAGATGGCGTATCGCATGCAGACCAGCGGGCCCGAGTTGATCGACTTTAAGCAGGAGTCGAAGGACACGATGGAGATGTACGGCGCCGAGCCGGGCAAGGCGAGCTTCGCGAACAATTGCTTGCTCGCGCGCCGCCTCGTCGAGCGCGGTGTGCGATTTGTGCAGCTCTATCACACCGACTGGGATCATCACGACGACATCACGAAACCGCTGGATCGCGTGGCGGCCGAAGTCGACAAACCGACCGCGGCGCTGATCCGCGACTTGAAACAGCGCGGGTTGCTTGATCGGACTCTGGTGATCTGGAGCGGCGAGTTCGGTCGCACGCCGATGGGTGAAGTGCGCGAAAAGGGCAAGATCGGCCGCAATCACCACATTGACGCATTCAGCATGTTTATGGCCGGCGGCGGATTGAAGCGCGGCGCTGTGTTGGGCGCAACCGATGAGTTCGGATTTTCGCCGCAAGAAAAGATCGAGGTGTACGACATTCAGGCGACGCTGTTGCATTTGCTGGGGATCGATCATTTAAAGCTGACCCACCGCTTCCAGGGCCGCGACTTCCGCTTGACCGACATTCACGGCCGTGTGTTGAAACCGTTGCTGGCTTGAGGTTCCCTCGCTTGCCGGCCGCTGACGAATTCAGTCGCGCGGATCAACTCCAAAACGTCAAGTACGGGTCCTGTTTTGCCAATCGCTGGATGTAGAGTGCCAACTCCCGCAGGTGATAGTCACCCCACATGCACGACTCCCCGCACGGCTGCGTGCGTCCGGCGGGGATATTGTCCCAGCTGTTGGGCCGATGATAGACGGCATGCAGCAGCAAGCCTTGATGCGCCGGGTCCGTGCTCAAGTAAGGCGCCGACAATATCGTCTGTGCGATCGTCAGCCCCGCTTGCACATAATCGGTATTACCTGTCAGACATCCATAGCGCAACAGGCCTTGCGCGGCGATCGCGGCCGCCGACGAATCTACCGGTTCGTGATCGTTGAATGGCTCCGCGGCGCGGCTTAAATAGTCGCCCATCCTGGCTAAGCCCGGCGCGCCCGTATCCCAATACGGTACACCGCAAACCGGGGTGTGCTGCAGATAGAAGTTGCAAGTTGCGCGCGCCGCGTCGTCGAAAGCGACAGGCACGGAAATTCCTTGAGCCCTGAAGAATTCAATCTGTTCCGCGAAGCCAAGAATCGCCCACGCCAGTCCGCGCGTCCATGTGGTGAACGGCGAATAACCTTGCTGCGAACTCGGACAGCGCGCGTTGCCGTCGTTGCGATTGAAGATCACCTCATGCACCGTGCGGCCTTCGTGCACGTCATAGCTATCGCGGCCGGCGCCGTAGAACACGTTGTACTTTGCGGTCGCCTCGCCATGCTCGATCAACCGTTCGAGCAGCGAAATCTTCTGATCGTTCTCGCCCATCAGCACATGCCCATGCAGATGGGAAACCGCCAATGCGCGTAGCGATCGAATCGTATCGACGAACAACGAATGCGCGCCGTTGAAGGAGTAGATGTATCCCCCGCCGCCTTTGATCGTCGACCATCGAGCCGCCTGCACCGCGCCGGTGCATTGCAGCGCGAGCACGTAGAAGCGCCGTTCCCATTCGTTGTCGGCGATGCGGCCTTCGTTCATCAAGCGCAATAGATTTCCGTACGTCGATACATTGTTGAAGCCGTGATCGTGCACGCCAACGTGGGTGATGTGCGGCGCCATGTACTGTGCGGTTGTGCGGCGGCCCTCGGTGAGAAACCAGTCTTCGCCCGTCGCATCGAACTGCAAAATCGCCGAGCCGAACTGAAAGCCCTGGGTCCATTCGGTCCAGCCGCGGGACGTGTACTTGCCGTTAACGGTGAAAACAGGCGCGCCGTCGCCCGGCTTCCACGACTCGGCGAGCGACCGGATCTTTGCGGCCGACGCGGTCCACATCGCGTCGATCTTCGGGAGCAGGGAAGTGGGGGTGAGAGTTCTATCGATGGAGATCATTTTTCAGAGAGAGATTTGAGAAGCAGCGCCGCCCATTGCACGGCCTTGTAGGAATCGGGTGTGTCTTCGTACCACTCGTCGGAGGAGTGCGCGCCTTGAGCGTTGCCGCCGCCGGCCAGCGTCACGGCGGGAATGCCGAGGTTCATCGGAATGTTCGAATCGGTCGATCCCGCGCCCGTCGCGAAGATCGGCACGCCGGCTTGTTTGGCTGGCGCGAGCGCCTTCTGCACGATTGGCAGCGAGTCGGGCGGTTCGGTCGCGGGCCGCAGTCCCATGGTCTTGATGTCGAGTTCAAGCGGCGCTTTCGATTCCGGCCAGCGCTTCTTCTCCGCATCGAGCGCCACTTGCAGCGCGGCGCGAATGCGTTCGTCCAGCGCCGCCAATTCCTTTGCCGATTCGCTCCGCAGATCGATCTCCATGCTCGTGCTGATTGGGATCGAATTCACGCTCGTGCCGCCTTCCACGCGTCCAATGTTGAACGTCGTCTTCGGCGATTTCGGCACCTGAATGTCGGCGATGCGCGCCATCGCGCGTCCCATCGCGTGCGCCGGATTCGGCATGCCGAACGAGCCGTAGCTGTGCCCGCCCTTGCCCTTGTAAGTGACCAGGTATCGATTGCTCCCGACGCCCCGCGCCGTTAGCCGGTTGCCCGTGCCGTCGATCGAAATGAACGCGTCGATCTGGCCCTTCAATTCTTTCGTAAAGAGATGCCGCACACCGCGCAAATCGCCCTGTCCTTCTTCGCCGACGGTCGCTACAAACAGCACATTCGCATCGAGCGCGACCTTGTGTTTCTGAAACGCCTTCGCAACGGTGAGCACAACGGCCAGACCGCGGCAATCGTCGCCAATCCCCAGTCCGTGATGCTGTGTACCTTCCTTCCGCACCTTCACATCCATGCCTTCCGGGGAAACCGTATCGAGATGCGCGCTAAACACAATGAGCGGCTTGGCCTGCTTCGATCCCGGATACAGGCTGATGACATTGCCTTCGCTATCGGTGCGGATGTCAGTGAAGCCGAGCGCGCGCATCCGCCGGGCCCACTCCTCGCCGCGTTTGGTCTCCTTAAAGGGCGGCGCCGGAATCTCGCAGATGCTGATCTGCTGCTCCAGCGTCCACGCCTGATCCGCCTTAATAGAATCGAGCACCGGTTGAAACGATTGCGCACCAAGCGAGGCGGCAACGAGGGACAGAGCAACGCGAGACATTCTTTCTATTGTGCCATCGTATGATTGGGGAGAATCTATGGTGGACAATTCCATTCCGATCCAACTCTGCGTCCAGGGCGGCGCCGCCAAAATCGCGCTTTTGATCGGCGTGATGGAGGCCGTCGAACATTTGCAGGCTGAGGGCGTGATTCGAGTGACGCGCGTCGCGGGAACCTCGGCGGGAGCGATCGCTGGCGCCTTTCTTGCCGCCAAGGTTCCGATGGACACGGTGCGACAACGACTCGGCTCGGCCTCACTCGAAGAAATAGTACCGGAACGATGGGCCATTACTCGCTTGGCTCTAATGGCCCGCGGTAAACCGGTGTGGCGGGAAAATCGGCTTCGCCAACTACTCGCGGAGATCCTCCGCGAATCCGCCGTGCTGAAAGACGGCGCCAAGAAACTCGATACATTTGCCGATATCGAAGCCCATTGTGGCGTAAATGTCTGCGTCATCGCCTCTAGCCTCACCGATTCCTCCGCGGTTGTGTTCAAAGACACCGCTCCCATCGTCAACTCCATTCTCAGTTCCGCGGCCTTGCCGTTTTTCTTTCGCGCCCAATCGAGTGCCGAATCGACCATCGTCGACGGCGGGCTCTGCGAAAACCTGCCGGCCGATCAACTGACCGACGACCCGAAGGATGGTCCGATCGTGGCCATCTCATTCCGGCGCACAGCCGGCACGCCGCCTGAATCGGTGCAAGAGTATTCGCTCGCGGTTATTTCTGCCAGTGTCGATCATTCCGTCGATCGAGCTCAACAGCAATTGGCCGCCCGCGCAGCCGTCAGTGGGCTGCCGCACTCGGCGTATCTGCTCGAACCGAAAGTCGACTCCTTCGATTTCAAGAAGGCCGTGAAGGACGGACTCGGCAAGTTGTACGAAGAGTTCCGCGACGACGCGATCGAATGGCTTCGCAAGTTCGCCGCCGATCGACGGAACCAGATCGATCGCGATGCCGAGGCGGAGCAACACAAGAAGCGCGACGCCCACACCGCCGAGTACTACCGCCGGGAGATGCCGAAGAATTTGGCGAAGCTCTATGCGGCGCAGCATGAACCGATCGCGGTTCGTTGGAGTTATGGACGGCTCGAAGTAACCGTGTCGTCGGGCGAGGACCAGGTCGATCGGTTGAATCACCGAGCGGAATTTTACACGCTCGATCAGCCCAAGTGGTGCCACCGCCTACCTCTGGTCATCTCTCCCAACGGTTACCGCCGCTTTGCCCCAAATTGGGAGGTGTTTGGCCCGGACGATAAAGCTATCCCCTTCTACCACATGGTGATGGACGAGGACGGCAAAGAAGAGACGCTGGAATGGCTCATCTGCTTTGAAAACGCGTTGCCGCCGAACACAGGTCCGTATCGTCTTGTCCTCGTCGAAGACGCTCCTTGTTTTATGGATCCGACCCGGCGTGGCGAGAAAGACGACCTCTTCATTTCGTTCAACAAGCGGTCGCTTCCAATCGATAAGATTGAAGTGATCGCGTACTTGCCCGAATCTCTAGACCATCGGAATCTGTCTCCAATGAACGGCGCCGAAAAATTCGAACCTCTGAAGCCGTTTGAACTCACCAACAGGCCGATGTACTCTCGCGGCTTCGGTCTGCGCGGTTTTAACGTGGATGCCGATCGTTGGGGAATGTATTTAGAACCCGAAAAATCAATGGCTTCCGGCGGTTCGAAGGGCCGCGCTGAAACCCGATAGCTCCCAAAATCATCTCATGGTAAGATAAACACGTATGACCAACGGTGGCGTAATCTACTAAACCTAAGACCGACGCGGATACTTGCACCATGCGTTGGCTCTTACTCTTTTCTCTGTGTGTCCACGCCGATACGGCCCGCGACATGGTTGTCGATCAGTACGGCCGTCCCGTCGCGGGCGCCATTGTCGCGGCTTCTCCCCGGCGAATCACGACGGCCGCCGGTGGGTCGTTCGTACTCCGCGATCAACGATCACCCTACGTCGTCTTCCATCCGAGCTTTCAACCGGTGATCGTGCCGCACAATGCGGAGCGCATTGTGTTGACTACGCTTGAGACGGCGCGTGCGTTGCCGCCCTGCCGAGGCCAAGTGATTGAGGCGGGTGCCGTCGGTTTTTATCAAGCCTCCGGAGTCAAGATGCTCTTTATTGGGCATGGAGAAGGGCATTCGTCGGTCCACTACTCGTCGGCCGATCTTAAGGTGATGGTCATGTACCGCGAAGACGAAGTGCTGGACTTCTCGATGCCTTCTGACTTGCCCATCCAAGTATGGAAAGCGAAGTCGAAGACCGGGCTCATCACTCGAGGAAAGAACTCCGATGGCGAGCACTGGGCCTGGATCGGTGACCTCGGCCAGTCCAACCTCTTCGCTCACAGCGCCAACTCGCAACAGATCGATAGTCTGCTCGCGTCGCTGTGCGCGTTATAGCCCCTGCAGCTTCAGCGCTCCATCTCCCGTCACGACACGCCGCAAATAATCGATCTGCCCCAAGTGCCAGTTGAGATGTCCGTAGAGATGCACGACGAACTGATGCGTCGCCAACTCCACGCCGAGCACGTTCTGCGGATAGACTTGCGCGAGCTCGTCCGCCGAAAGGCGTTCGACTACGCCGGGAACGATCTCTCGTACTCCGGCAATCCGCGCCGCCAACTCCGCCCGCGTTAACCCGCGCGTCGAAAACTCCTTCTCGCGCTCTCGCTGATACGGCACGCCGCCAAGCTGCCGGCCGATAAACTCGCGCAAGTTCCCCTCCAGGTGCAGCACGAGATTGCCCGCCGCGTTTGTCACGCCGCCGCGAATCTCCCACAGCGCCTCGTCCGATGGGAACGCTTCAATCTCCTGAATCAATCGCGTCAGGTCGCGTTCGTAGAGTCTTTTCATTCGATCACTCGATTCAGAATAGCGGGAGCGGCGCCCGCAATTTTCCTTCGCTCCGCGGGATCGAGCTGGCTATACGATGGCGCGGACATCCCGCGCACCTTCACCGGCTCGACACGCGCCGCGCGCCACTGTTTCAACGATGCGCGGGCGTGCTCCACGCGCTCGCGATACTTCCGCGCCGCCGAAACGTCGGAAGATTCGTGCGGATCGACAGCAAGATCGAACGCCTCGACCGTCCCGTTGTGGTTGTCAATAAACTTGAATCAGCCCTCCAAATGCATCGTTGAAGTCAGATCCGAAATACAGCGGTCCTTCCATGACGCATCTCCCGCCGTCATGAGTTTGCGGAAGCTGCGGCCCTGCATGCCCTCGGGCGCGGGCAGGCCAGCGATGTCGAGCAGCGTCGGCATCAGATCGATATTCTCGATCACCTGTTTTACCTGCCTCGGTTTCACACCCGGCGCGCGCATCATCAGCGGCACATGCGCCGAGCCTTCGTACATGAAGTCTTTGAACCACAGCGCTCGATCGCCCAGCATGTTGCCGTGATCGGCCGTAAACAGGACGATTGTATTGTCGGCGAGACCCAGCCGCTTCAACTCGCCGAACAGCCGCGCGAGTTCTTCATCGATGTGCGTGATCGCGCCATAGTACAGCGCGCTCATCACACGCAGCATGCGTTCATCGTCGATATGCTTGCGCTTTAACCGCCCCTCGGCTTTCGCGCGCACCGCCTTTGCATCGGCGGGCAGCCTCGGCACGCGGATCGCGTTCGGATCGTAGCGTGAGAAAAACGGCTCCGGCTCGACGCTTGGCGAGTGCGGTTTCAGGTAGGAGGAAAACAAAAAGAACGGCCTTCGATCGGCCGCGCGCGCACGGAGGTACTCAATCGAGCGGTCGGTAATCCACTCGGTCTCGAAGTCGGCTTTGTCGTACTTGAACAAGCCGACATCGCGGCCCAGCGGATCGTCCGGCCATGGGCAGGTGCCGTCTTTGCGCGCCCACTTGCCGCCGTCGCCGTCGTACTTCTTCCGAAGATGCACGATGTGCCCGCGCTCGGGTGTCGGCCCTTCGTTGGTGTACGTCCAGAAATCGTCAAAACCGAAATCGAAACGGTGCGGGTTGTAGTGCAGCTTTCCCGCGATGGCGGTGTGGTAGCCGTGATGCCGCAGGATCGACGGCAGAAAAATTTCGCCGTCGTTGTACGGCAGGCCGTTGCGTGTCACGCCGTGGACGTGTGGATAGCGGCTGGTGAATACCGACGCGCGCGCCGGGCAGCACACCGGCGAAACCGTGTAGGCGTTCGAAAAGAACACGCTAGATTCTAGAATCGAAGATTCTAAATCAGAGTACTGCAACAAACGAAGTTACGCAGCGAGTA
>VFZW01000028.1 GCA_016871055.1 Acidobacteriota bacterium
CTGATTTCTCCTGCCATCGCCCAGAACTGCTTCAGGCATTGCGGCTATGCCTCTTGTTAAGTCGAGTTTCGCTCTAGTACGATTCGCGGAAAAATTGTGATCCCGTCTTCCGGCGGTTTGCGTTAGTTGGGCATGACCAGTACACCACTCTCTCAATCGACACGACTCCTGACGTGCTTTCTCGCGGCCGGCCTGCTGGCAATACCTGTCCATGCGGCTGAGTCTTCCACCATCCTTGATGCCCAGGGCCAACTCACTAGCCCCACCGGGGCGCCGTTGAGCCGAACGACCGGACCTAGCCTGATAGATCCCGGCTCGGCAGGCGCCGCGACTGTCCTGGCGCGATCGGCCCCCGGCGTCGTCAGCGTGGGAATCACGGGCGGCTCCTTCTTCAGTCCAGGCGGGATCACCCCGGTTTTCGACGCGGGCGCCTCCACCACATCCCAGATGGAATTCCTCGTCGGCGGCGCCCCGAACCTCGCCGTCCCTGTGTACATCGTCCTCGAAATCCAAGGAACTGGGGCCGACGATTGCGATCCCGCGCGGATGATCGGTTGCGGCATGAACTTCGAAATGAGCGCCAGTTTAGGCGGTGTTACTTGGGGCTTACGTAGGGCTGCCAACGGCGTCATCACCAACTCCTTTCCCGGTCTGGCCGCGACAGGCACGCAGAATTCATACGTCTTCAATAATACGGTGACGCTCGGCCCAGTCGATGTGGTCTCCGGTTGGCCCGCCGCATTGAATCTGCATGCTTCGCTGCGATTTCCCTACACCGCAAGCGGGTTCCCGTCGACGACGTCCTTCTCCGGCAACGTGAGGATACGCGCCGCCGTCGCCCCCGCGGCCTACCTCATCGTTCCTTCGGGACAACCAGTCACAACTCCCACCTTTATCGACCCATTTGCTCCGGCGCTGACTAACTTCACGGTGTCGCCGGCCAACATCAATTTTGGGCTTCTCCCCACCGGATCGACGTCGGATCTGATCGTCACCGTCACCAATCCGAACCCGGTAACGATCTTCTTGAACACCGCGTCCTTGGCCAACGGCGCTCCGTTCAGCGTCTTGGGCCCGACGCTGCCCGCCGCCGTCCCGGCGAATTGAAACCTGGATGTCGGAGTGCGCTTCGCGTCCGTCGGCGTTGGTTCATTCAACGACACACTTTCCCTCTCGTCCGCACTCGGCAATGTAGCCGTTCCTCTGACGGGACAAGGCGTCGTCGTCGGCGTGCCACCTGGCCAGCAGATTGTGAATGTTCTAGCGTTTTACGATACTTCGGTTCAGAGCGGGCAACTCACCGGGCAAGGAAACGGCAACTCGGCGGCTGGCCGGCTCGGAGCGTTGCGCAACATGATCAAGGCAGCCGGCGATCTCATTGCGAGCGGCCTTCAGGCCGACGCCTGCGTTCAATTGCGAGATGCCCTCAACCGCACCGATGGCCTCCCGCAGCCTCCCGATTTCGTCGCCGGTCTAGCAGCGCCGCAACTAGCCACTAAAATCCGGGAGCTTCGTACTTCGATGGGCTGCCCCAACTAACGCCAATCGCTTCTCTCTGCGGTGGAGGATGCTTCGCGTTCTCCACCGCGCTCTTCCCGGAGACCAAGATGATATATTCATATTGACTACCCATCCAAATGGAGGACGTGTACCCATGCGCCTTGTTGCCGTTTCGTTGCTAATCGGAGCATCCGCTCTTCTTGCCGAATCCGGCCAGAAGAAGGAGTTCACGCCCATGCAAAAAAACTGGTGGGCCTTCCAGCCGGTGAAGAAACAAACGGTCCCGCAGTCGGCCGGTCGCACCACCATCGACAAGTTCCTCCTTGCCAGGATGACCGGCAAAGGCATTACCCCGAATCCGCAAGCCGATCGCACCACGCTCCTGCGCCGCGCGTCGCTTGTATTGACGGGCCTTCCGCCGACGCCGGAAGAAACGCAGGCGTTCCTAAGCGACACCTCCGCCAACGCGTTCGAAAAGGTCATTGACCGCCTCCTCGCCTCGCCCCAATACGGTGAGCGCTGGGCGCGCCATTGGCTCGACCTCGCTCGCTACGCCGACTCGGAAGGCTTCAAAGCCGACGAAACCCGCCCCAACGTTTGGCGCTATCGCGACTATGTCATCAAGTCCTTCAACGAGGACAAACCCTACGACCGCTTCGTCAAGGAACAAATCGCCGGCGACGAACTCTATCCAAACAATCTTGATGCCAAGATCGCCGTCGGCTTCAATCGCCATTTCCCCGACGAATCCAACGCCGCCAACATTCGCCAACGCCGCCAGGAGTTGATGTTCGACATCGTGGACACTACGGGCGCCGTCTTCCTCGGGATGACCTTCGGCTGCGCCAAGTGCCACGATCACAAATTCGATCCGATCCTCCAAAAGGATTACTATCGCCTGCAGGCCTTCTACGCCAACACCCGCATCGAAGACGAAGCGCTGTTGATGTCGCGGGAAGAACAGGTCAACTGGAAAGCGCAGTACGGCGTGTGGGAAGCCAAAACCGCGAACATCCGAGAAGAGATGCAGGACATCCTGGCCAAGCCGCGCCAGACGTTCTTCGAAGAGCGCCTCTCTCGTTTCCCCGACGAGATCAAAGAGACCATCACCATGGACGCCGCCAAGCGCACGCCCGAACAGTGGCATATGTTCATGAAGGCGCGCACGCAGGTTGAGTTCACCGACGACGAAGTCGCGAAAAAACTTCGCGGCGCGCCGCAAGCCCGCTACAAAGAGTTGGAGAACGAACTCGCCAAGTTCGATAACTTAAAACCCGCCGATCGCCCGATGGCGCAGACGCTCGCCGAAATGCACACCGCCGCGCCGAAGACGCACGTCCTCACCAACGGCAACTTCGACGCGCCCACGCAAGAAGTTAACCCCGGCTTCTTGACCATCCTCGATCCCGACGACGCCGACGTCTCCAAAGGCCGCCGCTCCGCGCTCGCCAACTGGGTCGCCAGCGCCTCGAATCCGCTCTCAACGCGCGTGATCGTCAACCGCGTCTGGCACTATCACTTCGGCCGCGGCCTCGCGGCCACGCCCAGCGATTTCGGCCTCATGGGCGATCGCCCGGCGAACCTTCCGCTGCTCGATCAACTCACCGCCGATTTCGCCGAAAACGGCTGGTCCCTGAAGCGCCTCCACAAGCAGATCATGCTCTCGGACGCTTGGCGGATGTCCAGCGCACACAATGAAGCCAACGCGAAACTCGATCCCGAAAACAAGCTGCAATGGAAGTTCGCCCGCCGCCGCCTCGAAGGCGAAGCGGTGCGCGACTCGATGCTGCAAGTCGCCGGCCGCCTGAACGGCAAGATGTACGGCGAGCCCGTTTTCCCGCCGCTCCCGGCGGGCGTCGTCACGCGCGGTGGGTGGAAATCGAACGAAGAAACATCCAATGCCGACCGCCGCTCCGTATATGTATTTGTGCGGCGAAACACGCGCTATCCGATGTTCGATGCCTTCGACATGCCCGACACGCATGAAAGCTGCGCGCGCCGCAACGTCACCGTGAATCCCGCGCAATCGCTTGAACTGATGAACAGCCGTCTCGTTAACGAATGGTCCCGCAGCCTCGCGCAGCGCGTTCGCAACGATGCCGGCCAAACCACCGACGGCATGCTCGACCGCGCTTTCCGTCTCGCCTTCCAGCGCACGCCGCGCGATGCCGAGCGCGCCGACGCCGAAGCGTTTCTTGCCAAACAAACGCAATTGACCGGCTCGGAGGAGAGCGCCTGGCAGGATCTTTGCCAGACTCTGCTCAATTCGAATGAGTTTCTGTACATCAACTAGGTGACGCGATGAACAGGAAACTCGCCCATCACTGGAACGTTCGAAGCCGCCGGGAGTTTTTCTCCAACGCCGGATCTGGACTCGGCGCCATCGCGCTCAGTTCTATGCTCGCCGAAGGCGCCGATGACCGCATTCGCAATCCGTACGCCGCGCGTCCCGGCCACTTCAAGCCGAAAGCCAAATCGGTCATTTGGCTCTTTATGGAAGGCGGCCCGAGCCACATCGATCTGTTCGATCCGAAGCCAAAGCTCAACGAGATGGCCGGCAAGCCGATGCCCGCGTCGTTCGGCAAACTTGTCACTGCGATGGGGACCGGCAACAACACGCTGATGGCCTCGCCACGCAAGTGGCGGCAACACGGCAACAGCGGCATGTGGGTCAGCGACTGGTATCCCGAAATCGCCAAACACGCCGACGACCTCACCGTCATCCGGTCCTGCTGGGCCAACGGGCTGAACCACGTCGGCAGCGTCTGCCAGATGAACACCGGCGATATTCTCGCCGGACGTCCGTCACTCGGTGCCTGGGTCACCTACGGCCTCGGTTCGGCGAATAAGAATCTCCCAACGTTCGTCGTCCTGACCGACGACAAGGAAGTCCTCGGCGGCCCGAAGAACTGGAGTTCCGGCTTCCTCCCGGCGACGTTCCAAGGCACGCAGTTCCGCCAGGGCGACACGCCGATCTTGAACCTGAAGCCGCCCACCGGAGTTGACGACGCGCGCCAAAAGAGCCGCCTCGCTTTCCTCAAGCGGATCAATGAGCACTGGGGCGCCGACAAGACCGAAGATACCGACCTCGACGCACGTGTGCGCAACTTCGAACTCGCCTACGAGATGCAATCGGCCGGCGCCGAAGCCGTCGATCTCTCCAAGGAGACCGACGCGACCAGAGCCATGTACGGCATGGACGTCGAAGAGACGCGCCAATTCGGACAGAACTGTCTCCAAGCGCGCCGCTTGGTCGAGCGCGGCGTGCGCTTCATCGAACTCTATTGCGGCTCCGGTTCCGGTTGGGACGCACACTCGAACATCGAAGGCAATCACAGCAAGTGGTGCCGCGTGTCCGATAAACCGATCGCCGGTCTGCTCGCCGATCTCAAAAAGCGCGGCTTGTTGCAGGACACGCTCGTCGTCTGGGGCGGGGAATTCGGCCGCACGCCATTCAACGAAAAAGGCAACGGCCGCGATCACAATCCTTGGGGATTCACGATGTGGATGGCTGGCGGCGGCGCTAAGGGCGGCCACTACGTCGGAACCACGGACGAGATTGGTCTGCGCGCGGTGGAAAAGCCGTGCCACGTCCACGACATCCACGCGAGCATTCTGTACGCGCTTGGTCTCGATCACCTACAACTCACCTACCAACACAACGGCCGGGCCGAGCGCCCAACCATCGTTGGAGGCAATATCTTCAAAGAGATTTTTGCTTGATCCTGTTTTTCCCAATTGCCTTCGCTGCCCTCGACTCCGAGGGCGACCGCCAACTGGCGGCGCGATTGCAAGACCGGGATCCCCAGGCGCTCGCCGATCTCTACGACAAATACGGCCGCATGGCGTTTTCGATCATCATGCGCATCGTTCGCGATCAAGGCGTTGCCGAAGATCTTACGCAAGAAACGTTTCTTCGTGTCTGGAATCGCATGGCCGGTTTCGATACGCAAAAGGGCGCGCTCGGCCCTTGGGTGTTGACCGTCGCCCGCAACCGGGCGATCGATTATCTTCGAAGCGTCGACGGCCGCTCGCGGCAAAACGCGATCGAGCTAAGCGCTACCGAATCGCCGGCGGTCTTCGTCGATCTCGAAGCGAATCTGATTAACAGCGATCGCGCCCGGCAGTTGAAATCGGCCTTCGCGAAGTTGAACGACAATCAGCGCGCCGTTATCGAGCTCGCTTACTTCGAGGGCCTCTCGCAAACCGAAATGGCCGAGCGAATGAAACAACCGCTCGGAACCGTGAAGACCTGGGTGCGTAGCGCGCTGCAAATTCTTCGTGCCGAACTCGAACAGGCGGTGCCCGCATGAACGAGATGTACGAGCTTTACGTTCTCGGGCTGTGCGAGGAACCGGAGCGCACGCAAATTGAAGAGGCGTTGCGCCGCGGCGATCCGGAAGCGAAGGAGTTGCTGCGCCGCGCGCTGGAAACCAATGCGATGCTGGTCGCGATGACGCCCGATGTTGAACCGCCCAAGCGGTTGCGCAACCGGGTAATCGCGATTGCAAAACCGGAGACGCCGCGATGGACCTGGAATCTCGCGTGGATCGGCCTGTCGGCTTGTCTGGTCGCTGGCTTGGTCTACACCAGCGCCGACCGGCAACAGGTCACGGCCGAACTCGCGAAAGCGCGGAATACGCTCGAATTCCTGCGCGCGCCCGAGACGCGAATTCTCAACACCTCGGCCGCGGAAGAACAAAAGCCGGTCGCGAAAGTCTTTGTGAACCCCGATCGTGGCGTTCTGATCGTCGCATCGAGCCTGCCGAAGCTGGACGCTGGACGGACGTATGAAATGTGGGTGGTGCCAAAAGCCGGCGGACCTCGCCCGATGGGCCTGTTCAAACCGAACGCCGACGGCAGCGCCACGCACTTCCAAACCGGACCGGTCAACTTAGCCGAAGCCGCGGCGATCGCGCTGTCGAACGAGCCCGAAGGCGGATCGCCGGCGCCGACCACGCCGCCGTTCTTGATCACGCCCGTCGGAGACTGACGATGGAATGCCGCTCCGGCTGCGGCGCTTGCTGTATCGCGCCTTCGATCTCGTCGCCGATCCCGGGAATGCCGGACGGCAAACCCGCCGGAGTGCGGTGCATTCAACTCAGCGAAGACAACCGTTGTCTTGTCTTCAACGACCCGCGAAGGCCAAGCGTCTGCGCCACGCTGAAGCCGTCGCCAGAGATGTGCGGCGGCTCGCGACTTCATGCAATTCGTTTCCTCGCGCGCCTCGAAGTTGCGACTGCGCTTCGTGTAAAGCAAACTACAACTGTACTATACTGACCCCGATCAGGAGGCTTTCGAAATGCCGACGGTAATGCAACTGCAAGGCTGGCGTTGTTACTTCAACTCGAACGAAGGCGACGAACCCATGCACGTCTACGCGCAGAAGGGCCAGGCCGAGACAAAGTTCTGGCTGCATGCCGATCAATACGTCGCCGAAGAGGAATTCGAATCGAACCTGACGCCGCGCGGGCGGCGCGAGATCCGTCGAATCGTATACGTTCACTTCGACGAAATCGCCAACGCGTGGTACGACAACTTCGGAGGCCGGCGTGCCTTCTAATCTCACCGTCTACGCGCGCGATGTCGAAGCGACCGACTCGCATCTGATCATCACGACGCATCGCGGCAGACACGAAATTCGATGGGAACTCTGCTCGGAAAAACTTTCTCAGGCCACGCAGGCCGAAAGAATGAGAATGGCCCTATCGCCTTCGGGTTCGTCGATTCGCTGGCCGCTTCTCGACGAAGACCTGGGCGTAGGGCCACTCATACTTCCGAAAAACTAGCGGTTAGTAGCGGTAGTGATCGGGCTTGTACGGGCCTTCCACCGGTACGCCGATGTAGTCGGCCTGCTTGGGCGTCAGGGTCGTGAGCTTCACGCCGATCTTTTCAAGATGCAGGCGGGCCACTTCTTCGTCGAGCTTCTTCGGTAGCGTGTAGACGCCGACTTTGTAGTTGTCCTTGTTGCGCCACAGATCGATCTGTGCCAGCGTCTGGTTGGAGAAGCTGTTCGACATCACGAAGCTGGGGTGGCCGGTCGCGCAGCCGAGGTTGACGAGGCGGCCTTCGGCCAACATGTAGATGCTGTTGCCGGCGGGGAAGGCGTACTTGTCGACTTGCGGCTTGATGTTGGTACGCACGACGCCGGGCGCCGCGTTCAGACGGTCGATCTGGATCTCGTTATCGAAGTGGCCGATGTTGCAAACGATCGCCTGATCCTTCATGTGCTGCATGTGTTCGAGCGTGATGATATCGACGTTGCCGGTCGTGGTGACGTAGATGTCGCCGAGTCCGAGCGTCTCTTCGATCGTCGTCACCTGATAACCCGCCATCGCGGCTTGCAGCGCGTTGATCGGGTCGATTTCGGTGACGATTACGCGCGCGCCCATCGCGCCGAGCGATTGCGCCGAACCCTTGCCGACATCGCCGTAGCCGCAAACGACGGCCACTTTGCCCGCGAGCATGACGTCGGTGGCGCGCTTGATGCCATCGGCCAGCGACTCGCGGCAGCCGTACAGGTTATCGAACTTCGACTTGGTGACCGAGTCGTTGACGTTGATCGCCGGGACCAGGAGCTTTCCGTCCTGCTGCATCTTGTAGAGGCGGTGGACGCCGGTCGTTGTTTCTTCGGAAACGCCGCGCCAGTCGGCCACGACGCCGTGCCAGAACTTGGGGTTTTCGCCGTGCACCTTCTTGAGGAGGTTCTTGATGACCTCTTCTTCGTGGCTGCCCGACGGGGTGTTCACCCAGTTGCTGCCCTTTTCGAGTTCATAGCCTTTGTGGATCAGGAGCGTCACGTCGCCGCCGTCGTCGACGACGAGTTCCGGTCCCTTGCCGCCCGGGTGGGTGATCGCCTGCATCGTGCAGTCCCAATACTCTTCGAGCGTCTCGCCCTTCCAGGCGAAGACGGGAACGCCGGCGGCGGCGATGGCCGAGGCCGCGTGGTCCTGGGTCGAGAAGATGTTGCAGCTTGCCCAGCGCACCGACGCGCCGAGCTCGACCAGCGTTTCGATCAACACCGCGGTCTGAATGGTCATGTGCAGCGAACCGGTCACGCGCACGCCCTTGAGCGGTTTGTCGGCCGCGTACTTCTTGCGAATCGACATCAAGCCGGGCATTTCGTGCTCGGCGATTCCAATTTCCTTACGGCCCCAATCGGCCAGGCTCATGTCGGCGACTTTGTAGTCGGCCGCGACTTTTACGGTAGAACTCATTTGTTGGAAAAATCTCCTTGCAAGTAGGATAGCACATTGATCCATCAATAAATCATGATTCTTTGATAGACTGATGTAAGACGTGCCCGCGCTCATTCCAGCCCTCCGATTGCTTGGCGACGAAAGCCGGCTTCGCCTGTTGCGATTGCTGGCGAGGGAAGAGCTTTCGGTGGCGGAGTTGCAGGAGATTCTTGCGATGGGGCAGAGCCGGATTTCGATGTCGCTGGCGCAACTGAAAAAAGCCGGACTGGCCGACTTGCGGCGTGTTGGACAAAAGAGCTTGTACAGCTTTGTCGCAAACGAGACGATCGCCGCGCTGCTGGAAGAAAGCGCGCGCGAGTTGCCGGAAGCCGCGAAGGACGACGAAGCGCTTCGCCTGATTCTTCGCAAGCGCAAGGACAAAATGCGCGGCTACTTCGACGAACTCGCCGGGCGGTTTGGCCGGCACTACGTTCCCGGGCGGTCGTGGAAGGGGCTTGCCGAGATGTGCATCAAGCTGCTTCCGCCGATGGTCATCGCCGACATCGGCGCGGGCGAGGGAACGTTGTCGTTATTGCTTTCGCAGCGCGCTGAAAAAGTCATCGGCGTCGACAATTCGGAGAAGATGGTGGAATACGCGGCCGGCGTCGCGCGCAAGAACAAGGTTTCGAATGTCGACTTCCGGCTTGGCGATTTGGAGGAACTGCCGATCGAGGACGAGTCGATCGACCTCGCGTTGTTCAGCCAAAGCCTGCACCATGCTTTGCATCCGCAGCGCGCGGCGGCCGAGGCGTGGCGGGTCTTGAAGCCGGGCGGACGGATCGTCGTTCTCGATTTGATGAAACACAACTTCGAGCAGGCGCGCGAGCTTTACGCCGATGTCTGGCTGGGATTTTCCCCGGCCGAACTGAACGAATTCCTCCGCAAGTCGCGGTTCAAGGGCATCGATGTCGTGACGGTGCACAAAGAGGAAGAGGCGCCGCACTTCGAGACACTTCTGGCCGTTGGAGAGAAGCGCTAAAAGCAAAAGGCTCCGGGCGAAGCCGGAGCCTTTTGCAATTTCAAATTTCCGTTGGCGGATTAGTACTCCTGCGGAACGCCGCCGGCCTTGCGTACGCCTGCTTTGATGTTGGTCTTCGTTTTCATTGTTTTTCTCCTTGTTTGTTTTTCGAAGCTCAGTGGCTTTCACTGACTCATGCGCGACGTGGCGGAAAAAGTTCTCATCAAAAAGAAAGCCGCAGCGCGAACTGAATCTGCCGTGCCGGGAACGTCGAGCGGATCTGGCCGAAGGCGGCGTTCGAACGGTTCATCTGCGGGTTCGAAAAATTCGTCCTGTTGAAGGCGTTGAACGACTCGGCGCGGAACTGCAGCGCCATGTTTTCGCGGAACGGCAACGCGAACGATTTCTGAATGCCGATGTCGGCCGTTGCCAGTCCGGGACGGCGCGCGATGTTGCGGCCCGCGTTGCCGAAGGGCCGGCTTGGATCGGTCGGCAGAAGAACCTTGGCCGGATCGATCCAGAAATCGTGGTTGCGTTGCCCTTCGGGCGCCATGATGTCGCCGGTCACGTTTGGCCGGTAACTGATGCCGCCGCGCCAATCGGGAAGCGTCTGCGAAACCTGGAAGGCCGCGGCGGGGGTGTAGCTGAGATTGATGGGTTGTCCGCTCCACATGCTGTGAATCCAATTCAACTGCCAGCCGCCGAGGAGGTAGTCGGCCGCGAGCGGAATGTTGGACGCGTACTTGCGGCCCTTGCCAAACGGCAGTTCGTAGATGACGGCCGTGGTGTTGTTGAGGCGCTGATCGAAATCGGAAGCGGCGCGTTCGGCGGCGAGAGCGTAAAAGCTCTGCGGGCTCGAACGGCCGCCCGAACCACCTTGCGCTTCGAGGGCTTGTCCGGTGGTGTCGATCGCTTTGGAGTAGACGAACGAATTGAGGAAGCTGAAGCCGTTGGTGAATTTGCGTTCGAAGCGGGCTTGCAGCGCATGATAGTTGGCGCGGGCGGCGGGGAACGTCACCGTGATGGCGCTCCAGTTCGGATTCGGGCGGCGCGCTTGAATCGAGAGATTTTCGCCGGGCCGGTTCGGGCGCGATTC
Source organism: Acidobacteriota bacterium (assembly GCA_016871055.1). Lineage (GTDB taxonomy): Bacteria > Acidobacteriota > Terriglobia > Bryobacterales > Bryobacteraceae. The sequence goes on from VFZW01000028.1 coordinate 10,793, forward strand.
GTTGTAGTCGGCGAAGACGATGAGGTGATTCGAAGTGTTTCCGACATATCCGACATCGATCACGGTGTTGCGCATGATCTCACGCTGCACGGAGAACGACCAGTTCTGCACGTAGCCGGTGGGCGACTCGCGCGGAATGTAGGAGATGTTCGAGAGCAGCGGGTTGAACTTGTCGGGATCGGTGAGACCCGCCGGATAGCCAGCCTGCGTTGGGCGGAACGTCGCGTCGGTTGGCCGTTGCGCGATGGCCGCGATTACGACTTGCGGTCCGTTAATGCCGAGGATGTTGCCGCCGCCGGCGCGATTGAAGTGGATGTAGGAGATGCCGTAGCCGCCGCGAACGACAGTTTTCGGATTCATCGAGTAGGCGAAGCCGAGCCGCGGCGCCCAATTGTTCCGGTCGGGGTTGACCTGCGCGCGATCGGCGATCGATCCGGACTTGGCGGGAATCAACCGGTTCGAGGCGGGATCGAAGTTCGACAACACGTTGCCCGCTTCCCATTGGGGCGTCGCGTACTCGTAACGAACGCCGAGATTCAAGGTGAGTTTCTTGGTGATCTTGAAGTCGTCCTGGAAGTAGAGGTAGTTCATCACCTGGCGGTACTTGGCGATGTAGAAGTTGACGAGTTGATATTCGCTGCGCGCGCCGACCAGAAAATCGGCGAGGTTGTAGGTCTGCGAGTCGGCGGCGCCCGGCGCGGGCGAACCGGCGGGGCGCGAGAACTGGCCTCCGTAGATATCGTTTCCGTAGAGCGGGTTTACGTCCTGAATTTCGGTGTGGATGCGCTGATACTCGTAACCAGTCTTCATGGAGTGCCGGCCCCTGATGAACGAGTAGTTCACCTTCGGATTCCAGACGGTGGGATGTTGCCATTGCGGGTTGGTCGCCTGACGGCCGAAATCGGAGAAGCCGGCGATTCCCTGGCGGGTCAGTCCGCCGGTGAGGCGCGGGTCTTCGCTCAATCCGGTGATGCCGTAGAGCGCGCGCATCGACGGCCCGCCGAGGCCGAAGGGCTCCTTGCCCGCGTTGGTGCGCGATATGCCGAAGCGCACTTCGAGCAGCGACGTGGGGGTTAGTGTATTCGTCCAACCGGTGGCCAGCGACTGATTCAACACGCGCAGGAAACCGTTGCCTTCACCGCCCGACGGTCCTGGAATTTCGGGTTGTTGGAAGATGTTCGACTTGCGGTGCGAGGCGCGGACGAACGCGGTCATCTTCGCGTTGATCTGTCCGTCGAGCTTGAGGTCCATCTTGTCGTTGTTGTTCTTGTCCGAGCGCAGATTGACGAAGTTGTTGGCGCGCGCGGCACCATTGTTCGGTGCGGGGAGATTGCCGAGCACGGTGCGCGCGAACGGCGTGATGGCAGTGGGCGGAATCGGGGTGTTGGCGGGATACAGCGCGCCGGTGAGCGGATTCGTGACGGGGATGTTAAACGTCGCGGAGCGGTCGGCGAGCGTCGGCAGGTTGCGGAATACGGTGAATTTCTGGCGCTCGCGGAAGCCCTCGTAGTTGGAGAAGAAGAACGCTTTATTCCTGACGATGGGGCCGCCGAAGGTGAAGCCGAACTGATTGCGCTGGAACACCGGTTTGCCGGTGGCGGGCCGGAAGAAGCCGGCGGCGTTGAGTTCGGTGTTGCGCAGGTATTCCCAGGCGGTGCCGTGAAATTCGTTGGTGCCGGACTTCATCGTCGCGTTGATGACGGCGCCGGAGGATCGGCCGAACTCGGCGCTTGGATTGGCGGTGACGACCTTGAACTCGCCAACGGCATCGGGCGTGAGTTGCACGACCTGGTTGCTGAAGCCTTGGTTCGATGTGCCGTAGGCGTTGTTGTCCATGCCATCCATGAGGAAGTTGTTGAAGATCGAGCGCTGGCCGTTGACATTGAAGGCGCCTTCGCGCGGGGGATTGGCGAAGGCGTAGTCGGAGCGGCGGACGCCGGTAGTCAGCAAGGCGAGGTCGGCGTAGTTGCGGCCGTTGAGGGGAAGATCGACGATCTGCTTGCGGCTGACGACGAGACCGCGATCGGAGGAGTCGGACTCGACGGCGATGATGCCGTCCGTGACATTGATGGACTCGGTGACCTGGCCGACTTTGAGCGAGAAGTCGACGCGCTGGCGGGCGTTGACGTTGACGATGACGTCGTCGGCGTTGGCGGTGGCGAAGCCGGGTTTTTCGGCGGTGACTTTGTACTTGCCGATTTTGACGTTGAGGAAGAGGTAGTCGCCAGCGTCGTTGGTGGTGGCGGCGCTCTGGATGCCGGTTTCGACGTTGAGCAGTTTCACGGCGGCGCCGGGAACGATGTTGGACGATTGATCGCGGACGGTGCCGAGAACTACTGCGGTGTCGAACTGGGCGTAAGCCGAAAGGGAGAGGAAAGCGAGTCGAAGAAGCATGTGCGTATCGAGCGTAGCATGGCGCGATTTCAGTTCGATGGCAAGGGGGTGAATATTTGATTGGGCGGCATGACAACTTTCAAGGCCCGATCGCGCTCTGACATAATTGAAAACCATGCGACTCGTACTGTTCACTGCCTTCGCCCTGGCGCTTCGCGCTCAGGAAGACGCTCACGCCGCAGACCGGCAACAGATGCTCGCGATCTTGCGCGATGTGGAGGCGAGCATCAACTCGCAGAGTTTGGAGTTGATGACCAAACAGATGGACGCAACCGGCGTGGTTGTGTGGGCCAATGGCGAAGTGTCGCGCGGGCCGGCGGAGGTGCTTGCCTATTACGAGCGGATGGTGAAGGGAAGCGGGCGCATTCTCACCAAGTACACAACCAAGGCCAGGCTGAGCGGGCACGCGAGATTCTTGTCGAACGACATCGCGATCGCCGATGGGACGATGGAAGACGAATACACGCCCGTCGTGCGAGGCCCATTCCAGTTGAACGGGCAATGGACGACAACGCTGGCGCGCATCGACGGGCAATGGAAAATCGTCGCGCTGCATCTTTCGGCCAACGTCTTCAACAACGTGTTGATCGACGAAGCGAAGTCTGCGTTGATGTACACCGGCGGCGGCGGCGCGGTTGTGGGCGCGCTGCTCGGGTTCCTGCTCGGACGCCGGCGGAAGACTACTTCGTCTTAGCGAACTTGGAGTACTGATCGGCGATCTTGGCGGAAGCCGCGTCGCCCGGGTGGAATACGACGCGATAGCGGAAGCGGACCTGCTGGCCCTTTTCGAGCGTCATGTCGCCGTTCTTTGACTTGTCATTTTCGAAGTCGTGCACGCCGAAGGGATTGGCGGCGAACAGGCCGTAGGCGCGTGAATGCCAATACGTCGGGTGGCGCGGATTGGACGGGTGGTCCATGATCGTCACGCCGATCTTGGCACCTTCGAGCGTTCCGGCATAATCGACCCACGGCGCGCGCTTGCCCCACACGGCCTTTTCGGTCTCCTTGCCATCCGAGGTCGACATCTTGCCGGTGCCGGGCGCTTTTTCCTGCAGTTCGGTGCGGAGGCGAACGGCGAACATGCCTTCTTTCGTGTCGCCGAAAACGACTTTTTGCGCGGCGGTGAGCGTTACGTCGAAGTCGATCACGCGGTCGGTTGGGTGCGAGTAGAACGTCATTGTCCGTTGCTCGCTCAGGAGAGTTTCGCCCTTGGCGTTGTTCCAGTCGAAGTTTGCGCCGATGACACCTTGCTTCTTGCCGCCATCCATTTTGGTGATACGGCGCGTGACGACATCGCCGCGGCCGGCTGTTCCCGCGCCTTTCTGATTTTTTTCGTTCGCCCAGAAGTCGACTTGGTTGACAAGGCCGTGCGTGATCCACAGACCGCGGTGATGCGGATGATCCTTCGCATCGCCGGCCATGGTTTCCATGGGGAAGCCGCGCGTGACCTGCTTGCCGTCGGCGGTGCGCAGGGGGTGGAGATACGGCTTAACGGCCTCGGCGCCGATGTAGAAATCGGTGAACGGCTTGCCGTCGATGGTGACCGCGATCCGGTCGGGCGACTGCTTAAACGCAACTTGGGCGCAAGCGGAAACGGAGAGAACGAGTATGGCGAAACGCATCTCTGCCATTCGATCACATTTTCGGCGGGCCATGGGAACTAGGAGTTCGTTAAGAATCGGCTTCCGAAAGCTTGCGCAGGTGATCGTAGGTGTAGATGCCGGCGTTGTGGCCGTCGTTCCAGAAGATGCGGATGGCGTAGCCGCCGACCTGCTCGACGCTCTGCATTTTCAGGCGTTCGGTGTAGGTTCGGAGCGGATTGGTATCGGGCGTCCACTTCTGCGGCGGCGTGCCGTGCGCGCCGGTGCAAGTGGCGCAGGGGCATTCGCGGCGTAACGTCTCCAGCGGAAGCGAAGTGTGTTTGCCGTCCTTCCAGTCGACTTCAATTCCGCGCGATTTGCTGATCGCGATGTGCTCCGGTTCTACTCGTTGCGTCTCCACTATTTAATTATCGCGTTCTTCTTCGCGGCGAGCTTGCGGGGTTGGCCGTTGAAGGGGGTGATGGTGACTTCTTCGATCTCGCCGTTGAGAACGAAGTTGGCTCTCCTCTCGTTTGCCGAGAGGTAGCTGGATGCGGTGCGGATCGTCTTCGTTTGTCGCTGGCCGCCGCGCGTTTTGACTTCGACTTTGGCGAGTTCGGGGCCTTCGACGCTGAGCCAGTCTTTCTTCGGCCCTTCGTTGCGGAGCAGACGCGCCGGGGCGTTGTTGACGTTGATGAGCACGTCAATGTCGCCGTCGTTGTCGATGTCGCCGAAGGCGGCGCCGCGGCTGACGCCTGGGAGTTCGAAGGCCTTGGTGTCCTCGAACTTTTCGCCGGTGTTTTTCAGCAGGAGATTTCGCTCGAGAAACGGATTGGGGCTGTTGCGCTGATCTTCGCGGCGGGTGACGGCGCCGTTGGCGAGCAAAAGATCGAGCCTGCCGTCGCGATCGATATCGATCCATCCGACGCCGAAGCCGGTGAACTGCGATGTCAGGCTCAAGATGCCGGTCCTGGCGGAGACATCGGTGAAGCCTGTCGCGCCGTTGTTTTGAAACAGCGTCGCGCCTTCGCGCATGAGGTTGAGCACGATGAGGTCGTCGTCGCCGTCGTTGTCGTAGTCGCCGAGCGCGACGCCCATGCCGGCTTTGGCGAGGCCGTCGTCGCTATAGGCGACGCCGTATTTCAACGCCTGTTCGCTGAACGTTCCGTTGTGGTTGTTGATCCAGAGATGATTGGCGGCGGAGTCGTTGGCGACGAAGAGATCGAGCCAGCCGTCGCTGTTGGCATCCAGCGCGACGACGCCGAGCGCGGGGCCGGCGGCGCTTCTGAACGCGGGCACTTCGACGAAGCGGCCTTTCTCGTTGTGGAATAGATGCGAGGGAAGAGAGCGGTAGGCGCGGGGCGTGCAGTAATCGGTCTCGCCGGTGGGGGCTTGGCAAGGCTTGTTGATGGCGTAGGAGTAGTCGACGTAGTTGAGGATGACGAGATCGAGCCAGCCGTCGCGATCGTAGTCGAAGAAGGCGGCCGATGACGACCACATGTTTGGAAGCTTGATTTCGCTGGGTGTTTCGGTGAACGTTCCGTTGCCGTTGTTGATGAAGAGGGCGTTGCCGTCAAAGGCGGTAATGAGGACATCGGTGTCGCCGTCGTTGTCGATGTCGGCGGTGGCGGCACCCATGCCGTAGCCTTCGAACTGAATGGCGCTGGTGGGTTTGAAGGTGCCGGCGCCGTCGTTGTTGAAGAGTACGGTCTTGCCGACGCTTTGGACGAGCAGGGCGTCGAGATCGCCGTCGTTATCGTAGTCGAAGAGCGCGGCGCCGGATCCCATGATTTCGGGCATGTAGAACTTGCCGGAGGCGCCGGAGTTGTGCGTGAAGTCGATTTTGAGTTCGGAAAAAGGCGAAGCCGCCTGGCGCGGGGTTGGCGCGCAGGCGGCTAGCAGTAGAACAAACAGCAGGGTTAGTGTTTTAGAAGCCGACACGGATACCGAGACGGAAGGCGCGTTGGACGAGGCCGTCGCGGCCGGTGTTGGCAGTGCCGGTGATTTCGAAGACGCCGCCGGTGAAGCCACCCGAGGCGTCGGTACGAAGACCGGAAATGTTGTTGGACGGATTACCCAGTTGCGGCGTGTTGGAAACATTCAACGCTTCGGCGCGGAACTGGATATTCACGCGCTCGTTGACGTCGAATTTGCGGAACAGGCCGATATCGAGATTGGCGATGCCCGGGCCGCGGAGGTTGTTGAGGCCGCCGGTGCCGAAGCGAACGCCCGTGGGGCCGGAAACGGGGCCGAAGGTTCGCCAATCGTAATACGCCTGGCCTCGGCCGTAGTTGCCGAGTTTCTTCGGCGTGCCGAGAACGTCGGCCGTTTGGGTGTTGTTCGGCATGTTGAGCGACGCGGCGTCGGAGGTGACAGTGAAAGGCGATCCCGAGTACTTGGACAGCAAGCCATTAATCTGCCAGCCGCCAGCCAGCCATTTCGCCGCGCCGGAGGTAGCGAATTTCTTGCCTGTGCCAAACGGCAGTTCATACACAAAGGTCGATTGGAAGTTGTGGGTCCGGTCGAAGTTCATGACGGCGCGATTGCGGTTCCAAAACGCGCGCGCGTGAACGGCCGGCCCGCCGTCGTTGGAGGCGTTGCAGCAGAAGCCGATGGCTTTCGACCAAGTATGCGCGATCTGCATTTGGAATCCGTTGGCGTAGCGGCGCGAAAGGACCATCTGCAGCGAGTCGTAGTTGGTGTGGCCAGCGGCTTCAACCAAAGACGTCTGGACGTTGCGGCGGAAGGTGTTAAAGAACGGTCTGCCGCTCGCGCCCGCGCCGATAACCTGGCCCGCATTCAGATCGATGTAGTTGGTCTGCTTAATCGTCCGGTTTGCGACGTAGCCGGCCTGGAGGGAGTAGCCCCACATGATCTGGCGCTGAATCGTGAGATTCCAGCTTGCGATGTAGGCGCGGTCGAACCGGTCGCCTGTCGAGGTGAGGGCGTAGGTGTTTGGAATGTCGATGATTCCATTGCCGAGGCTGGGAACGACGGGCGTCGGGATGCCTTGCTCAAGACGGCTGACCGGGATGAAGTTATCGGTGGTGTTGCCGTTCAGGATGAGGAGCATCGGGAAGTTCGTGCGCAATGCGCGGATGAGGTTGAGCGGATCGTAGTTGATGCCAAAGCCCGTGCGGATGACTGTCTTTTCGTTCGGGCGCCAAGCGATGCCGAGCGAGGGGGAGAAGAGCCGATTCGAGTTCTTGGTGCCGCAGTCGGCGGGGACTTGGCCAACGCCGCAGACCATCATCTTGTTGTTGATGAAGTCGTAGCGCTCCATGCCGCGATCGGTGCGGCGCGGCATCGGAATGTTCAGGTAACGGATGCCGTAGTTGAGCGTGAGTTTCGGCGATACCTGCCAAGTGTCCTGAACGTAGGCGTTGAACATTCGTGTGCGGGTCCCGTAAACGTCGTCGACCTGGAACGTGGTTCCGTAGTTGATCGGGAGACCGAGCAGGAACGCGGCGTACGAGTTGTACGACGACGCCGTGGCGCCGCCGCGAAGCTGTGTCGGACCGCCCTGGAAGTTGAAGCCGCCTTGCGCGCCGTGATTCTGGCCGGCGAACTCGGCTTGCAGGTGGTTCAAGTCCTGCTTGTAGAAGTCGATGCCGTAGCGGATCTGGTGGCGGCCCTTGGTCCAGTTGACGTTGGCCACGTACTGGAACTGAGGATCGCGACGTTCGTAAGGCATGAAGGAATCCTGCACGCCGAAGTTGTTGAAGCCGCCGACGATGAACCGGGGCCAGCCGCCTTCGAAGCGGCGCTTGCCGTTAGTGCCGGGGATCTTCAGAACGTCGAGACCGATCTTGGTATCGAGCGAATCCTGTTCGACTTTGGTGCCGTAGGTGGTGTAGCCGAAGTTGGCGTCGAGAACCATGGTTGGTGAAATGACATAGGTGGTGGCGATCGACGACGACTGCGTGACGCCATCGGCGACGCCCGTGTTTCCACCAGCGCCCGAGATGCCGACGCCGCCGAGTTCGCCGAGCATGCCCGGGTTGTTCATCTTGTAGTTGAGGGCGGAGTAGCGGCCGTAGGCGGTCCACTTTTCATTGATGTTGTAGTTGAACTTGGAGTCGACGGTGTGGCGGTCGAACAGGAAGCCGCCGACGGCGAAGAAGTTGGCGTCGCGGAACGATAGATCGGCGACGGCGGGCATCTTCGCCTGAATCAGATTGACGATCGGCGAGATGCGGCTGGCGGGAATGATGTTGCCGGGGAACGCCGTGCGGTTGGAGCCGTCGGCGGAGTTGCCGGTCGCGGGATCGAAGATGATGCCGCGCGTGCCGAAGATGGTCGAGCCGTCGGAGAAGTTCCCCGCGCGCATGCCGGCGGTCGGCAGCGTGCCGTTGCGATTGGCGAATTCACGGCGCGTCGACGCTTCGTAGGAGACGAAGTAGAACAATTTGTTCTTCTTGATCGGACCCCCGATGGTGCCGCCTTCCTGATTGAAGATGTATTTCGGATTGCGCTGGTTCTGCTGGTTGTTCAGCGCGAATTCGAACGGCTTGGCGATCATCGCGTTGTTGACGTTGTACCAGAAGCCGGAGCCGTGAATGTCGTTGGTGCCGCTCTTAATCTGCACGTTGACGGCGGCGCCGCCGGCGAGACCTTGCTCGGCGGAGAAGCTGTTGGTCACAACGTTGACTTGCTCGACGGCTTCGAGAGCGGGCACATAGGCCGTAATGTGCGGCAGCCATGTTTGCTGGCTGGACGCGCCGTCGATGCGGACGTTGACACCGGCCGAAGGCGTGCCGTTGACATTGGCGGCGAGCGCGCGCGACGGATTGGTCGGCACCGAGTGCGCGTTCGTCGGCGGCGAGAAGCCGGGGATGGTGACGAGCACATTCTGATAGTTGCGGCCGACCGGAACCGGGAGATTTACCAGGTCCCGGCTCTGCACTTCGGCGCGCACGTTTGCTGTGTCGGTCTGGAGCGTCGCCGCTTGCGCTTCGACATTGATTGCTTCGTTGACGGAACCTACCTGCAGGGCCATGTCGACGCGGGTAGTGTTGTTCGAGGTCACGCTGACCGTGGCGTCGGTACCGGTGCGGAAGCCTTCCTTGGTGATCTTGACTTCGTAGTCGCCGGGCGTGACGGCGGCGAAAGTGTAACCACCGGCTTCATTGGTTGTCGTCTGGCGTTGAATGCCGGTTGATTTATTGGTTGCGGTGACCTGGGCGTTCGGTACGGCGGCACCCGAGGGATCGTTGACGGTACCGACGAGCGATCCGTAAAGGACCTGCGCGTTGGCGTGACCGTGGAAGAGGGTAACAGCAAGAGCCAGACAAGTGGCTGCGCGTTGCAAACGTTGCATGAGTTCTTTCCCGTGGTTGAGTTGAGAGTTGGGCCGGGTTGAGACGGCCACCTGAAGCTATCGCCTATTCTAGCGCGATCCGAGTTAGGCCGAAACCAAGGCAGCGGGTGTCTTCGGAGAGGCCGAGCTGTTTGGGGCTGGTGGCGGTGCGGCAGTGGAAGACCAGGGTCGTTGGGCCTGGCTTGATCGTGATCGCCGGCAGCGCGTGTTCGCCGTTTTTGGTGATCGTCCAGCGGGCGACGATTTCGCCGTTGGCTTCGACGTCGATGAGTTGTTCCGTCAGCGCTCCGCCGACGAAGCTGCGGCCCGTGATGTGAAGCGTTGGAGCGGCTGCGTTGAAGAAAATTCCGGCGCGTGGGCCGTCCGACCAGACGCCCCAGTCTTCCGGGCTGGACCGGCCTTCGAGAAGACCTGACACGTCGTTGCGGAGGTCGATTTGCATCGTAGGCGGCATGCCTTCGATTTGGAGACGATTGCGGCGTTTGGCGGGATCGGCGAAGAAGCGGTAGTCGCGCAGATAGCCGTCGATGGGGAGATTGGCGGCGCGCATGGCGTCGAAAAACGCCCGCTTGTGGGTGCGGTACTCGCGAGTGGCTTCGTCGATTTCCGGGGGGCTTCGGCGTAGGGATCGGCGAGGTAGTAACCGATCCAGTCGAGGAGGTTTGCTCCTTTCGCTTTCTCGGCGGCGTTCGGGAGGCGGGCGGCCCAGTGATCGTGCAGTTTGCCGACGATTTCGGCGGAGGCGGCGCGCATCGCTTCGAGGATGCCGGCGAGTTCGCGGCTTTCGACGGCATCGTGTGTCCGGAATTGCTCGCGGATGCGGTGGTCGAGACTGGTGAGCTTGCCGAAGTGGGAGAAGCTATGGAGGTAGGCGAGTATGAGGTGAAAGTTAGCCGGATTCTGGCGGGCGAGGTCTTCGATATCGTCGGGATACTTGCGCAGGTTGTAGGCGGTCATCGCGCACCAGCGGGTGTCGTCGGTGAGTTCGCTGGCGGGCTTGAGGTCGTAACGCTTACCGGCCAGATGCTTGATGGCGAGGAGCGGCAAGACGTAGGGCAGATGCGGCATCGCGTCTTTGGCGATGAGCATGGGGTCGTGACCCATTAGGTGCTGCTGGCGTTTTGGCAGATGTGTAATGGAAAGTTTTTCGTTGGGGCCGTCAACGACGAAGAGCAGGTCGAGGTCGGAGAGGCCGGGACAGCCGACCGAGCCGAATTCGTAGACGGGGCCGCTGGCGACGTGCAGCCAGTGGGCGCGGAGATCATCGTATTCTTCCGGTTTTGCCGGGACGGGGTAGTTGAACGCGCGGCGCGGCCAAGTGTTACAGGCGGCGCGGTAGGCGTCGCGGCCTTGCTGGAGCAATGCGTCGTCGATGCCGACGATCCCGCGGTCGCCGTCGTTCAACGGGACTGCGTTTCGCGCGAGGCCGGGATTGACATTGGCGTCGACGGGCCACTCGCCGATTTCCCGTTGCGCGATCAGCGCTCCGAGCGCCGCGCGGGCTTCGGTAAGGCGATTGATGAAGGGGTCGTTGATGCTGGTCAGGAGATCGCGCTTCCAGATCGATTCGCCGGTGTCGCGTTGATGGACGAGTAACGGAAGCAGCGTACCGGAAGAGATCCACCAGAGGGCGTCGAAGGCGGTGCGGATGGATTGCAGCCCGGCGGCCCAGCGCACGTCGAAGAAGTGGCTGAAGGCGTCGATGGCGGCTTGCGCTTCACCGCGATCGGGGCCGTAGTGCACGGTGAACGGCGCACCTTGCAGGAGCACCGAGTGTTTCAGAATCGCGCTGGGAAGCGCGGCTTCGGCGATGTCCTGCAAGGCGTCTTCGTAATAGACGAACGGCCCGTGGTGCATGAACGGGTTGTAGGCGGCGAGGATGTGGTTGAGATCGCGGACGGCGGCGATTCGTTCTTGCAGCGCTTCGGGCGACGGCGGCGTTTCGAGGACGACGACGATGTCGCAGTCGCTGTAGACCTCGACGATTTTGCCGTCGGCGAGCGAGCCTTGCAGGAGCACGGCCTTGCAATGCGGGATGTTGGCGGTGGCGAGTTGGTCGATCAGATGCGCCCGCGGGATTTTGACGGAAGCGCGCCAGTCGGCGAGTGTCGTCAGCTGGGGAGTGAACGTCCGGCCGGCGGTATCAACCGGAGGCAATTCCTGGAGACGTTGGAAGAGCGGTCCGGCTTGCGGCGGCGAGAGCGCAATCGGAGACGCGTCCCAAATGGGTTGATAGGCGAGAGACTGGAAGATCCGCATCGTCTCGCGCCAGGCGTTGCGCCATTGTTGTTGTCGATCGCCGATTTGATTATTTTACGAGACTATCCAGCGTACGATAGAATGCAAGAAATGAGAACGCTTCTGCTCGCTTTGTTTTGTACCTCGTTTGCCATCGCACAGATTGAACAGGCGAACCTGACGGGACTGGTCACCGACGAAAGCGGCGCCGTAGTTCCGGGCGCGGCTGTTTCGCTGGTGAATGTCGCCACTCGTGTGCGCCAAGACACGGAGACGAACTCCTCGGGCAGTTACCGGCTGCCGTTTCTGACGGCCGGGCAGTATGACGTGTCGGTCTCGAAGACAGGCTTCGATACGGCGAAGGTGACGGGCATTCGATTGACCGTCGGGTTGACGGCGACCGTGAATGTCACGCTGCGTACGGGTACGGTGCAGCAGGAGGTCACGGTGTCGGCGACGGCGGTGCAGTTGGAGCAGCAGTCGGCGACGCTGGGCAATACGGTGAGCGGGAAGCAGATGATCGAACTGCCGCTGCTGGGGCGCAATCCATATAGCCTGGTGCTGCTTGCGCCGGGCGTTCTGCCGCGAGGCGGCGCGGGTTCGGGCCCCATCGTGAACGGCGGGCGATCCAATACGAGCGAAATCCTGCTTGACGGCGCTGAAACGCGGAATTCCACGACGAACGATATCGCGTATACGCCGCCGTTGGAAACGGTGGCCGAATTCAAGGTCATGACGAATTCGTTCTCGAGCGAGTTCGGGCGATCGGGCGGCGGGGTGTTGACGGTGGCGACGCGATCGGGCACGAACGAACTGCATGGCTCGGCGTACGAGTTCATTCGCAATGACAAGTTGAACGCGAACTCGTGGGCGTCGAATCGCACGGGACTTCCACGCAATCCGTTCCGGCGCAATGAATACGGGTTCTCGCTGGGCGGGCCGGTGATGATTCCGAAACTCTACGATGGCCGCAACCGCACGTTCTTCTTCACGAACTTAGAGTGGATTCCGCAGCGTTCGCCGGACAACATTCTGGTCAACGTGCCGACGGCAGAACAGCGGCTGGGAGATTTTTCGCGAACGGTGACAAGTACGAATCAACTCATCCGCATCTTCGATCCGTTGACGACCGAACCGAATCCGGCGGCGCCCGGACAGTTTATTCGCACACAGTTCCCGGACAACCGCATTCCAGCAAGCCGCATCGATCCGATCGCGCGGCGCGTGCTTGCGTTCTACCCGGCGGCGAATCGTGACACAGTCGTGCAGAATTTTGTTGCAAACAATACGCGGGCCAACGATACGAACCGGCAGTTTTATCGTTTCGATCAGGCGGTTGGCGCGAAGCAGCGGGTGTTCCTTACCTTCGGCAGGCAATTCAATCAGCAGTTCACGCCGGGCATCAACGCGGCGTTCCCGGGCGAAGGCGTTAACGGCGAACAGGGCCAGATCAAGAACACTGCACTGTCGACCGTGTTGTCCGACACGGTTACGTTCTCGCCCTCGTTGATCGGCCAGTTCCGGTTGAGCGCGACGCGCCGAGTGATCAAGACCGAACTGCGCAGCGCTGGGTTCGACTTCACGACGCTTGGCTTTCCTCAATCGTTGAAGGCGAAAGCGAAGACGTTGATCTTCCCGCGCTTTGGGGTGGCCGATGTGGCGGCGTTGGGCGCGGACCGCGCTTCGTTCTTTACGGACGCCGAAGGCAACTATGAGAGTCAGGCGCACGTGACGTGGCTGCGCGGCGGGCATTCGATCAAAGCGGGCTACGACTACACGTTCCAGTACTTCAATATTTTCCGGCCCGAGCGGCCGTCGGGGCTGTACGACTTCGGGCGGGCGTTCACGCAGGGACCGAATCCCACGGCGTCGGCCGCAACCGCGGGCCATGGCGTCGCCACGTTCTTGCTTGGCGCGCCGACGGGCGGGTCGTTCAGCGACGATCCGGCGTTGGCAACGTCGCAGCGATACTACGCGGCGTATGTGCAGGACGACTGGAAGGCGCGGCGGAATCTGACCGTTAATCTCGGCATGCGATGGGAGTATCAGGCGCCGTGGACGGACCGCTTCGATCAACTCGGCTTCTTCGATCCCGACTTTACCGATCCGTTGACGAAACAAAAGGGCCTGCTGCGATTCACGGGCCGCGACGGCAATTCGCGGCATCAGACGAATCCCGACCGGAACAATATCGCACCGCGAATCGGGTTGGCGTGGCAGGTGCAGCCCAAGACGGTTGTGCGCCTCGGCTACGGCATGTTCTACTTCCCGGGCAGCGGCGGAGTGGGCGCGGGCGCGAGCGACCTTGGCAGCGGATTTCTAACGCAGACGCCGGTGTTTCTCGGGCCGCCGCCGGCCGCTCCGAATACGCCACCGGTGGGCGCGTCGATGGCGCGCGCGTTCGAGGCGGGCTTCTTCGATGCGCCGTCGACGTCGGTCGGCGCGGGCATCGGCACAGCATTCCGCGAGTGGGTGACGCCGTACAATCATCAATGGAATTTCAATATTCAGCGCGCGCTGACTTCGACGTTGTTGGTGGAGGTGGCGTATGTCGGCAATCGCGGCCAGCGAATTTGGATCAACCGTAATCGCAGCGCGGTGGCCGCGAGCGCGGTGTCGCTTGGTTCGGCGCTCGACGACTTAGTGAACAATCCGTACTTCGGCGTGATTACAACGGGCGCGTTGAGCGCCCGGCAGGTGCGGCGATCGAGCCTGATGCAGCCGTTCAGTCATTACACCGGGGTGTCGCGTTTTCGTGACCCAGTCGGCGATTCCGTGTATCACGGCATGACGCTGCGGTTGGACAAGCAGTTCAGCCACGGCTTGAGTTTCCAGGCTTCCTTCACGGGATCGAAGCAGATCGACAATGTGCAGGAGCGGTTCGGCGGGCGATCGACGTTTATCGATCCGAACAATCTCGGACTGTCGCGATCGACGGGCGAAGAGGACCGGCCGCAACACTTCATCATGAACTACATTTACGAACTGCCGTTCGGGCCGGGGAAACAGTTTGCCAAGAGCGGCGTTGTGAGCCACTTGCTCGGCCGTTGGCAGTTGAGTGGCGTGACGACGCTCAGCCGCGGATTGCCGATGGTGATCACCGGGCCGAATAACACGCGAGTTCCGGGCATCAGCGCGACGGCGATTCGACTGAAGAATCCGGTGCTGCCGGACGGCGAGCGCACGCTCGGCCGGTGGTTTGACACGACCGCGTTTATTCCCGCGCCGACGTATTCGATCGGTAACGACTCGCGGACGCAGCCCCAGCTGCGCGTTCCGGGGATCAAGACGTTCGACATCAACATGAGCCGCACGCAGGTGATTAAAGAACGGATGACGGTGCAATTCCGCGCGGAGTGGTTCAACGCGTTCAACACGCCGCAATTCGGCGCGCCCAATGGCAATGTCACGGCGCTCAACTTCGGGGAGATTACGGGGGCGGGAGGGGCGCGGGTGATCCAGATGGGGCTGCGGCTGGCGTTCTAGAGGAGTACGCTACGAGTATGGCCGTTACGAGCGCTCTTCTCACCGTGGCCGAATTTGAGGCGTTGCCGCAGCCTCGCGGAGGCGTGCGGCTGGAGTTGCACCATGGCGAGTTGTTCGAGATGCCGCCTGTGAAGAAGTTGCACACTAGAGTGCAGATTGGCTTGCTGGGCTTACTCCTGCGGCGCCTCGGAGGTTCTGCGTACGGCGCCGCTGTCGAATTCCCTTTCCGTCCGTTGCGGGAGCACGAGGTTTGGGTCGCCGACGTTGCTGTCTTCGATCAAGCTCGCTGGGCAGCCACTGCCGATGACGATTACCATACCGGTGTTCCGGATGTAGTGATTGAGGTGCTGTCGCCGACTAACACCGCGTCGGAAATGCTCGACCGGGAATCGGTGTGTCTTCGCAACGGCGGCCAGGAGTTTTGGCTCGTCGATCCGAAGCGGGAGACTGTTAAGGTCGTGACGGCCGGCGGGCAGTCGGCGGTCTATGACGTCGATGGCCTCGTCGAGTCCCGCGCGCTGGGCGTCTCTATAGCGGTTCGGGATATCTTCTACTCGTAGCGCAGCGCCGACAGTGGGTCGAGCGCGGCTGCTTTGCGGGAGGGGATGGCGCAGGCGGATAGACCGGCTGTTAGTAAACCCGTGATGACGATTCCGAACGTCAGCGGATCGTTCGGCGAAACGCCCTGGAGTAGCGGGCCCATCAGGCGACAGCCGAAGATCGCGCCCGCGAGGCCGATCGACACGCCGAGACCGAGTTGCAGAAGTCCTCGGCCCGCGACGAGGCGGAGGATGGTCCAGCGATCCGCGCCGAGCGCGAGCCGCACTCCGATTTCCTTGGTACGCCGGCCGATCGAGTGCGCGATCACGGCGTAGATGCCCATCGCGGCCATGCCCAGCGCGAGCATCGCGAAGACAGAGAACAACGTTCCGAAGACGCGCAAATGCCAGTTGCTGCGTTCAAAGAATTCGGCAAGCGTTTCGGTGTTGGAAACCGGCAGTTCGCCGTCGAGCCGCGCGACTTCGGCGCGAATGGCGGCCGCGGTGATTTGCCCGCGAATCGTGAGGAACGAACCGCTTTGCGGTTCGAAGCGGTAGGGGACGAAGGCGAGCGGATCCTGCGGCGCCGAGGCAGGACCGCCGAACTGGCGGAATTCCGGCGCGATGCCGATGATGGTCATCCAGGCCTTTGGCTGGTTGGCGGCGTGGAAACGGATTCGCTTGCCGATGGCGTCTTCGCCGGGGAAGAACTTCGACGCGAAGGCTTGGGTGACGACGGCGAATTCCTTGCCCTCGCCGCCGTCGTTCTCGTCGAACTCGCGACCGCGCAGGAGCGCCATACCGAGGGTCTTTAGGTAGCCGGCGCCGACGATAAGAACCGACGCAGCGGGGCGTTGTCCATTGGTTGTGACGGTTTGGCCCGGGACTTCGACGCGCCAGCCGTTAGCGCCCCCGCCGATCGGATTCGATGTCTGCGAGACCGATTGAACTCCCGGCAGCGCGCGAAGGCGTGGATAGAGTTTTTCGTGAAAGCCCCGGCGGAGCTCTGGCGTGGCGTAGCGGGATTGCGGCAGGCCGACGCGCGCGAGTTGGATTTCCGCGGCGGGGATGTTCGCGTATTCGTTATAAGCATGAAGGAAGCTGCGAACCATTAGGCCGGCGCCGCACAAGAGAACAACCGCGAGGGCGAACTGAAAGACGACGAGAGCAAAGGACAGGTAGCCACCGCGCCGGCCGTCGGAACCGCGCGCGCCGTCTTTGAGAGACTCGTTGATATCGACGCGCGCGGCCTGCAGCGCAGGGGCGAGTCCAAAGATCAGGCCCGCGAGGACGCTGACTGCCGTGAAATAGCCGAGCACAACCCAGTCCATTTCAAACGTAATCCAGTAGGGCTTGCCGACGTTCGAAACGGCGTTGGCGAACCAGGTTACGCCGCCGGCGGCGAACACGAGACCGGCGAGGCTGCCGATCATCGACAGGACGACGCATTCGGTGAGCAGTTGACGGATCACTCGCCGGCGAGACGCGCCAAGCGCGGTGCGGATCGACATCTCGCGGCCGCGGCCGATCGCGCGGCTGAGCAGCATATTGGCGACATTGGCGCAGGCAATCAACAGAACGAATCCGACCGCGCCGAGCATGAGCAGAAAGACAAGGCGGATCGGCCCGCCGTTCATGGCCTGGTGAAACGTTTGGACGCGAAGGCTTATGTCGTTGTGGGATGCCGGATGCTGTTGGGCTAGCCTTTGGGCGACGACCTCGAGCTGCGCTTGGGTCTCGGCCTGCGAAGCGCCCGGTATTCGCTTGGCGACGATCGTGAAATCGCGCGCGGCGCGGTTCTCGGCGCGCTCGCCGGGGAGCGCGAGAGTCCAGGCGGCTTCGTTGTTCGGGAATTTGAAACCGTCGGGCATGACACCGATGATTGTCGCCGGCGTTTCGTTCAAGCGGACTTGGCGGCCGACGACGTTTTTGTCGAGCGCGTACCGGTCTTTCCACACGCCGTGGCTGAGCAGAACCACGACGGGGGCGCCGGCCTTGGCGTCGCCTTCGGTGAAGGTGCGTCCAAGGACAGGCTGTACTTCGAGCATCGCGAACAGGCCGGGTGTGATTCGCGCGCCGGAGACGCGGTCGGGCGGGTTGCCTTGTTCGGAAATAACGAATGCCGATTGCGAGAAGGCTTCGACGCGTTCGAGCGCCGCGGCGTTCTGACGGATGTCCGCGATGTCGGGATACGAGACCGGGAAGAACTGGCGTCCTTGGGACGGTTGTGATGCCGCGACGAGGACGAGGCGGTCGCCGCCGGAGAAGGGAAGCGGTTTGAACAGGACCGCGTTGACGAGTGTAAACACCGTCGTGTTGACGCCGATGCCGAGCGCGATTGTGGCGATGATGGCGAACGAAAACCAGGGATGTTGGCGGATCAGACGGAGGGCGTAGCGCAGATCGTTCATCGATGAGCTTCTACGAGAGCGTGGTTGCTTTCGTTCCTAACTTTATATCACAAAGTACGTGACAACTGATAGTATAGATGGCAAGCTGGGAGCGTGATCGGAAAAATACTGGCAATTTGCACAATTTTCATTGGGACATCGCTCGCCTGGATGATCCTCGGCGGGACCATTCACAAGCGGACACATTTCAGTGACGCGCGGATGGTGTCGCGGTTTCAATCGATTTGGGGGGGGGCGGAGCAAAATCAGGCTGCGCCACACGCCAACTACACCACGGAAGCGGAGTACGAAGAGACCGTTGTCGAGAACAACCAAACGCGCGTGATTCGGCGCAAGCGCGACTTGCAAGTCCCCGTTCCGGTGTCATCGAGCAAGATCGATGTAAAGTTGGACCTCGATCATCGAAAGAAGGGCCTGCTCTGGTATCGCACCTATACCGTCGCGTTCGCCGGTGAATACGGTTTTCGAAATCCCGACATGGCGGGGCCGCACCGTCTGTCTGTCGTTTTTGTGTTGCCCGGCGAAAAGGCGGTCTATGACGGGCTGACGGTAACCGTAAACGGCGAGCAAAGACACGTTACGGTGGCGGGCAATGTTGTCAGTGTCGATGTTCCGCTGGCGGCGCTTGAGGGCGTTCGCGTTGGCTTCAGTTATAAGTCGCAAGGGTTGTCGCAATGGCGCTACAACTTTGGCGAGAAGGTAAACGCGGTGAAGGATTTTCAGCTTCGCATGGCTACCAACTTCACCGACATCGATTTTCCGGACGACACTCTGGCGCCGACGGCGAAACGGCGCAACAACTCGGGCTGGGAGTTGGATTGGAAGTACACCAACCTGCTCTCGGGTTTCCGAATTGCGATGACGATGCCCGAGAAGTTGCAACCGGGTCCGCTGGCCGCCGAGATCAGTTTCTTTGCTCCGGTGTCGCTGTTCTTCTTCTTTTTCCTCATGTTCATCATCACGACGCTGCGCGGGATCGATCTGCATCCGATGAACTACTTTTTCCTGGCCGCGGCGTTCTTTGCCTTTCATCTGCTGCTGGCCTACATGGTCGATCACTTCGATATCCACGCGTCGTTCCTGATTGCGTCGGTCGTATCGGTGGGACTGGTTGCGAGCTATATGCGGCTTGTCGTAGGACCGAGATTCGCCTTTCGAGAAGTAGCGGCGGCGCAGATTGTGTACCTGGTGTTGTTCTCCTACGCTTTCTTCTTCCGCGGTTTCACGGGGTTGGCGGTGACGATCGGGTCGATCGCGACCTTGTTTGTCGTGATGCAGGCGACCGGACGGATTCGGTGGAGCGAACGGTTTGGTGCGGCGGCTCCGCCTCCGGTTCCTATTCAATAGCGATCGTGACGGAGTTGCTGGACTGTCCGGCGACGTTGAGTCTGACGGAGACTTCCTGGCCCTTGCGGGCTTGTTCGGGCACGCTGAAATTGACTTGATAGAGCCCGGCGAAGCCCGGAGAAAGCCCGGCGAACTGGACGGAGGCGGGTTGATCGCCGACGGTGACTTCGACGGTTTCCGAGGTTTGTGCGAGTGGCGACGAGGGTGCGGGTTGACCCGGTTGAACATTCGGGGTAACGAGTCCGAGTCCGGTTGCGTAGGCGACCAGCACATCGCCCGCGCGGGCGGGCGAGGCCGGCGCCGCGAGCGCAGATTCCCCATTCGACCGGAACCAGAGAATGGCTCCTTGGCCTTTGCCGGACAGGTCAACCGTGAAGATGGCGGGCTGCGCGGCGGCTACGGTTATCGACTCGGGCACGCTGATTCGTTCGCCTTGGCGGACGATGATCTGATGCTCGGTGTTGACTGTGAGATCGTAGGGGATCTGGGCGTTGATTTGGCCGGGGCTGACAAAGCGCAGCGGCAGGTTGCGGCCGGCCAGCAGGACCTCGGTGCCGCCGAGTTGATTGGAAAGCGAGGCGCCGCCCGCGAGTTGCTGCGATTGCGCGAGGCGTTCGCCGAAGATCGATACAAGCGATCCGGGGGCGATCGGAGCGTCCGCGATGAAACTGGCGGCGTTGAGGACCGCCCCTTTCGCGACAACCGGCGAAGAGCCGCCGGCCTGCACGTTGGCGTTCAGGTCGCTTGTGGCCGCGACGATGTTTGTTCCGCGCGCCAACACCGCGACGGCGGTTACTCTTGTCGCGCCGGAGCGCACGGGAAGCCAGGTCGCCGACCAGACTCCGTTACCGGTGTGGACCATTGGAACGGGCGGATCGCCATTGGAGAATCGCGCGACGACGGTGCCATTTTGTATCAGAGGCTGACCGCAATCGTCGATCACTTTGACCTGTAGGCTCGCGGCGGTGGCTAGCGTAACCGTTGTGTTATCGCGAGGCGCCGCCCATTGCGGAAGCAAGCGGGCCGGATTGCACGAGGCGCCGCGACCGTTGGCGGAGGTTCGGAATTCCGCGCCGACGACAAGATTTAAAACGTTGATCGTGCGGATGGCGCCCTCGAAGAACTGCAGTGTGATTGCGCCCCGGTAAACACCCGCGGCGAGCCGGGAGACGTCCGGCGCGACGACAATCCGGCCCGGCGCTTCCGGTGCGATCGAGGCCGACAACGGTGCATGGCTGAGCCAGTTGGCGCCGTCAAACGTCAGCCGGCCGGACGCATACTGCGCTTGAGCGGTGCTGGGGTTGGAAACCAAAACGTTCTGCGAGGGAGTGTCGTCGCCAGCGAACGAGGTGAAGATAAGGCCGGAAGCGCTGAGTTCGGGGCCGGGAGAGGATCCGGGCGGAAGCACTTGCAGAGTGACTGTCACTCGTTGCGGTGAGTTGACCGCGCCGGGCGATACGAATTCTATTTGGCCCTGGTATTCGCCTGGCGCCAGGGTGCGAGGGACAACAGTCACGTCGACGGCTGGAACCGAAAGGCTGTTTGCCGCGCTCGTTCCCGAAGCCGGCGCCACACGGAGCCAATCGCCGCCGCGTAAAGTCGTCGC